>NZ_JAQZSF010000021.1:0-496 GCF_028674915.1 Agrobacterium sp. CNPSo 3708
GACGACCAGCCAGATCGATGCGCTGAACTCCACCCAGATCGCCAGCTTGAGCTCTGCCCAACTGGCAACGCTCGACAGCGCCGAACTCGCTCTCTTCTCCACTGGAGAGATGGCGGCACTCAGCACCAAGGCACTTTCCGGCCTCTCTTCAACAGCCCTGACAAACTTAAGCAGCGCGAGCGCAGCAGCCCTGGCCAAGATGCAGATTGCTGTCATGTCTACGTCGCAGCTGAATGCTCTGTCTTCGGACGCGCTCAACACCTTCTCCAGCGATGAAGTCAAGGCCATCAGCGAAAAGGCGCTTGCAGGTATCACCGTCAGCAAGTTGACCACGGGTAACGTTGCAAACCTGAGCGCGACGCAGGCAGCAGCCCTGACCACGACGCAGTTCGCAGCAATGACGACCAGCCAGATCGATGCGCTGAACTCCACCCAGATCGCCAGCTTGAGCTCTGCCCAACTGGCAACGCTCGACAGCGCCGAACTCGCTCTCTTC
>NZ_JAQZSF010000022.1:0-454 GCF_028674915.1 Agrobacterium sp. CNPSo 3708
AGCACTGAACAAGGCGCAGATCGCCGTGATGTCTACGTCGCAGCTGAACGCTCTGTCTTCCGATGCGCTCAACACCTTCTCCAGCGATGAAGTCAAGGCTATCAGCGTCCAGGCACTGGCTGGCATCACCGTCAGCAAGTTGACCACCGGCAACATCGCAAACCTGAGCGCGACACAGGCAGCAGCCCTGACCACGACGCAGTTCGCAGCAATGACGACCAGCCAGATCGATGCGCTGAACTCCACCCAGATCGCCGCACTAAGCTCTGCCCAACTGGCAACGCTTGACAGCGCAGAACTCGCTCTCTTCTCCACTGGAGAGGTTGCATCACTCAGCACCAAGGCTATCTCAGGCCTTTCTGCAGCGGCTCTGACAAACTTGAGCAGCACAAGTGCGGCAGCACTGAACAAGGCGCAGATCGCCGTGATGTCTACGTCGCAGCTGAACGCTCTG
>NZ_JAQZSF010000023.1:0-357 GCF_028674915.1 Agrobacterium sp. CNPSo 3708
CCCATTCCGAACACGGCCGTGAAACGCCCCAGCGCCAATGGTACTCCGTCTTAAGACGCGGGAGAGTAGGTCGCTGCCAGGTCTGCTAAACGCAACTAATCTTCTCATTCACAAACATAACGGCCAAGGCCGATACCAAAGGCCGCACTCAAAGCGGCCTTTTGCAGTTCTAAAGCAATAACGCGGGGTGGAGCAGCCCACGCCGACCCGCAGAAGGCAAAAGCCTTCGAGGACCGGCAAAACAAAACAACCGGGCCTTTGCGCTGCGGTCGCTCATAATTAACGCGGGGTGGAGCAGCCCGGTAGCTCGTCAGGCTCATAACCTGAAGGCCGCAGGTTCAAATCCTGCCCCCGCAA
>NZ_JAQZSF010000024.1:0-346 GCF_028674915.1 Agrobacterium sp. CNPSo 3708
CCAGCGCCAATGGTACTCCGTCTTAAGACGCGGGAGAGTAGGTCGCTGCCAGGTCTGCTAAACGCAACTAACATCAGTTTATCTTCTTCTCACACCTCCTGCTTAAGCCGAATGCAAAAGCCGCCCTCAAAGCGGCTTTATCCAATTCTAAGACATATCCCGATCCAAATCGGGTAGCAGTCAACGCGGGGTGGAGCAGCCCCCCGCCGACCCGCAGAAGGCAAAAGCCTTCGAGGACCGGCAAAACAAAACAACCGGGCGCTTGCGCTGCGGTCGCTCATAATTAACGCGGGGTGGAGCAGCCCGGTAGCTCGTCAGGCTCATAACCTGAAGGCCGCAGGTTCAA
>NZ_JAQZSF010000025.1:0-321 GCF_028674915.1 Agrobacterium sp. CNPSo 3708
CCAGCGCCAATGGTACTCCGTCTTAAGACGCGGGAGAGTAGGTCGCTGCCAGGTCTGCTAAACGCAACTAACATCAGTTTATCTTCTTCTCACACCTCCGGCTTAAGCCGAATGCAAAAGCCGCCCTCAAAGCGGCCTTTTGCAGTTCTAAAGCAATAACGCGGGGTGGAGCAGCCCACGCCGACCCGCAGAAGGCAAAAGCCTTCGAGGACTGGCAAAACAAAAACAACCGGGCGCTTGCGCTGCGGTCGCTCATAATTAACGCGGGGTGGAGCAGCCCGGTAGCTCGTCAGGCTCATAACCTGAAGGCCGCAGGTTCAA
>NZ_JAQZSF010000026.1:0-310 GCF_028674915.1 Agrobacterium sp. CNPSo 3708
GAAGAGAGCGAGTTCGGCGCTGTCGAGCGTTGCCAGTTGGGCAGAGCTCAAGCTGGCGATCTGGGTGGAGTTCAGCGCATCGATCTGGCTGGTCGTCATCCCCGCAAACTGTGTCGTGGTCAGGGCTGCTGCCTGTATCCCGCTCAGGTTTGCGATGTTACCCGTGGTCAACTTGCTGATGGTGATGCCTGCAAGCGCCTTTTCGCTGATGGCCTTGACTTCATCGCTGGAGAAGGTGTTGAGCGCATCGGAAGACAGAGCGTTCAGCTGCGACGTAGACATCACGGCGATCTGCGCCTTGTTCAGTGCT
>NZ_JAQZSF010000027.1:0-254 GCF_028674915.1 Agrobacterium sp. CNPSo 3708
AGTACCATTGGCGCTGGGGCGTTTCACGGCCGTGTTCGGAATGGGAACGGGTGCAGCCGCCCCGCGATAACCACCAGGTCGGCAAAACGCAACTGGCACATGCTTTTGGCTTGTGCAGTTGTATCGAGAAGCTGGAGAGCTTTTGGCTCTATTTGATGAACACGTGATGCGATCGAGTTTTATTCGATGAGCATGAACAATGGGAACGAAGAAGTCGCTCGAGCTATTAGTAACGGTAAGCTTCATGCATTACT
>NZ_JAQZSF010000028.1:0-252 GCF_028674915.1 Agrobacterium sp. CNPSo 3708
GAATACGTTCGCGTTTGCGACGCTTTCGGCGCAGGCTTCTTCTACATTCCTGGTACGGAAACCTGCCTGAAGTTCGGCGGCTACGTTCGTTTCCAGACCAATTTCCAGCGCGGTGACGGCACGACTGCTGGCACCTCGAACGGCGGCACCTCTGACTGGGACGCATTCACGCGCGCTCAGTTCGAAGTTGATACTCGCACAGACACCGAGCTCGGCGCTCTGCGCGGCTTCATCGGCTTCCGCGGCAATGCT
>NZ_JAQZSF010000029.1:0-252 GCF_028674915.1 Agrobacterium sp. CNPSo 3708
GAATACGTTCGCGTTTGCGACGCTTTCGGCGCAGGCTTCTTCTACATTCCTGGTACGGAAACCTGCCTGAAGTTCGGCGGCTACGTTCGTTTCCAGACCGATTTCCAGCGCGGTAATGGTACGTCTGCTGGCACCGGCAACGGCGGCACCTCCGACTGGGACGCATTCACGCGCGCTCAGTTCGAAGTTGATACTCGCACAGACACCGAGCTCGGCGCTCTGCGCGGCTTCATCGGCTTCCGCGGCAATGCT
>NZ_JAQZSF010000030.1:0-227 GCF_028674915.1 Agrobacterium sp. CNPSo 3708
CCGCGTCTTAAGACGGAGTACCATTGGCGCTGGGGCGTTTCACGGCCGTGTTCGGAATGGGAACGGGTGCAGCCGCCCCGCGATAACCACCAGGTCGGCGAAACGCAACTGGCACATGCTTTTGCATGTGCTGTTGTATCGAGAAGCTGGAGAGCTTTTGGCTCTATTTGATATGAACACGTGATGCGATCGAGTTTTATTCGATGAGCATGAACAATGGGAACGAA
>NZ_JAQZSF010000004.1:0-408322 GCF_028674915.1 Agrobacterium sp. CNPSo 3708
ATTTTCGGAAAAGCACGATGCGTAGATTCAAAAAGATTGAGCGTCCTCTGCGCGGCCAAGAAGCCGCGCGGCGCTCTATGTGCCATGCACAAGAAATGCCTGTCTTGACATAAACTCTTACGGTTCAGGAAATGGCGTTGCGCCGATAGGCGGCAGGCGTGGTGCCGAGCGACTTCTTCATTGCGCGCGTCAAGGCTGTCTGATCGGAGAAGCCCGCCCGTGTCGCAATCTCGGCAATCGGCAAGGGCGAGCCTGAAAGAAGCGCGCAGATTTTCTTCATCCGGACATCGGCAAGCAGAGCGTGCGGCGTGGCATCAAAGTAATCGAGAAACAGAGCGTGCAGACGGCTGGTGCTGATCTCCACCTCGGATGCCATGCGCTCCACCGTCCAAGGTTGGAACGGATCGATCTCGATCAGTGCCTTGAGCGTCAGCAGTCGAGACGCGATGTCGGCCCTTTCGTCCGTGAAGCTTCCGACCAGAAGCTCTGCCCACAACCTCGTTGAGGATGAGTTGTCTTCGCCATCGTGAATGGATCGTCGCATATGGCGCGCGATAGAAGACGATCGATTGGTGAGGTCGATGAACGGCCTGTTGCAGAATCTCTCCAGTGTCGCCTCTGGGACGTATCGCTCGTCGAGATCGACGATCAGGGAGCGGTTGTTGTCCGATGTGACAATGCTGTGCTTGATATTGCCGGTAATCAGAACGGCCTTGGAGGTCGAGAGGCGCTGCTGCAACCCGCCAACCTCGATGTCCATGCTGCCTTGCAGTGGCACGACGATCTGGACGAAGGCATGGCGTTCCTCCGGCCATTCCTTTGAATAGGAACGAAGATCGACAGATGCGGCTGGCATGGCGTTCTCCTTCCCTCAAACAAAAAAGTGGCCTCGCGGCCACTTTCTAACATGAAGCATAAAGGACTGAACAGTAGTTCAGGCCTCGGTCTCCTGCTTCACCGTCGATTCGCCGCGCTTGCGCTTGCGCAGAACCGGCTTGTTCTCACGCGCTTCACACTTTGCTACATCGATAAGGTAAGCCAATACCGGCATACTGTTCATCGAGGCGAGTTGCTTGGCGGATTCGAGAAGGTTGATGATGTTGGCAAAGTCGTCCATCGTATCTCTCGGCTGGACCCTAGGTCCGGTTTATGGTTGAAAAACGCGCCAGACACGAAACCGCGCCAAAAATGATCATCTTGGCTCGGTTGCATCTCATGGCTGCAAACAATCTTCTAATTTAATAGCAATCCACCCAGCAGGGTTGCAATAGCGATTTTCTAAGAACTGCTATGCAGGGGTGATGAGGATGATCATCGTCAATGACACTAAAGAAGCCGCCGAAATCATCAAGGGCTCCCGCCGTCTTCTTGTCATGGGGTGCTCCGGCAACGGCAAAAGCACGCTGAGCAACCAGCTGTCCGAACGGCTCGGACTGCCACACATATCATGTGACCGCGACATTTTCTGGCTGCCGGGCTGGAAGCTGAGACCGAGGCCGGAGATTGTTGAGCGCATGACCGCCTTTGCAGCCGAAGACCGCTGGATTATCGATGGCAACAGCCCCGGCACGCTGCCTCTTCGCCTGCCGCGGACGGAGGCTGTCATCTGGTTGCGCTTTCCCCGCTGGATGTCTTTGACCAGCGTCGTCAAGCGCTGGCTTCGTTACCGTGGCAAAGTGCGACCGGAAATGGCCGAAGGGTGCCCGGAAAAGATCGACGCGAAATTTCTCTCCTATATCTGGAATTTCGAAAAGGCTGAGTCGCCTGAGATCGTTCAGCATATCGAGGCTGCCCGGAGGGATTTACCGGTCATCATTCTCACAAGCTACCAGGATACGAATCGCCTGCTCAGTGATCTCGACTCGGCGATTGGCGGTGAACTGAAGCGGTAGAGCGGGGGGCAGGGATGCCGAATTATATTTCTGATATCGTGGAGGCCGCGAGATTATTGGGACGTGCTTCCCGCGTGCTGGTGGTCGGCTCGTCCGGTGGCGGAAAGACAACGCTCTCGCGGCAGGTCGCGCATCACCTTCAAGCCGAATACTTCTCGATCGACCGAGATGTGCGCTGGCTCCCAAATTGGACGCAACGCGAACAAGGAGAGCAGCATCGCATCATCCGAGATATCGTTGCTCATGATCGCTGGGTGTTGGACGGAAGCAATCCCTCCACTTTCGATATTCGCTTGCCCAGGACCGATGTTGTGATCTGGATGCGCCTTTCCCGCCTCACCTGTTTGGCCGGTATTGGGCGTCGTGTCATGCGCAACTATGGGCGCGTTCGACCAGATATGGCTGACGGTTGCGCTGAACCGTTGCCCAATCTCGAATTCCTAACCTATATCTGGACATTCGAGCAACGTCACGCACCGCTTTTCGAACGCAATTTCGATCTTTACGGTCCAGAGGTCCCGATATTTCAGGTGAAATCTCGACGTGAGGCGGACCGCCTCCTTGATCTTATGCGGAGTGCACATTAATTCCGGCTCATGCCGCAATTTGAAACACGCCGCCTTGTCAAACATTCTCCCGACCGGATGTACGATCTCGTCGCCGATGTGGAGAAATATCCGGAATTTCTGCCTCTCTGTGACGGGCTCACCGTGCGCTCCAAGAAAGAGCGTGACGGCAAGACGCTGCTGGTGGCGGATATGACGGTTGGTTACAAGGCCATCCGCGAGACCTTCACCACGCAGGTGCTTTTGAAGCCGGAAGAGCGTGCTATCGATGTCAAATACCTCGACGGGCCGTTCCGCTATCTGGACAATCGTTGGCGCTTCGAGCCGACCGATGATGGCAGATGCTCGGTCTATTTCTTCATCGACTACGAGTTCAAGAACCGCCTTCTCGGCGCTTTGATGGGGTCGATGTTCGATCGTGCGTTCCGCATGTTCGCCGAAGCTTTCGAAGCCCGCGCCGACCGTATCTATGCGGAATGAGATAGTTCCAAAACCATCTCTAAAGCGGTTCTGACGGTTGAAAGACGGACCTGATCGCGGCCAATATCGCCGTAACGCATTTCACGATGAATGAGCCTGCCATCGCGGCTCTTTGCTGCCAGATGCACCAGGCCAACCGGTTTTGCGGCAGAGCCGCCACCGGGGCCGGCAATGCCCGTGACCGCGACCGAGACATGTGCACGGGAGCGAAATAGCGCGCCATGCGCCATCTGGAGCGCAGTTTCTCTGGAGACCGCGCCATAGGCTTTCAAGGTCGGCTCCAAGACGCCCAGCATGTCCATCTTCGCCTCGTTCGTGTAAGTGACGAAGCCGCGGTCGACGACGGCCGAGGAGCCGGAGATCTCGGTGAGGGCGCCTGCGATCAAACCGCCTGTGCAACTTTCCGCCGTCGACACCATATGTCCTGCCTCAGAGAAGCTTGCGATGATGTGACGGGCCCGTTCCTCGATATCCGCTGGGAAGATGCTCATACCGGCCTCTGCTGATAAACCACCGTCGCAGTCGCGATCGCTGCAATGCCTTCACGCCGTCCGACAAAGCCGATCATCTCGTTGGTGGTTGCCTTGACTGAGCAACGGTCGAGCGAGATCCCGAGAATCTCTGCCAGGTTCTCGCGCATGGCCTGGCGATGCGGTCCGATGCGTGGCGCTTCCGCGATCAGCGACACATCCGCATTCATGATCGTGCCGCCATTGCCGCGCACGACCTTTGCCGCGTGTTCGAGGAAAATCCGCGAGGCGGCACCCTTCCATTGCGGGTCCGATGGTGGAAAATGATCGCCAATATCGCCGGCTCCACACGTGGCGAGCAGGGCATCGGTCAGTGCATGAAGCGCCACATCCGCATCGGAATGGCCCTTGAGCTTTTGATCATGGGCAATGAAGATGCCACAAAGCGTCACACCATCGCCGTCTTCCAACTGATGGACATCATACCCATTGCCGGTTCGTACATCCGGAAGTGCGGCAGAAAGTTTTTCGTCAGCCATGGCAATATCCCGCTTCAAAGTAAGTTTGACATTATCGACAGATCCTTCGACGAGGCTGACGGGCAGTCCGGCCCACTCCGCAATCGAGGCGTCGTCAGTGAAATCGTCTCGGCCCGATGAGGCCGCATCACGGTGCGCTGCAAGGATCGCGCTGTATCGAAAGGCCTGTGGGGTCTGGGCGGCAAACAGGCCGCTGCGGGATACGGTCTCCCGCACCAGCGATGCCTCGCCGCGCTTCAACGTGTCTGTGACCGCAAGGGCAGGCAGCACCGCATCGGCTCCGCTTTCGAGACGTGCAGCTACCCGTTCCAGAAGATCGACATCGATGAAGGGGCGGACTGCGTCATGGATCATCACGTGCGTGACGTCATCTGCGCCAAGCGCTTCGAGCCCTGCAAGAACCGATTGCTGGCGGGTTGCACCGCCGGTGACAACGAGCATCCGCTCAGGCGCAGACAGACCAGCCTCGATCGGCTTATAGAGAGCAACATCGTCTCGGTGAATGACGACGGCTATCTTTGCGGCTTTCTGCCAGCCGAGGAACGTCCTTAGCGTGTGCTCGATAACGGGTTTGCCGCCAATCAACCGATACTGTTTCGGACCCTCTTCCGGTGAGCCTGCGCGTTCCCCGCGACCCGCTGCGACAATGACGACACCGATTTTCATATTGGATTTCCGCATTTCCCCTACGCCGTATCTGCTGTTGTTGCAGATTGACATGCGTGATCTAACGTTTCAAAAGCCGAATGACCAGCCGTGATTGGCGCCTGCTATGAGCTGAAACTCGCCTATTGCTTCGTCATTTGAACATGGCTTGCTCTTACGCAACGAAGTTTCATGAAAAAACACGCAAAAAAGCAGCGCGGGTGCTTGGCAAGCGCGAAAACGCTGTCTAAAAATAATGCAACTTTTCTATCTGCATGAAAGATCGCCAATTGCATCTCCCGGCGCTGTCAGACTCATTTCAGATCGGTAGTGTGGCTGTTCGTAACCGGGCAGTGCTTGCCCCTATGTCCGGGGTAACCGATCTTCCTTTCCGTCAACTGGCTTGGCGCTTTGGTGCAGGCCTCGTCGTGACCGAGATGGTCGCAAGCCGTGAGCTTGTCGCAAACAAGGGCGAGTCCTGGGCTCGTCTCAAGAATGCGGGCATGACGCCGCATATGGTTCAGCTTGCCGGACGCGAAGCCCACTGGATGGCTGAGGCTGCAAAAATCGCCGCCGATAACGGCGCCGATATCATCGACATCAATATGGGGTGTCCAGCAAAGAAGGTGACTGGCGGCTATTCCGGCTCCGCGCTGATGCGCGATCCCGATCATGCTTTGACCCTCATCGAAGCCACCGTGAAGGCGGTCGATGTTCCGGTTACGGTGAAGATGCGGCTGGGTTGGGACGAAAAGTCCCTGAATGCTCCGGACATCGCGGCGCGGGCCGAAGCCGCAGGTGTAAAGCTGATCACCATCCACGGTCGCACCCGCATGCAGTTTTACGAAGGCAAGGCAGATTGGAACGCAATCCGCGCCGTCCGCGACGCCATTTCCATACCGCTGATCGCTAATGGTGACGTGGAAACGCAAAGCGATGTCGCCGAGATATTGCGCCGCTCGGGTGCCGATGCGGTGATGGTGGGACGTGGGGCGCAGGGGCAGCCCTGGTTGCCGGCTGTTCTTGCCGGTCACGCAGCACCTGCGCGGCAGGAGATCGCCAATATCGCTGTTGAACATTACGAGATGATGCTCGACTTTTACGGTCTGGAGGCAGGCCTGCGTCATGCGCGCAAGCATCTCGGCTGGTATCTCGATCGCTTCGCTCCCTCAACCACGGTGGAGGAGAAGGTGCAAATCATGACATCAAAGAACACGAACGAGGTCATCGCTGTGCTGCGCGGCGCACTTGAACGCGGCGCGCAGGACGATGCTTCAAGGAAGGCCGCATGAGCGCTGGAAATTCCTCTGCGTCGGGGGGCAACGCCTTGGCAATGGCCGTTCTGAACGCCGTCCAGAACCCCGTCATTCTGGTGGATGCCGAGGGCTTTGTTGCTTTCGCTAATTGGGAGGCTGAGGCCTTCTTCGGTGCCAGTGCCGCTCATCTGGCGCGCTATCGCATTTCCACCTTCATCCCTTTTGGCAGCCCGCTTTTGGCACTGATCGATCAGGTTCGGGAACGCCGCGCGCCCGTTAATGAGTATCGTGTCGATCTGTCCTCCCCACGCCTTGGCCAAGACAAGCTCGTCGATCTGTATGTCGCTCCCGTTGTCAGCGAGCCGGGCTCGGTCGTCGTGGTGTTCCAGGAACGGTCGATGGCGGACAAGATCGACCGTCAACTGACCCATCGCGCGGCGGCTCGCTCCGTCACGGGCCTTGCGTCAATGCTGGCGCACGAAATCAAAAATCCGCTGTCCGGCATTAGAGGTGCGGCACAGCTGCTTGAATCATCGGTTCCGGATGAGGACAGAGCGCTGACACGCCTGATCTGCGACGAAACCGATCGCATCGTTTCTCTGGTCGACCGCATGGAGATTTTTTCCGACGAGCGTCCAGTGGACCGCTTTCCGGTCAATATCCACTCGGTTCTCGACCATGTCAAAGCCGTTGCCAAGGCCGGTTTTGCCCGCAACATCAAGATCACCGAAAATTACGATCCGTCCCTGCCGCCGGTCTATGCCAACCGCGATCAGCTGGTGCAGGTCTTTCTCAATCTGGTGAAGAACGCGGCCGAAGCAGTCGGTAACCAGACGGACGGCGAGATTATTCTGACCACAGCCTATCGTCCGGGCATTCGCCTTTCGGTGGCGGGCAGCCGAGAGCGCATCTCTCTGCCGCTCGAATTCTGCGTCCACGATAATGGCCCGGGTGTGCCATCCGATCTTCTGCCGCATCTCTTCGATCCCTTCATTACCACCAAGACCAATGGTTCCGGCCTGGGGCTGGCGCTGGTGGCGAAGCTGATCGGCGCGCATGGCGGCATCGTTGAGTGCGACAGCCAGAACCATCGCACAACATTTCGCGTCCTGATGCCGGTTTCGCCTGAAGTTGCACCGGACGACAGCATTATACCGAACACAGGGTCCAATCCATGACAGCAACGATTCTCGTGGCCGATGATGATGCGGCTATCCGCACCGTTCTGAACCAGGCGCTGAGCCGCGCCGGTTACGATGTGCGCATCACGTCCAATGCCGCAACGCTGTGGCGCTGGGTCTCGGCGGGGGAGGGTGACCTTGTCATCACCGATGTAGTCATGCCGGATGAGAACGCCTTCGATCTTCTGCCGCGCATCAAGAAGGCTCGTCCCGAGCTTCCAGTTCTCGTGATGAGCGCGCAAAACACCTTCATGACCGCCATCAAGCATCGGAAAAGGGCGCTTACGACTACCTGCCCAAGCCCTTCGATCTGACGGAATTGATTGCCATCATCGGGCGCGCTCTGTCGGAGCCGAAGCGCAAGCCTGCCAAGCTCGATGACGACATGCAGGATGGCATGCCGCTCGTCGGCCGTTCCGCTGCAATGCAGGAAATTTACCGCGTGTTGGCGCGTCTCATGCAAACCGACCTGACGCTGATGATCACCGGCGAGTCCGGTACCGGCAAGGAACTGGTGGCTCGCGCGCTGCATGATTATGGCAAGCGCCGCAACGGTCCCTTCGTTGCCATCAACATGGCCGCCATTCCACGCGATCTGATCGAATCGGAACTCTTCGGCCACGAGAAGGGGGCCTTCACAGGCGCACAGAACCGCTCGACCGGTCGTTTCGAACAGGCAGAAGGCGGCACGCTTTTCCTTGACGAAATCGGCGACATGCCGATGGATGCACAGACCCGTTTGCTGCGCGTCCTGCAGCAGGGCGAATACACGACTGTGGGCGGCCGCACGCCGATCCGTACCGATGTCCGCATCGTCGCTGCGACGAACAAGGATTTGAAGCAGTCGATCAATCAGGGTCTTTTCCGCGAAGGCCTCTATTATCGTTTGAACGTTGTTCCACTGCGCCTGCCACCGCTTCGTGACCGAGCAGAAGACATTCCCGATCTTGTCCGTCACTTCATCCAGACGGGTGAGAAGGAAGGTCTTGAGGGCAAGCGCTTTGAGGGTGAGGCGCTGGAGTTGATGAAGGCTTACGCTTGGCCTGGCAACGTCCGCGAACTTGAGAACCTGATCCGCCGCCTGATGGCGCTTTATCCACAGGAAGTCATTACCCGCGAGATCATCGAGCAGGAACTCCAGTCGGATGTTCCAGACAGCCCAATCGACCGGACGACCGTTCGCAGCGGCAACCTGACGATCTCGCAGGCGGTGGAGGAGAACATGCGGGAGTATTTCTCGAGCTTCGGCGAGAACCTGCCGCCACCCGGCCTCTATGATCGCGTACTTCACGAAATGGAGTATCCGTTGATCCTTGCAGCATTGACCGCCACGCGCGGCAATCAGATCAAGGCGGCAGATCTGCTCGGCCTCAATCGTAATACGCTCAGGAAAAAGATCCGCGAACTCGGCGTTTCCGTGTATCGCAGCTCTCGTACCACCTGAGGATATTGACAATACGAAGATCGTCGTTGCATTTTCGCCACAAACTGTTGCTTGAAAAACACTGTGACGTCATAGATTCGCAATCCGCGACGAATGACGTTTGGCTGTGGCGTCTCTGCCTATCATGGCGGCTTGGGAATGATGATCGATGCGTAAACCTGTCGTCGAAGGAAAAGCCGACGAGCAAGCGGCGGGCATGTTGATTGCCGACCGCCGCATGTCGTTTGCGCTGCCAGGTCTCGTTCTCGCTGGCGTAGCGTTGATCTGCGCCATCGTGACGCTGATTGTGCTCCTCGGGCTGACGCCGATCGCGCCGACCTCCAACGTCGTCATCGCTTCGGTCGTCATCAACTCCATCTTCGTCATTGGCCTGATGTATCTCATCGGCCGGGAAATCAGCCGTCTGTTGAAGGCCCGCCGCAAGGGAAGGGCCGCGGCTCGGCTGCATGTGCGCATTGTCGTGCTGTTTTCGATCGTCGCGATCACCCCGGCTGTGCTTGTGGCGATTTTCGCCAGTTTGACGCTGAATGTCGGACTGGACCGCTGGTTCGCACTGCGTACCCAGGCGATCGTTGATTCCTCCAGCAATATCGCCCAGGCCTATATGCTGGAAAATGCCGGTTATCTGCAGGGCCAGACGCTCTCCATGGCGACCGACCTCGACCGCAACCGCGCGCTCTTCTATCTCGACCGCACCGGCTTCGTCGATCTGATGACGCGCCAGGCCAAAGGTCGTGGCATGCTTGGCGCCTTCCTCGTCCAGGCGGATGGTGACGCGGTCGTGCAGGCCGATATCGCCACGGAACGCCCGCTACCGGCAATCCCGGCAGATGCGCTTGAAAAGGCCGCGGCAGGCCAGCCAACGCTCATTCCGCCGGGCGTGACCAACCTTGTGGGCGCCATCATCAAGCTTGAGGGGATTGGCGGAACGTTCCTCTACACGGTGCGCGCCGTCGATCCCAAGGTCATGTCGGCCATGCGGCTGATGGAGGAGAACCGCGCAGAATACAAGGCAATGGAATCCGGCCGTGCGCCGCTTCAGATTGCCTTTGCCATTCTCTATCTCGGCTTCGCGCTGATTGTGCTTCTCGCCGCAATCTGGACGGCGATCGCGGTCGCCGACCGTATCGTTCGCCCGATCCGTTTGCTGATCAGCGCCGCTGACAGTGTGGCAACCGGCAACCTGCATGTGCTGGTACCGGTGCGCGCCATCGACGGCGACGTCGGTCGCCTGTCGCGAACCTTCAACAAGATGATTTCCGAAATCCGCAGCCAGCAGGAAGAGATCATCGAGGCGAAGGACGATATCGATGATCGCCGTCGCTTTATCGAAGCGGTGCTCTCAGGTGTCACGGCCGCTGTCATCGGCGTCGATGAGAACCGGGTGATCACCATCGTAAATCCGTCGGCAGAAGAGTTTCTTGCTCTTCCGTCTTCCGATCTTGTCGGTGCGCCGCTCTCTGTCGCAGCACCCGAGATCGAGCATGTGCTGGCGGAAGCGTCGGCATCCGGTCGCGCAGATTTTCGTCAGCAGATCAACATTATGCGCCGCGGCAAGGAGCGCACCTTGAGCGTTCAGGTCACGCGCGAGGATGCCCGCGATGGCCGCGAGTCCCATGTCATCACGCTCGACGATATCACCGATCTTGTCATTGCCCAGCGCTCCACCGCTTGGTCGGACGTGGCACGACGTATTGCACATGAAATCAAGAACCCGTTGACCCCGATCCAGCTCTCGGCAGAGCGCCTCAAGCGCCGCTTCGGCAAGCAGATCGATGACAGCGATCGCGCGGTTTTCGATCAGTGTACCGACACGATCGTTCGGCAGGTCGGCGATATTGGCCGTATGGTGGATGAGTTTTCCGCCTTCGCCCGCATGCCGAAGCCGACCAAGGAACGCTCCGATCTGCGCACCGTCCTCAAAGATGCCACCTTCCTCAGGGAGATGGGTGCAAGCCATGTGAGCTTCAAAACCGAGCTCGGCGATAAGCCGCTGGAAGGCATGTTCGATGCCCGCATGCTCGGCCAGGCATTCGGCAACCTTATCAAGAATGCCACCGAGGCAATCGAATCGGTCGATCCTGCAGAGGGTCGCGAGGGCCGTATCCTGGTCCGTGCGGATTTTGACGAATCGAACAACCGGTTCGTGGTGGATGTCATCGACAATGGCAGAGGTCTGCCGGTCGAAAACCGTCACCGCATCCTCGAGCCCTACATGACGATGCGCGATAAGGGCACTGGGCTTGGTCTCGCCATCGTCAAGAAGATCATTGAAGAACACGGCGGTCATCTCGAATTGCATGATGCGCCCGCCGATTTCGATCATGGCCACGGTGCCATGATCAGGGTGCTGCTCCCGCGTGTCGAAGTGGTTGGCAGCGAAACTGACAAGGAAGTTGCATATGGCATCTGATATTCTGGTCGTCGACGACGAGGCCGACATCCGTGAGATCGTTGCGGGCATTCTGTCTGATGAGGGTCACGAGACGCGCATGGCGCATGACAGCGACAGCGCGTTGGCTGCCATCTCGGAGCGCGTGCCGCGGCTGATCTTTCTCGATATCTGGATGCAGGGAAGCAAGTTGGATGGTCTGGCGCTTCTCGATGAAATCAAGAACCGTCACCCTGACTTGCCGGTCGTGATGATATCCGGTCACGGCAACATCGAGACAGCGGTCAACGCCATCAAACGCGGCGCCTTCGACTTCATCGAAAAGCCGTTCAAGGCTGACCGTCTTATCCTGATTGCCGAACGTGCGCTGGAAAACTCCAAGCTGAAGCGCGAGGTTCAGGAGTTGAAGAAGCGGACTGGCGACGCTGTCGAACTCATCGGCGCGTCTCTCGCCGTTTCACAGCTTCGTCAGACGATCGACCGCGTAGCACCAACCAATAGCCGCATCATGATCCTTGGCCCCTCCGGCTCCGGCAAGGAGCTTGTGGCGCGCATGATCCACAAGAAGTCGTCGCGCGCTACTGGGCCTTTTGTTGCGCTGAATGCGGCCACGATTACACCGGAACGCATGGAGATCGCGCTTTTCGGCACCGAGGGGCTACCGGGGCAGCCACGCAAGGTTGGTGCACTGGAAGAGGCGCATCGCGGCGTCCTCTATCTCGATGAGGTCGGCGAAATGCCGCGCGAGACGCAGAACAAGATCCTGCGCGTGCTCGTCGACCAGCAGTTCGAGCGTGTGGGCGGCGGCAAGCGGGTGAAGGTCGATGTCCGCATCATCTCCTCCACGGCGCTCAATCTTGAGAACCTGATTTCCGAGGGGCTTTTTCGCGAGGATCTCTACCACCGTCTGGCCGTTGTCCCGGTCAAGGTTCCGGCACTCTCCGAGCGCCGAGAGGATATCCCCTTCCTGGTGGACATGTTCATCCGCCAGATTTCGGAACAGGCTGGCATTCGTCCGCGCAAGATCGGCGATGACGCCATGGCCGTCCTGCAGACGCATGATTGGCCGGGCAACATCCGCCAGCTTCGCAACAATATCGAACGCTTGATGATCCTGACCCGTCCGGAAGGCGGCGACACGTCTATTACCGCCGACATGCTGCCCTCCGATATTGGCGACATGCTGCCGAAGATTGCCGCACAGGGCGATCAACACATCATGACGCTTCCGCTTCGCGAGGCGCGCGAAATGTTCGAGCGCGATTACCTCGTGGCACAGATCAACCGCTTTGGCGGCAATATCTCCCGCACGGCTGAATTCGTCGGCATGGAACGCTCCGCGCTCCACCGCAAGCTCAAATCTCTCGGCGTCTGATGGGCATGCGCTCGGCAGGGTTTAGAAATAGGCTCGGAGAGGGCGCATGAGGGTTATCATTTGTGGCGCGGGGCAGGTGGGTTACGGCATCGCCGAACAACTGTCGCGCGAAGACAACGAGGTTTCGGTGATCGATACCTCAGCAGCCCTGATTTCGGCGATCACCGAAACGCTCGACGTGCGCGGCTATGTCGGCCACGGCTCGCACCCGGACGTGCTGGCAAAGGCTGGTGCCGATCAGGCCGACATGATCATTGCCGTCACGCTCTATGACGAGATCAACATCGTCGCCTGTGAAGTGGCGCATGCCTTGTTCAGCGTGCCGACCAAGATCGCCCGGATCCGCGATCAAAGCTACCTGGCGCCCGAATATGGTGACCTGTTCAGCCGCGAGAACATGTCGATCGATGTGACGATCTCTCCAGAGATCGAAGTCGGCAAGATGGTGCTTCGTCGCATTGCTTTCCCGGGCGCCACCGATGTGGTGCGCTTTGCCGATGACAATGTCTCGATGCTGGCAATCGAATGCATGGAGGACTGCCCGGTCGTCAATACGCCGCTGCAGCAGTTGAGCCAGCTCTTTCCCGATCTGGTGGCGACTGTGGTCGGTGTTTTCCGCAACGGCCACCTGAAGTCGGTCGATTCCTCAGAACAATTGCGCACCGGCGACCTCGCCTATGTCATATGTCAACGCCAGCACGCTCGCCGCACGCTTGGGCTCTTCGGTCACGTGGAGAAAGAGGCGAGCCGGATCGTGATCGCCGGTGGTGGCAATATCGGCCAGTATGTCGCGCGTTCCATCGAGGAATTGCAGCCGAAGACCCGGGTCAAGATCATCGAATTCGATCGCGACAAAGCGATCGCGGCCTCGGAGAATTTGAATTCAACGATCGTGCTGCACGGGTCGGTTCTCGACCAGAAAATCCTTCATCAGGCCGACATCCAGGACGCCGACCTGATTGTGACGCTGACCAACAACGACCAGACCAATATTCTGGGCGCGGTGATGGCAAAGCAGATGGGCTGCAAGTCGAACCTCGCTTTGCTGAATGCTACGTCCTTCCACGATGCGGCGAAGTCACTGGCACTGGACGCCTATATCAACCCGCGGGCCGTGACGATTTCACGCGTGTTGCAGCATGTACGCAAGGGCCGCATTCGCTCCGTCTATGCGGTACAGCGCGGCAATGGCGAAATCATCGAGGCGGAAGCGCTGGAAACCTCCCCGCTCGTCGGGCAAGCGCTTCGCGAGATCGATCTTCCCGAGGGGATCCGCATCGGCGCAGTCTATCGCGACAAGACCGTTTTGCGCCCGGATGGTAGCATGAAGATCAAGGCGAAGGACCGGGTCATTCTCTTCGCCTCGGCGGACTCCGTGCGCGATGTAGAACAACTTTTCAGGGTGTCGTTGCAATATTTCTAATTTATCGACAAGCGCACTATGTCGGGAGGCCGGCAAAAAGTAGCATGAGTTTTTCGACATTGCGGAACAGAGCGTGATTTGATACCAGAGTTTCACCCATTGGCAGGGGGCACGGCCAGCGGGATTGCATTATTGATAGTTTGATTTCCCGGTCTCCCATCCGGGCAAAAAAGAAAGAAGCGGCGCCATGGCGGAACGTTCTCAAAACCTACAGGATCTCTTTCTCAACACCGTTCGTAAGCAAAAGATTTCGTTGACGATTTTCCTCATCAACGGTGTCAAGCTGACCGGTGTCGTCACGTCTTTCGACAACTTCTGCGTGCTCCTGCGCCGCGATGGACATTCGCAGCTCGTCTACAAGCACGCGATCTCCACCATCATGCCCGGCCAGCCCATGCAGATGTTCGAGACCGAAGAAGGCGCGGCCTGATTCACCGCTTCTGAGACGGACCCAATCTCCCGGTCCTGCAGCGATCGACAACGGAACTCACGATCGAGCTCCGTTGTTTTTGTCGTGTAGCTGCCTATATTTTAAACTGGCACCAGCAATTGAAAGGGCCAGCACATTTCTACACGCGATACGTCGAACGAATCCATCATTCCCGAGCTCGAAAAGCGGCGCGACGACATGCGCGCCGTCGTCCTCGTCCCGCAGTTGAAGCAGCAGCGTGACCATCGCGAGGCGACGGCGACAGCACCTCTGCGGTCGATGGAGGCAAAGCTCGAAGAAGCCAAAGGTCTGGCTCTCGCCATTGACCTCACCGTCACACAAGGCCTGATCGTCCCCGTCAGCCAGCCGCGTCCAGCGACCCTGTTCGGCACCGGTAAGATCGAAGAAATCGGTCATCTGCTCGATGAAACGGATGCGGGTCTCGTGATCGTCGATCACCCTTTGACGCCGGTTCAGCAACGCAATCTCGAAAAGCAGTGGAACTCCAAGGTCATCGACCGGACCGGTCTTATCCTTGAGATCTTCGGACGCCGCGCCTCCACAAAGGAAGGCACACTGCAGGTCGATCTTGCCCATCTCAATTACCAGAAGGGCCGCCTCGTCAGAAGCTGGACCCACCTTGAGCGTCAGCGCGGTGGTGCGGGCTTCATGGGTGGTCCGGGTGAAACGCAGATCGAAGCGGATAGACGTCTTCTCCAAGACCGTATCGTGCGTCTCGAGCGCGAGTTGGAGCAGGTGGTGCGGACCCGCCAACTGCACCGCGCCAAACGCCGTAAGGTGCCTCATCCGATCGTAGCGCTGGTTGGCTACACCAACGCCGGTAAATCGACGCTGTTCAACCGCATCACTGGCGCGGGCGTTCTGGCAGAAGACATGCTGTTTGCCACGCTCGATCCCACGCTTCGCCGTATGAAGCTGCCGCATGGGCGCACCGTTATCCTCTCGGACACGGTCGGTTTCATCTCCGATCTGCCGACCCACCTGGTCGCCGCCTTCCGCGCAACGCTGGAAGAGGTCCTCGAAGCCGATCTCGTTTTGCATGTGCGCGATATGTCGGATCCCGACAATGCCGCACAGGCGGGCGATGTCATGCGCATTCTTGGCGATCTTGGCATTGACGAAAAGGTTGCCGAGGAACGGATCATCGAGGTCTGGAACAAGGTGGACCGGCTCGAGCCGGAAGCACATGACGCCATCATGCAGAAGGCAGAGGGAAGGGCGAATGTCCGTGCTGTCTCCGCACTGACAGGCGAGGGTGTCGATGCGCTGATGGACGATGTTTCTGTTCGTCTGTCGGGCGTCCTGACGGAAACCACAATCGTGTTGAGCGTCGATCAGCTGCAGCTGCTCTCATGGGTTTACGACAATGCCATCGTCGATGGCCGCGAAGACCGCGAAGACGGTTCGGTTGCGCTCGACATTCGGCTTTCGGGAGAGCAGGGGGCAGCCCTTGAGCGGAAGCTCGGTCTCGGTGCCAAGACGCAGTCGGAAGACTGGGAACGGTGACGGCGATATCTCGCCGAAACCGGTCCCATAAAGTGTGACGCCACTATGCGATGGGGGAGCAGGGCGAAACAACAACTTGAAGCGTGGACGTGAACATGAAGGATCGCGGCACGTTTTAGAATCGATAGCAGCATCGCATATCAACTATGTCCTCAGTCACGGTCGCCTCTTGCGAGGCCTTAAGGTTGGGAATGTCCATTAGCTGATAATCGCGTGGCGAATATGATGTGAGCGGATATTGATGTTGCCGGAATTAGATCTTCCAACTGTCCTCATTCTCCACAAGCTTTCCTTTGTCGTTGCCGGCCTTTGCTTCATCTACGTTCGCTCTCAATCCCGCGAAAGCGTCGGTCTTGGCCTTTTGGCGGTGGGCTTCTTTCTTGTTGCGCTGGCGTCGATCCTTGTTGGAGCTGGATCGCTTGTGCAGGCGCGCGCTTATGTTTTCGCAATGGCGGGGATGCTTGCGGGCCTTGTCGGATACGCCGTCTTCTGGATTGGCATGTGCCGCATCAGCAGGCAGAGGAAGAGAAATCGTGAATGGCTGGTTCTGGCTCTGCCGGTCGTCATCTGCCTGTTGATAATCGCCGCAGGCCTGTACGATTTGCCACATAGCAGAACGATCGCGTTCCAGACTACGGCCGCAGCCTTGCTTTTCGCCTCTGCACTTACGGTTCGCGCCGACAACCTTACAGAGCCGCTCCCCGTCAGAAAGCCCCTGGCGATATCGATCCTCATCGCCGCTGTTCTTACACTGCTCGTAGCGGTCGGGATCGCCTTTCCTCTGAAAGCGATGAACATCGCAAGAAACGCATTTTTCGCCTCCATCATTTGCCATTTCGCCATTGCGTTCTTCGTCATGGCGCTCGTCAAGGAACGCACCGAAGAGCGGTTGAGAGGCTTGGTCGGGCTCGATGTTCTGACGGGCGTGCCGAACCGGCACTCCTTCCGTTCGCGGCTTCCAGAGACCGTTCGCTATGGCGATGCGATCGTGATGATCGACATCGACCATTTCAAGCGGATCAATGATACGTTCGGCCATCTCGCCGGCGATGAGATCCTCGCGCGTGTGGCAAGAGAACTCTTCACCCGCATCCGTCCGGTGGACAGCTTTGCCCGCTTTGGCGGCGAAGAGTTCATCCTTTATCAGCCGGATATTGGCAAGGAAGAGGCGCTGGCCTTTGCTGATTCGCTCCAGAAGGTCGTAAGCTCGATCACGCACGTGATGGACGATCAAACCGTGACGGCGACTTTAAGCATGGGCATCGCGGTGGGCGATGAGAAGACGAGCACCGCAATGTCGCTTCTCAAGAAGGCAGACATGGCGCTCTACGCATCAAAAGCCGCCGGCCGTAACCGTTTGACGCTCTATCGCGCCGAAGACTTCGTCAATGAGCAGTTTATGCGGAGAAACAACGACACCTGAAGCATCAGTGTGACGTTCATCCGAGCTGTCGCTCGATCGCTTTCGCCGCCTGCCACAACTCCTCCATTCGCTCTAGGCTTGCTGCCTCAAGCGTTTCCCCGGAGTCGGCAAGCGAGGTTTCAATGTGACGAAACCGGCGGCGAAATTTGGTGTTGGTGCCGCGCAGTGCGTTTTCGGCGTCGACTTTGACATGCCGACCGATATTGACCATAGCGAAGATCAGATCGCCCAACTCATCGCTGATACTCTCGGACCTGCCTTCGGCAAGCGCCTGTCTCAGTTCCCGGATCTCTTCTTCGATCTTGTCGAGGATCGGCTCTGCCGCTGACCAGTCGAAACCCACGCGCGCCGCCTGTTCCTGAAGCTTGAGCGCCTCTGTCAGCGCCGGCTGGCTGCGCTGAATCGAGCCCAGAAAACCTGCCTTCGGATCGTTGCTCACGCCACGCGAGGCCCGTCTTTCTAGCCGCTCCCGCTTCTCGGCAGCCTTGATCTGATCCCATTGCAGCTTCACCGATTCCGGCGTGTCGGCGTCGGAAACAGCAAAGACATGCGGATGACGGCGGATCATCTTCGAGGTCACGGCTTGGACGACATCGCCAAAGGAGAATGCTCCCATCTCCTCGGCGATACGCGAATGGAAGACGACCTGCAGCAGGAGATCTCCAAGCTCTTCGCAAAGATCGTCCATGTCGTTGCGCTCGATCGCATCCGCCACCTCATAGGCTTCCTCGATCGTATAGGGTTTGATCGTCTCGAACGTCTGGACGATATCCCAAGGACATCCTGTCTCAGGCGCTCGCAACGCCTCCATGATCTCGATGAGACGGGAGATATCTGTCGAGGCTTCCATGGCGATGCTTTCCGGACTGTCAGTTCAAGGGGATATTGTTGTCGGACTTGCCCGACTGGTAGCTGTTGGAGAGGTTGTTATAGACCGCTTTGATCCGCGCCGTCTGCTCCTGCAGCTTCGTTTTCAACGGTTCGTCCTCCGCTGCTACCAGATCGGCAATGAAGTATGAGTGCCAGAAGGCGTTGCTGCGCCGATAGCCGCCAGGCTCCAGACCGAAGACTTCCTTCAGAATCTTCAGATCGTGCGGAATGGCGAAAGCGTCGCGGGAATCTTCATGGCTGAAGAAGGAGTAGAAATTGTCGAAGCCCGCCCAGGTGATCGCCGACATGCACATGGTGCAGGGTTCATGTGTGGAAAGGAAGATCAGGTCTTTCGTGTCCGGCTTTTCGCCCAGTTCGTAGAAACGTTTCAGGGTGTGAACCTCGCCGTGCCACAAAGGATTCTCGAGCTCATTATTGGTTTCGGCGACCACCAGCGACAGATCGGACTTGCGCAGAATGGCCGCTCCGAACACCTTGTTTCCCAGCGCAACACCGCGGCTCGTGAGTGGCAAAATGTCATGTTCGATCACGTCGAGAAGGCGGGAGGCCAAAGATTGCTCTGTCAAGATATGCACCCTTATTCTGTGGCAGTCAGGTTCATGGCTGATTACAGCCAGAAACCACGGAGAAATATAGAATTTTGATAGAAAATACCATCCTTTAGAGACGGTGTGGCCGCTTGGTCCCTACGGTTGCTTTTCCTCAAAAACGTCGCTTGCCGAGAAATAATAATCTACGGCATTATGATGTTGGAATTTTCGTGCCTTCAACCTTTTTAATCGATCGGCGATATTGCGAACATGTTTGAGACAACCGCTTCCCGCACCGAAAACCGTCTGACGACCTTCCCCGCCTTCTTCAAGGTTGAGGGCAAGCACGTTGCTGTCTTCGGCAATGGCGACGAGGCTTACGCCAAGGCGCGGCTTCTTTCAAATACCAATGCGCTGATCGTTGCCTTCTCTGACGATCCACAGTCCGACTACGCCGCCTTCCTCGTTAAAGAGCAGATCAAGGTGGTCGCAGAAGCATTCGCAGTGCATCAGGTGGAGGGCATGACGCTGGTCTTTGCTGCCACGGGCGATGAAGCGCTTGACCGTCAGATCGTGGATGCGGCGCGCGCAAAGTCCATTCCCGCCAATGCCGTCGACCAGCCGGGTTACTGCGATTTCTACACGCCGGGCCTCGTATCGCGCGCACCTCTTGCCGTCGCGATTTGCACGGAAGGCGCGGGACCTGTGCTCGGCCAGATCGTTCGTGCACGCATCGATCAGATGCTGGCGCCGTCGCTCGGTCGTCTAGCACGGCTCGCTGTTGAATATCGCGATGCTGCCGAGGCGAGCATTCCTAAAGGCGCGCTCCGCCGCAATTTCTGGCGTCGCTTCTTCTCCGGCAGCGTGGCAGATGCTGTCGCACTGAACGACGTCGATGGCGCTCACGCCGCAGCCGAAAAGCTTCTTCTCTCCCCTGAAAGCCCGGAAGGCTATGTCTGGTTGGTGGGTGCAGGGCCGGGTGCGGAAGATCTGCTGACGCTGCGGGCGCAACGCGTTCTGATGCAGGCAGATGTGATCGTCTACGACGCGCTTGTGCCGCAGGAAATCGTCAATATGGGCCGTAGGGACGCCGAGCGTCTCTCGGTCGGCAAGCGCAAGGGCTGTCATTCCAAGTCGCAGGAAGATATCAACAAGCTGTTGGTGTCTCTAGGCCAGGAAGGCAAGCGCGTCGTTCGTCTGAAATCTGGCGATCCACTGGTCTATGGCCGCGCGGCCGAAGAAATGGCGGCACTGCGTGAAGCGGGAATCGGGTACGAGATCGTGCCTGGCATCACCTCGGCCTTTGCTGCGGCGGCCGACTTCGAGTTACCGTTGACACTACGCGGTGTTGCATCGTCGCTGATCTTCACCACCGGCCATGATCTTGCGGGCGATATCTTGCCGGACTGGGCTCGTCTTGCGGTCTCAGGTGCGACCATTGCCGTCTATATGGGCCGTAGCGTCGCGGCGTCGGTGGCAACAAGACTGATGAGTGCTGGCCTGAACGCCGACACGACGGTTGCCGTCATTGAGAACGCCAGCCGTAGCTATCGCCGCCTGATGCACGGTACATTGAAGGATTTGCCGGATCTCGAGCATCGCGATGAGTTGACCGGTCCGGTTATGGTGATCATCGGCGATGCGGTCGCCGGTGCGAATTTCGAAAGGTCCGAAGCGCTGGCGGTTTCGCCGCTCAGCGCCCCGATCGGACAGGAGTATGCAAATGGTTGATAAGGTACTGACCGCCAATCGTCTGAGCGATGGCATTGCTGTCTGGCTCGACGCGAACGGACAATGGAACGAGGATCTGCAGTCGTCGCTTGTCGCGCGTCATGCGGAAGCCGTCGCGTCGCTGGAAGAAATCGGCAAGCGAGATTTCTCCGCCAACAAGGTCGTGGACGTCAACATCATCGACGTGGCTGAAGAAGACGGCCGCCTGTGGCCGACGCGCCTTCGCGAGCGCATCCGTGCGGCAGGCCCCACCATCGAATACGCCACGGGCTACAAGCCTGCTGACGCAGCATTTATCGCAGTCTGAGGAAGATCATGTACCGTTATGACGAGTTCGACCACGCTTTCGTAAAGGGTCGCGTGGAGCAGTTTCGCGATCAGGTGGAGCGCCGCCTGTCCGGTGAGCTGGCCGAAGATGCGTTCAAGCCATTGCGTCTAATGAACGGCGTTTATCTCCAGCTGCATGCCTACATGCTGCGCGTTGCAATCCCCTATGGAACGCTGAACTCGAAGCAGATGCGGATGCTGGCTCATATTGCCCGCAAGTACGATCGTGGCTATGGCCACTTCACCACGCGCCAGAACATCCAGTACAACTGGCCACGCCTTGCCGATACGCCTGCTATCCTGGAAGAACTGGCAAGCGTGGAGATGCACGCGCTACAGACCTCCGGAAATTGCATTCGCAACGTCACCGCCGACCACTTTGCAGGTGCTGCGGCAGACGAAGTGGCCGATCCACGCCCCTATGCGGAAATCCTGCGCCAATGGTCGTCGGTGCATCCGGAATTCTCTTTCCTGCCACGCAAGTTCAAGATTGCCGTAACGGGTGCAGAGCGCGATCGCGCTGCGATCCAGGTTCACGATATCGGTCTGCATCTCAAAAAGAACGACAAGGGCGACATCGGCTTTGCGGTCTATGTCGGAGGCGGGCAGGGCAGAACGCCTATGATCGCCAAGAAGATCCGCGACTTCCTGCCAGAAGAGGACCTTCTGTCCTACACCACCGCCATCATGCGCGTGTACAACCTTCATGGTCGTCGCGACAACAAGTACAAGGCGCGCATCAAGATCCTCGTGCATGAAACGGGTGCGGAAGAACTGGCGCGGCAGGTCGAGGCGGAGTTCGTTCACCTGAAAAACGGCGAACTGAAACTTCCCGACGCGGATATCGCTGCGATCACCACTTACTTCGCGCCGCCGCAGTTGAAGGACCGTCCAGAAAGCTGGGAAAGCCTTGCGCGCTGGAAGAAGGCGGATGCGGATTTCGCGCGCTGGGTGGATCAGAACGTCCAGCCACACAAGCACCCCGACTACGGCATGGTGACAATCTCGCTGAAGCCGATCGGCGGCATTCCGGGCGATGCATCTGACGGGCAGATGGATGTTGTCGCAGATATCGCCGCAGAATATGCCTTCGATGAAATCCGCATCAGCCATGAGCAAAATATTATCCTGCCGCATGTCGCACTTGCGGATATGGAGCCGGTCTATCGGGCGCTCCAGGGCGCAGGCCTTGCAACTGCCAATGCTGGTCTCATCACCGATATCATTGCCTGTCCTGGCTTGGACTACTGCGCGCTCGCCAATGCGCGCTCCATACCGGTCTCGCAGGAGATCTCCAGACGTTTCGGTTCTCCAGAGCGTCAGGCTGAAATCGGTGAGCTGAAGATCAAGATCTCCGGCTGCATCAACGCCTGCGGTCACCACCATGTTGGCCATATCGGCCTGCTGGGCGTAGAGAAGAAGGGTGCCGAACTTTACCAGATCACGCTGGGTGGTTCGGGTGATGAGAATTCATCGATCGGCGAAATCATCGGTCGCGGCTTCGAGCCGGAGAAGGTGACGGATGCGGTGGAGACGATTGTCGACACCTATCTTGGCCTGCGCTTAACGAAGGAAGAAAGTTTCCTCGAAGCCTACCGCCGTGTTGGACCGCAGCCTTTCAAGGATGCCCTTTATCCTGCAGCCGCAGAAGCTGCCTGAGGACTATGGAAATGACGAAAATCTGGAGCGAACAAGGCTTCGTCGAGAACGATCCCTGGGTCATCGAGAGCGACGACGTCAAGGCAGGCGAGGGGCAGAATGCGGTCCTGTCGCTCGATGCCTTTCTGACGCGAGCAGCTGAGAGCAATGATGTCGGTCTCGGCGTTCTCATCACGCCGGCGGACGATGTGACGAAACTGGCCCCCTTTATCGATCGCATCGCGCTTGTTGCTGTCAGCTTCCCCGCCTTCAACGACGGGCGAGGCTTCAGCCATGCGTCACTCCTGCGCACGCGCTTGAACTACCAGGGCGAGTTGCGGGCTGTCGGTGACGTCTTGATCGACCAGGTGCCATTGATGCTGAGAACCGGTTTCACCAGCTTCGCAGTCACGAACGAGACGGCGATCCGCCGCCTGTCGGAAAACCGTTTGCCGGGCATCGACGTCTATTACCAGCCGACGGCCAAACCTGCTGCGGAGGGTGAGACCTATAGCTGGCGGCGCCGTGCTGCAGTTTGAAGTCTTGCGCCGAAACATGAGTTATTGATACATATTTCTACCTGCATAGCTCCAATGACGTTCCTGTACCTTCAAAAGGCAGTGCGGATGGTGTATTTCCCCGCCTCAAGAATGTCTGGCTTTTTGTGAAATGGACGGAAGAAGAATGAACGCTCCTGCCAAAACGGAAGAATTTGCGGTCAAGATCCCGGACGGCGTCTACGCCGAAACGGTTCTTTCGGTTGAGCATTACACCGACCACCTGTTCCGCTTCCGTATGACGCGCCCGGCTGGCTTCCGCTTCCGCTCCGGAGAGTTCGCGATGATCGGGCTGATGGTCGGCGACAAGCCGATTTATCGCGCTTATTCGATCGCCAGCCCGGCCTGGGATGAAGAGCTTGAATTCTTCTCCATCAAGGTTCCGGATGGTCCGCTGACCTCCCACCTGCAGGCGATCAAGCCCGGCGATACCGTGCTGATGCGCAAGAAGCCGACAGGGACGCTGGTACTCGACGCGCTGACCCCTGGCAAGCGCCTCTATATGTTCTCGACCGGCACGGGCATTGCGCCTTTCGCAAGCCTCATTCGTGATCCCGAGACCTACGAAAAATTCGAGGAGGTTATCCTCACCCACACCTGCCGCGACGTCGCCGAACTGAAATACGGCTTCGACCTTGTGGAGGAGATCAAGAACCACGAATTCCTCAGTGAGATTGCCGGCGACAAGCTGAAGCATTATGCGACAGTGACGCGTGAGGAATATCCCTTCAAGGGCCGTATCACCGATCTGATTGCCAATGGAAAGATCTTCTCCGACCTTGGTGTTCCAGCTCTCGATCCGGCGATTGACCGCGGAATGATCTGCGGCTCGTCGGCCATGCTGAAAGACACCAAGGAGCTTCTGGAGAAGGCTGGCCTGACCGAAGGCGCCAACAACAAGCCCGCTGAATTCGTCATCGAGCGTGCCTTCGTCGGCTGATACCGTTTTGATATCTAGAGAAAAAGGAGGCCACGTGCCTCCTTTTTTGGCTTCAGCGCTGTCTGGACTCAGGCGTCCTCGGGCTCATTATCGGGAACGATGTCTCGCCGGTAGAAAATAAAGAGCAGAATGGCAATTGCCGCGACACCACCGCCGACCAGATGCGAGAGCGCAAACCCGCCCTCAGTCGTCAGCCATCCGGCCACACCGTTGCTGAGCGACGCACCGATACCCTGAACTGTCATCACGCTTGCCAGGCCGACATTGAAGCGTCCGGTGCCCTTCAGAATTCGCTCCACAGCAACCGGCGTCGCAATGCCAAGAAGGCCAGCACCGATGCCATCCAGGAGCTGGACTGGATAGACGACCCAGAACTGTTCGAAGGACGCTGCCAGCAGTCCGCGTATGGGTAGGGCCGCGAGTGCGATCAGGAACACGGCAGAAAGCCCGAAGCGGCGGATCAGCCATGGGGCGAGCGCTGCTACAAAGATCATGGCGAACTGGGCCACGCCCGTGATGATCGCCGTTGTCTTGAAGGGCGAGTTGAGTTCGACGGCAAAATCCTGAGCAATCAATCGGCCCATCGGGGCATTGCCGAAATGGAAGATCAGCAAAATGATGGCAAGCAGGATAAGCCCGCGCTCGTGCCACAACACGCCAAATCCGGAAGGCCCGGGCTCACCCTCATCGTGACCTAGACCACGCGCCACCTTGTGGTCGATCTGGTTGGGGTCGATTGCCGTGATCGCAATCAGCGTTCCGATGGCGGTAATGACCATCAGGCCAATAACGCCGGAAATGCCGAAATAGGAGACAGCGACATAGGTGGCAAACAACGAGGCAAAATTGCCGCCATGGTTCCAGAATTCATTGCGTGAGATTTGCTTGGAGAACAGCTTCTCTCCAACGAGGCCGAGCGTCAAACCAGCAAGCGCTGGACCGACAGTCGCGCCGACAACCGCCGTCATGATCTGACCACCCCAAACGATGGTCTCAGTCGGAAAGAGCAATGTCAAAAGTGCGCCCGCGGTCACAAGAATGACCGGCCCGGCAATGAGCGCCCGCTTCCAGGTGGTTCCATCGACCAGCGCACCGCAAAGTGGTGTTGCGGCAAGGCCAACAAGGCCGCCAACGGTTGCAATGATCCCCAACTGCATCGGCGACCAGCCATTGGTTGCCAGAAACGCGTCGAGGAACGGGCCTAACCCGTCGCGCGCATCTGCCAGGAAGAAATTCAAAATGGCGAGGGCGAATAATGTGCGGTCGCTGATACCGCTGGACCGGCCAAGAGAGGCTCGGTCCGGGGCAGAAGAGGTGAGGGATGTCATCGGCGCGTTTCCGGATGGAGATGAAGCGAGCCCAGAACGCACGAAAACGTTATTGGTTGCTATGGCCCATAACGATCTAAATTAGGAACTCTATGGACGTCTTCGCCGTTCGCATTCCTTGATAGGGAGCGATCACCATGAAACTAAAGACAGCCGGCCTTTTTGCCTTGGCGGCCATGATCTCCACACCCGCCGCAGCGGACGAAACCTCGTTTCTATCCTCGCTTGGCGGAAGCTGGAAAGGCAGCGGCACTGTCACGACGCGCATCGGCTCTCGCCCGGTCAATGTCAACTGCACCTTCCAGACGACAGCATCCGGACCATCGCTACAGATGAACGGCACCTGCCGTGGTTTCGTCGTCGTGCGCCGTGCAATCTCCGCCGACTTGACGGCTCGTGGCACGCGATACAGCGGAAACTATGTCGGCCCGTCGGGGCGCCCATCTGCCCTCAGCGGCAGCCGGCGAGGCGACAACATCAACCTGACTGTCCGCTGGAACCGTGACATCAACGGCGATCGCGTGGCCGGCATGACCATCAGCAAGCTTGGGCGCGACGGCTTGAGGCTGCGCACGACGGATAAGGACGGCGCTAATGGGCCGACCGTCACCACTGCGGATATCAGGCTGACGCGATAAAGTACGGCGGGACATGCTACAGGGTAGCGAGAGCCTCAGGCGGCTTCGTCGAGATCCGCGACCGTGGTGTTTCTGCCGGCATCCTTCGATGCATAGAGGGCAGCGTCCGCGCGCGCATAAGCCTGATGAAAGCTTTCATCTGGCTTTAGCCGCACGACACCAAAGCTCGCCGTCACCGGAGACTCTAGATCAATATCTGGGTAAAGAGAAGACACACCCATGCGCAGGCGCTCAACGCGCTCGAGCGCCTCTCTCCCGTCGCCGGAAGCAATGAAAAGCGCGAACTCTTCACCGCCCATTCTGCCGGTAAGATCGTGATTGCCTGCCGCGTCCTGCAGATGGCGGGCAAAGCGACGGATGACCTCGTCGCCGGCTGCGTGACCGAGTCTGTCGTTGATGGATTTGAAACGATCGAGATCGGTTGCCACGATAAAGCCGGTTTCATTCGATGCCAAGCGCTGGGAAGCGAGCCGCTCCTCAAAGCCCCGTCGGTTGAGCAGATCGGACATGTAGTCGTACTGTGCTTGCTTCTGCAGCTCTCCCGCGAGATCCGCCGCCAGTATAAAAAGCGTCAAGATTCCCGTCGCCATCATGCCCGTCGGCGTGCCGAGCGATAGGACAATGATGAAAGACGCCTCGGCTATTTCACCATTCGGTCTGGCCATCCAAGCCGCAATGCCGACCGACAGGATGTAGAGCCCAAAGAATGCCAGCGCCAAGCGAACCGGTGAAGACAGGCCTTTTGCATGCCTGGGCAGGAAGACGATCAATCCAACGAAGAGCGCATCGGCCGCTGACGTCATCATCCGCGACGCCATGCGCCACTCGAATGGCTGCTCGCTCCAGAACACCACAATGGCGACAGCAGACAATGCCCATAGCAGTGAGATCAAACGATGATCGAGATTGGCACGGGAACGGAACCCGATCGCCAGAAGCGCGAAACTGCCGATCGAAGCCTGACAGGCGAGCATCGCCATGACGCTCTGATAATCCGGCCAGACCACGCCAAACACCCGGACGCCATGTCCGGCCGCCGAAAACATGAAGGACAACGCCCAGAACGCAGCGTGGAATTGCACTCCAAAACGCCGCCATGCCACGAGCAGGGCAGTGCCGAAAAACAGGCTGACGAAGACAATGCTGAGCGATGTGGCGATAGGAGAGAGCATAGCTAAATTTTTAAAGAAACAGATGTCGACTGCTTCTATACGTCCTATGGCGTGATCCGCACAACGGCTATGCCCGACATGTTGAAACGACGGCTATCAAATCGTGAATCATGGCGGGCTCTAACGAAAGAAGCCCGGATCGCTCCGGGCTTCGTCAGTCGATTTTACTCCGCTGCTTCCTGATACTCGCTCATTGGTGGGCATGTGCAGACGAGGTTGCGGTCTCCATAGACATTGTCGATACGGTTGACCGGCGACCAGTACTTGTCCACGCGGAAGGAGCCAGGCGGGAAGCAACCCTGTTCGCGGCCGTAGGGACGATCCCATTCGCCGACAAGGTCTTCGACCGTATGCGGGGCGTTCTTCAACGGGTTGTTGAGCTTGTCAGCACGGCCTTCCTCGATGTCGCGGGCTTCCTGACGGATCGTCAGCATGGCGTCGCAGAAGCGGTCGATTTCAGCCTTGGTCTCGGATTCCGTCGGCTCAATCATCAGCGTACCAGCGACCGGCCAGCTCATGGTCGGCGCGTGGAAGCCGCAGTCGATGAGGCGCTTTGCCACATCATCCACGGTGACGCCGCAGCTGTCATTGAGCGGGCGCGTGTCGATGATGCACTCATGAGCGACGCGGCCAGCCTCTGACTTGTAGAGTACGTCATAGGCGCCCTTCAGACGCGCAGCGATATAGTTGGCGTTGAGGATCGCCACCTTGGTCGCCTGCGTCAGCCCTTCGCCACCCATCATCAGGCAGTAGCTCCAGGAGATCGGCAGGATCGACGGGGAGCCAAACGGCGCGGCGGAGACTGCACCAGCACGACCGTCGCTTGCCGGGTGACCGGGAAGGTAAGGCGCAAGGTGCGCCTTGACGCCGATCGGTCCCATGCCGGGGCCACCACCACCATGCGGAATGCAGAAGGTCTTGTGCAGGTTGAGGTGGCTGACGTCGGAACCGATGTCACCAGGACGGGAAAGCCCGACCATTGCGTTCATGTTGGCGCCGTCCAGATAGACCTGTCCGCCATGCTTGTGCACGATGTCGCAGATTTCGCGAACCGTTTCTTCAAACACGCCGTGGGTGGACGGATAGGTGATCATGCAGCACGAGAGGTTTTCTGCATACTGCTCTGCTTTTGCACGGAAATCGTCGATATCGACGTCACCGTTTTCCTTCGCCTTGACCGGAACGACTTTCATGCCGACCATCTGTGCGGAGGCAGGGTTGGTGCCATGTGCCGACGTTGGGATAAGGCAGACATCGCGATGCGCGTCGCCACGAGCCAGATGGTAATTGCGGATCGTCAGCAGGCCGGCATACTCACCCTGCGCGCCGGAATTCGGCTGCATGGAGAAAGCGTCGTATCCGGTCACAGCGCAGAGCTTCGCGGAGAGATCGTCGATCATTTCCTTGTAGCCCAAAGCCTGATCGGCCGGGACGAAAGGATGGATGTCGGAGAATTCCGGCCAGGTGATCGGCAACATTTCCGCTGTGGCATTGAGTTTCATGGTGCAGGAACCGAGCGGGATCATCGCCCGGTCGAGCGCCAGATCACGGTCCGAAAGACGACGGATGTAACGCGTCATTTCGCTTTCGGCGCGGTTCATGTGGAAGATCGGATGCGTCATGTAAGCACTTGTACGCAATAGATCTTTCGGCAACCGATAATCCGGCTCGAAGTCGGAAATCGAGAAGTTGCCGCCAAAGGCGCGCCAGACCGCTTCCAGCGTTGCCGGGCGGGTACGCTCATCAAGGCTCATGCCGATCTTGGTGGAGCTCACCTTGCGAAGGTTCACACCTTCGGCAACCGCGGCCCGCAGGATCAGCGCCTGCATGTGGCCGACCTCGACCGTGATCGTGTCGAAGAAGGTATCCGGCTCTATCTTGTAGCCAAGCTTCTCCAGACCCTTGGCCATCAGCACCGCCTTCTGGTGCGTCTGCTGGGCGATTGCCTTGATGCCCTGCGGACCGTGGAAGACGCCATACATCGATGCCATGACGGCAAGCAGCACCTGGGCAGTGCAGATGTTGGAGGTCGCCTTCTCGCGGCGGATGTGCTGCTCACGGGTTTGCAGCGACAGGCGATAGGCACGGTTGCCTCGGGCGTCGACAGACACGCCGACAAGGCGACCAGGCATCGAGCGCTTGTGGGCATCCTTGACCGCCATGAAGGCCGCATGCGGCCCGCCGTAACCGACCGGAACGCCGAAGCGCTGCGAAGAGCCGATCGCGATATCGGCGCCCATCTCACCCGGAGACTTTACAAGCGTCAGCGCCAGCAGGTCGCAGGCAACGGCGGCGATCGCACCTGTCTGGTGCAGGCGGGAGATCAGGCCTGAGAAATCGCTCACATGGCCATGCGTGCCGGGATACTGGAAGATCGCGCCGAAGACATCGACCGGATCGAGATCTGTGAACGGATTGCCGATGACGACTTTCCAGCCAAGCGGCGCGGCGCGCGTTTCGATCAGCGCGATGGTCTGCGGGTGGCAATTGGCATCGACGAAGAATGCGTTCGCCTTGGACTTCGCCACGCGCTGGCACATGGACATGGCTTCGGCAGCAGCCGTTGCTTCATCGAGAAGCGAGGCGTTGGCAACATCGAGGCCGGTCAGGTCGGAGATCATCGTCTGGAAGTTGAGAAGCGCTTCGAGACGGCCCTGCGAGATTTCCGGCTGGTAGGGCGTGTAGGCCGTGTACCAGGCGGGGTTCTCCAGAATGTTGCGCTGGATGACGGGCGGCGTGATCGTGCCGTAGTAGCCCTGGCCGATCAGCGAGGTCAGAACCTTGTTCTTGTTCGCCGTCTCGCGCATGCGGTCGAGTGCTTCGCGTTCGGTCAGCGCGGCACCCCAGGCAAGCGGTTCCTTCTGACGGATGGAGGAGGGCACGGTCGCGTCGATGAGCGCATCGAGGCTCTTGTAACCGACGACGTTGAGCATCTCCTCCATTTCCGCCGGCGACGGACCGATATGACGACGATTGGCGAAGTCATAGGGCTGGTAGTCGGTGAAATGAAATTCAGTGGGCGTGTTCATTACGCGACCAGCTCCTTGTAGGCGGCTTCATCGAGCAGCGCATCGGCATCGGCGGTGTTGGAAAGCTTCAGCTTGAAGAACCAGCCGGCACCCTGCGGGTCGGAGTTGACGAGCGACGGATCATCGACAATCGCCTGGTTGATCTCGACGATCTCGCCGTCCAGCGGACAATAGACATCCGACGCGGCCTTGACGCTCTCGACGGTTGCGGCTTCGCCGTTCTTGGAGAATGTCGCGCCGACTTCGGGCAGTTCAACGAAAACCAGATCGCCGAGTTGTTCTGCGGCGTGCGTGGTAATCCCGACGGTGGCGACATCGCCTTCGATCTTCAGCCACTCGTGTTCCTGGGTAAATTTCAGCATGGGTTTCTCCGCAAATTAGCGCTTATAGGTGGGTGTGATGAAGGGCAGGGCGGCGACGGTGACCGGCAGGTACTTGCCGCGCACCTCGGCGAAGATCGCCGTTCCAGGTGTCGTGTAGTCGGTGGGCACGTAGCCCATGGCAACGGGGCCTTCCACAGTGGGGCCGAAGCCGCCAGAGGTAACCTCACCGATCTCAGTCTTGCCTTCAGCATCGGCAAACAGCTTGGAATGACCGCGCACCGGCGCCTTGCCTTCGGGCTTCAGACCGACGCGGCGACGGCTCGTGCCGTTGCCAAGTTCGCCAAGAATGCGATCGGCACCTGGAAAGCCGCCTTCGCGGTCACCGCCGGCACGACGCGCCTTCTGGATGGCCCATTCCAACGATGCTTCGATCGGTGACGTTGTGGTGTCGATGTCGTTGCCATAGAGGCAAAGACCGGCTTCGAGCCGAAGACTGTCGCGCGCACCGAGGCCGACGGCCTCACAGTCGGGATGTTCGAGCATGGCTTTGGCAATCTCCTCGGCCTTGTCAGCAGGAACGGAGATTTCGAAACCGTCCTCACCCGAGTAACCCGAGCGTGACACGATGCAGGGAACGTCATGCAGCGGAATTTCGCGCACATCCATGAACTTCATGTCGGAGACGCCCGCCCAGAGTTCCGCGAGAACAGCTTCCGCGCGCGGACCTTGAAGCGCGATCAATGCACGATCGTCCAGCAACGTGATCTCGCAGCTGTCGGAAAGATGCGTCTTCATATGGGCAAGATCGGCATCCTTGCAGGAGGCATTGACGACAACGAACACATGCTCGCCGAGATTGGTGATCATCAGGTCGTCGAGGATGCAGCCATTCTCATCGGTGAAGAAGCCATAGCGCTGGCGACCAGCCTTGAGGTTGAGGATATCGACCGGCACCAGCCTCTCCAAAGCAAGGGCGGCATCGTCCACCTTGCCGGACTTAGCCTTCACGATGACCTGGCCCATGTGGGAGACATCGAAGAGACCGGCCGACGCACGGGTATGAAGATGTTCCTTCAGAACGCCCGCCGGATATTGCACAGGCATGTCATAGCCCGCAAAGGGCACCATGCGGGCACCAAGGGACAGATGCAGGGAATGGAGTGGGGTGACTTTCAGCTCGGCTGTATCGGCCAAGGACGCCTCCGGGGTAGCGCGTTCGCGCGGGCTCATGTTCGTGACACTCTGCGAGCGTCGGGTTCAAGAGCCCCCTCTGTCCTTGTCGCCTGAGATTGTTATCCCTTCGGCGAGCCTGCCCTTATAAGTGCAAGGAGGCTTCTCTCCAGAGTTCCGTTCGACCGTTGGTCCTTTTGCCTGAGAGTTTCCGGGGCGGTTGCTCCTTCGGCACCGCATCGAAGCGGTTTCTCCCAACGGTATGGAAGCTCATTATCTGTGAAGCTCTCAGATTGGCAAGGACGAAATGACGCAGGTGAACAGTTTTTTGTTCAACCTGCGTCATTTGCTTGTCATCCGGTCGACCACGCCGTTTCTCGAAGCGGGCCGAAACTTAAGCGTCCTTTTTCTCCGGGAGCTTCTTGCGATTCGTCGAGGCCATATCTTCAAGTTCTTTTTCTGTCATGGACTTAGCCATGCTTTTTGAAGAACCTTGTAAACGGGATTTCGGCATGTCGCCGCGCTTTGCTGCAAGGGCCGCGCCTGCGGCTTTCTGCTGGGCTTTGGATTTTGCTGGCATGTTTCAACTCCTCGGTGATGCGTTGCGTTCTGCAGATAAAACGCCAGCCTTGGGGAGCTGTTCCGCGACACGCCGAGTGGCTCTTTGATTTTGGATCAAAGCGCGGTATCGGAATGACCATGAGGGTGTTCGCAAGAAACAGGGTAAAGACAATCGAGTCTGTGCTGCGCATGGTCTGCGCCGTACTGATGCTGTCTCTCGGCTTCGCGCATAAGCCGGTTCAGGCTGCGCCTGTCGCCGCACTTGATGAAGCCTACCGGTTGCCGGATGGCACCTTTGCCGAGATCTGCTCCGAGCATCTGCCGCAAAATCAATCGCAGCATGGCAAGCACGAAGGTGGTGCGATCCTCTTTTGCGAGGCTTGCCTGCTGGCATCCTCCATTCTTCTGCCAACGCCACTTGCAGATGATGGCCTCAATCCCAATCCGGCGTCGCTCGAAAATACGCTTCCGCAACAGCAAGAAGCGCTCACTCTTTCAGAACTGCGCACCAACCGTGCCCGCGGACCGCCATCCTCAGCTTTCTGATCCCTTCGCAAACAACGCCGCAGCGCGGCACTTCTAAAAAACGGACTGCCAGATAAAGCAGCCGCAAGGATCGAAAGATGACAACCATCAAGCACGCAGCATTCACAGCATTCGCAGCCGCCCTCTCGACCACCTCTGCCTTCGCCCATACGAGCTTCGTCAACGGCACGGCGGAGGAAGACAGCACCATCGTCGCGGCCCTTCAGGTGCCGCACGGCTGTGAAGGCGGTCTTGCGACGACAGAGGTTCAGGTCGTTTTGCCCGAGGGCTTCATCTCCGCCAAACCGCAGCCGAAAGCCGGCTGGGAGCTGGAGATCATCAAGGGCGACTACCAGAAGACCTACAAGAACCACGGAAAAGAGGTGACGAGCGGGCCAGTCGAAATTCGCTGGAAGAGCGGCAACCTGCCGGATGATTATTATGACACCTTCAACATCCAGGGGAAGATCGCAGGTGTTGCGCCAGGCAAGACGCTTCCCTTCAAGGTAAAGCAGCTTTGCGGCGACAAGGGCACCGCAAGCTGGGATCAGATAGCGGCAGAGGGCCAGGATCCTCATTCACTGGACAATCCCGCACCGGTCATCCGCATCACGGCCAAGCAGAATGGTGAAGGCGAGGGGCATGCGCACCATGATCACGGCGCCATGGCAGATACGAGCGCGTCCGCTGGCGTGGTCAAGGTCGGGGAACTGGAACTGTCTCAAGCATCCACCAAAGCCATGTTGCCCGGACAGCCAGTCGGCGGCGGCTTTGTCACCATCCGCAACACGGGCACCTCTGACGATCGGCTTGTTTCGGTCTCGTCACCCCTGGCAGGTCGCGCCGAAATTCACGAAATGGCCATGGCCAATGACGTCATGAAGATGCGCAAGCTGAATGACGGTATCGTCGTGCCGGCCGGTCAGACGGTGGAGCTTTCGCCGGGCGGTCTCCATTTCATGTTCTTCAACGTCAAGAAGCCGTTTGCCGAAGGCGACAAGGTTCCCGTGACACTGACTTTCGAGAAGGCCGGAGAGGTCTCGATCGAGCTTCCGGTCGGACCCGCCAATCCGGGTGAGGCGAAGCACAATCATAATTGACGGCTCTCAAACGATGGCCGCCGGGATGCATCGGCATCTCGACGGCCATCGACGCGCAAATCGTTCTTACTTCGTAACCGTGAGCTTCGCCTGCATTCCGGCCTCGTAGTGACCTTTGATATTGCAAAAGAGCAGGTAGGTGCCGGGCGTCAGCTTGGCTTTCAACTGGCCGTCCTTGCCGGGTTTCAGATCCGCCACTTCGCCAAGGCTCTTCAGCTTCTTTTCATCGATGCGATGTTTTGCTGTGTTGAGCGGGATCGCCTCGTCGGGCGACTTCAGCTTGACGAGAACCATCTCGTGATCTTCCGAGACGGCGTCGTTGTGAACCATGAAGACGGCTTCTCCAGCTTTGACGCTGGGCTTATCGAGTGTCAGCGTCATCGGCTGCCCGCCTTCGCCGCCTTCATGAACCATGATGGCGGTTGCGGCAAATGCCGGAGCTGCGAGGGTAAAGGCAGCGACCGCTGCCATCGTCAATTTTGCTAGGGTCTTCATGATCAACCTCTGTTTCAGTGATTACGAAAAGAGGTTGGGTGATTTGCCTGACAGGAATCTGAACGTCGTTACGAAGGCCGAAGCTTAAAGCATTGCCCTGAAGCATAGGACTGAATCTGAAAGATCGCGACAGCCTTTAGTCGGAGGTGTCCCAATCTTCCTCATAGGCATGGCGAGCCTGCTCCAATGTCGCCTGAGGGTTTTGCCGCCCGGATGTGAAGAGGGAAAGCGAGGGCACCGCGGCTGTCAAATTCATCAATGTATGTTCCGACCCATCGTTGCGCGTGATCTGCTTCAATTCCTTGGCAGCCTTTTCGACCTCCGCTTTGCGCGAAGCGCGCTGCGGAGATTTTGCGCCCTCAGACGCATACGCCGCGATATTCGCGGAAACCGACCAAACCTGCCACATTGCCAGACCTCGATAGTAATAATGGACAGCAATGTAACAGGGCGAGATTTATCTTCGGCTAAACCTTCAGGTTGAATTTGATGTGCATTTTAATCATCAACGGAGCCGGACGATTGTCGCCAGCATATTTCTAAATCCATCGCCATGACTTAAAGCTGACGGGTCATCAGCGTTTAGCATTAGGACCGGAGCGTCTTTGCATGTCGAACATTCTTCTCGTCGCAATCGGCGGGGCCATCGGCTCAGTCGGCCGCTATCTGGTCGGGCTTTGGGCGACGCGTCTTGCCGGGCCGAATTTCCCTTGGGGCACGCTGACTGTGAACGTCGTTGGCGCATTTGCGATCGGCCTTCTGGTCGAAATGGTCGCGCGCCGCTTCGACGCTTCCAATGAGATGCGAGCCTTCATCGTCACCGGTATTCTTGGAGGCTTCACCACATGGTCGTCCTTCACGCTGGACACGATGGTGCTGTTCGAGCGTGGCGAAGTCGGCCTATCAGCGCTCTATCTGCTGGCCAGCCTACTGGTTTCTTTTGCTGCGATCTTCGCCGGGCTGGCCTTGGGCCGCGCTTTGTTTTAAAGGCAAGGCAAAGGCCGCACAGGAACGAGGCGGCAGATCAGAAAAGAAAGACTGGAATTGCCATGGCAGGTATCGAGCACATCAAGGTAGAGGCCGACGAGGCCGGAATGCGTCTCGACCGCTGGTTCAAGATCCACTATCCGGGACTGGGGTTCGGCCAGCTGCAGAAGCTGATGCGATCCGGCCAGGTTCGTGTGGATGGTGGACGGGTCAAGACCGATGCTCGGGTTCAACCGGGGCAGATGGTCCGCGTGCCGCCGCTTGATGTCGATGCCAAGGTCAAGAGCGGTCCCATCGGCTCCAAGGATTTGAAGCATTCGGAAGACGGCGATCTTCTCAAGCGCATGTTGCTGCATGAAGACGACAAGGTCTTTGTCTTCAACAAGCCAGCCGGCATCGCAGTGCAGGGCGGCTCGGGCGTAAACCGCCACATCGACGGTCTTCTGGAAGCCTGGACGAGCCAGAAGGGCGAAAAGCCCCGTCTCGTGCATCGCCTCGACCGCGATACGTCGGGCGTTCTCGTCGTCGCACGTACACGCGGCGCAGCACAGAAACTGACTGCGGCCTTTCGTGAGCGCGATACCAAGAAGACCTATTGGTCGTTGGTCAAAGGCGTGCCGCGCAAACACCAGGACAAGATCTCAAGCTGGCTGGTGAAAGAGCAAACGCCGGATGGCGACCGCATGCGCATTGCCAAACACGGCGAGGAGGGTGCCGACCACGCCATCTCCTATTACCGGGTGATCGATACCGCAGCGCAGAACCTCGCCTGGCTGGAGATGGAGCCCTATACCGGCCGTACCCACCAGTTGCGCGTCCACGCGCTGCATATGGGCCATCCGATTATCGGCGATCCCAAATACTATATCGAAGATCCGAACTGGGATTTTCCCGGCGGCATCCAGAAACGCCTGCATCTGCACGCGCGACACATCGACATTCCCCATCCGTCAGGCGGACGCCTCCGCGTCAGCGCGCCTTTGCCGCCGCATATGGTGCAGACGTGGAATCTTCTCGGCCTCGACGTTGCCGATGGTGACAGGGACGATCAATGAAGCTTGTTCTTTTCGATTGCGATGGCACGCTGGTCGATAGTGTTGGTCTCATCCATGAAGTCATGGCGCGCACCTTTGTGCATTTTGGATATCCACGCCCTGAGGTGTCGCTGACGAAGTCCATCATCGGCCTGACGCTCGACATCGCGATTGCCCGGATGCAGGGCAAGACGCATGTGGATGACGAGGCGACGGCCATGACGGCGCATTATAAGGCGATCTTTGCGGAGACGCGCGCTGAAGCTGGCTTTCAGGAACCGGTCTTCGACGGCATCATGGCGATGATCGCGAAGCTCTCCGAGCGGGAAGAACTCTTGATGGGAGCTGTGACCGGCAAATCCCGGCGCGGCCTCAACCTCATCATGGACACGCACGGCTTTCGCAAACATTTCATCGTGTCGCGCACGGCCGATGACTGCCCCTCGAAGCCCCATCCGGCCATGGTCAGCGAATGCTGCAACGAGACCGGGATGGTTCCGGCCGATACGATCGTCATCGGCGATGCGATCTACGATATGCAGATGGCAAAAGCCGCCGGTGCCAAGGCAATCGGAGTTGCCTGGGGCTATGCCTCCGTCGACGCGCTCTGGGCTGCAGGTGCAGATGCGATCGTCAGCCATCCAAGCGAAATTCCCGGCCACATACCGGGCTGATAAGGACAGAAGATGCGTGATTTGCTGAACGATCTTTCGGAGGGCTTGAGCCATCCAGACCCGATCCGCCGGGCGCAGATCCAGATGCAGAAGCCGCTACCCAAGCGTTTCTACAAGGATGTCACCGTTGAGGAGCTGGACGACGGAACATTTACAATCCGTCTCGACGGCAAGACGCTACGCACGCCAGCGAAACATGCACTTTCCGTACCGACGAAAGCGCTTGCCGTCTTGATGCGCGATGAGTGGGATTTGCAGGCCGACGTCGTAGACCCGGCGACCATGCCGGTCTCCCGTCACATCAATACGGCGATTGATGGCATTGCCAATGATCCACAGGCAGTCTTCGAAGATATCCTTCGCTTCTCTTCCACCGACCTCCTGTGCTACCGCGCGGGCGAGCCGGAAGCCCTTGTCGAACGACAGAGCGAGCAGTGGGACCAAGTCATCGACTGGGCTGCGAACACGCTCGGAGCACGCTTCATCCTGATCGAAGGCGTGATGCACCAGGAGCAACCGCGTGAGGCCGTGGCGGCCTTTGCCGTCACTCTGCGCAAATACGATACGCCGATCGAGCTTGCGGCTCTCCACACCATGACCACGCTCACCGGATCGGCGCTCCTTGCGCTCGCCGTGGCCGAAGGGGAGAAATCCCTCGAAGAGGTCTGGGCACTCGCTCATCTGGATGAGGACTGGACTGCCGAACAGTGGGGCGAGGACGAAGAGGCACAGCAACGCCGCGCCGTGCGCTTCACCGACATGCGCGCAGCGGCGCGTGTCCTCGCTGCAGCGCGGTAAAGGTCGTCGTCACGACTTAGAGCATTTTTAACCACGATGGATGAAGATGCACCCTGAGGGTTACCTTAGGGGAGGCGTCTTTCTTGTATCGGCAACTGAAGCGTTTCGGCATGGTTTTGCTGGCGTCGCTCGCACTCATGTCTTTCAGGCTTGGACCTGAAACGGGCGAGCGAGACCGGCTGATCTATGACGTGCGGGGCGCTTTCGTTGCCGCCCGGCCGGATGTCTCGCCGGAGCTTATGCAGTCGATCCATTATCAGGTCGCCAATGCTATCAACGACACGGTGAGGGTGCGTGCGCGACCCCGCGTCGTGCTGACCATCCGGCTCGAATCCTATACCAAAGGCTCCTTGCTTCTAGGCCAACGTGCCTCGGTGAAGGCCGTAGTGCGCGCAGCGGCGGTGCAGACGGGCGAAGTCATCGCCGAGGCGAAATTTACCGTCACGGCAATTGGTATCGATGCCTCGTCGATAGAGCGGGATCTGGCCTTCGGCGTGGCGGAGCGAGTGATATCCGAGTTCAAGCTGAACCGAACCGCACCATCGACACTTGCCACCGCTTTGTTTCCCGGGAGCCGGTAAGCCCACCACGGCGCGCGTCACACGGTGACGCCAACGACCGGCAACTCGTGTCTTCTGATGGCGATCTCGGCAAGAACGAGTGAAGACAGTCCCGCTGCAAAGAATCCGGCTGCGAGGTAAGTGGTGTCGCCGCTGTAAAAGCTGCCGAAACCAACTGCAAACAGTGTGGCAACGAGGCTTGACCCCGACGCGATCAGGGATGCCCCAAACCCCGCCACGTTTCCAAGCGTCTGCATTGCCAATGCATTGAGATTGCCGAACAGGATACCGATCGCAAAGAAGGCGAGGGATAGCAGCGTCAAGAATACCGCGAAGGGCAACACACCCTCTGCGCCCAAAGTCGCAATCATCATCAACAGAGACACCGCCGTTAAACCAATAAAACCGGCACGCGCCATCGTGACCACGCCAAGGCGCTGGACCAGCCTCGCATTGATGAAAGAGGCAAGGCCCACCGCGAGAGCGAGCGCTGCGAAGTACAGCGGGAAGCTCTCAGTCACGCCGTAAGCTTCAAAGAAGAGATCCGCAGCCGTGCTGAGATAGAGGAGCTGCGCCCCGAAAACCAGTCCGGTGGCGATGATCAGCAACGTTACTCTAGGGCTGGAGACAATGCGCCGCGCGTTCAGGAACAGCAGGCGCGGCCGAAATGGAATACGCCGTACCAAAGGCAGCGTTTCGGGATGCCGAGCAGCAACCCACGCTCCGAGCACCACGGCGATGACGAAATAGGCGACAAACACACTGCGCCATCCAGCTATAGCGATAAGTCCCTGCGCCAGAGCGGGAGCCAGCATTGGGACCAGGATAAACAGCGTGAACATGAAGGACATGACACGCGCCATGGCATCGCCCTCGAACTGGTCACGGATCATGGCGCGGGTCGCAATCTTCGGACCGGAGACGCCCACACCTTGCAGGAACCGGCCAATGAGCACCATTTCCAGAGACTGGGCAAAAAGCGCGACGACTGTTCCGAGGAGATAGACGCAAAGCCCGCCGAGGAGTGCTTGCTTGCGCCCGAATGCATCCGAAAGAGGGCCGATGACAAGTTCGCCAAAGGCCATGCCGAAGATGAACAGCGAGATCACGTGATGGGTGGAGAGTGGCGGCGCCACGCCGAGCTCCAGTCCGATCTGCCTCAGACCCGGCAGCAAAGCATCGATGCTGAGCGAGGTGAGGGAGGTCAGCAAGGCGTAGAAAATCAGGCGGCTGCGGAATGTCATCGGATCGAGTAGCGTTCTATAAGGTAATGGGAGGCCACCATAGCGTGCTTGGCCAGTGGAGCAACGCCACTATCCCGGAGAATTGTTCGGCGGACATAAGCGACGGTAGAAGCAGCAACGGCCGCTTTTGACCTGTGGCCAGGTTTGGCAAGGGCCCGTCACGAGGCGGACGTCGGATCTCCGATAAAGGCCGTCGGCGTCATCGATGTGACCTGCCGGAAGGCGGCCGAAAATGCCGCAGTGCTGGCAAAGCCGGCCTGTGTTGCTACGCGCGCAATCGACTCACCACGAGAAAGCTGCTCCATCGCCCAGACGATCCGGACCCGTTGTCGCCACGCCTTGAGCGTCATCCCTGTTTCCGTTGGAAAGAGCCTGCTTGCAGAGCGCACAGAGGTCGCAGCGCGCGATGCCAGGTCGCTCAGATCAAGAGCGTTGCGATGGTCAGCGATCGCAATCTCAGCCAGCCGCCGACCCAGAGTACTTTGTGGAAGAGGCAAGAAGGTCGGGGCATCCTGCATCGCGGTCAGTTCATACAATATCAGCCTGACGACGAGCTCGGCCTTGTCCGACGCCGGATCGATAGCGACGGCCTCATCAAGCAAGGCGCGAAGCAAAGGTGCGATCCGCGAAACGAAGGCGCGATCGGGGAAAGACGAGGGCGCCCAATCCTGCAATGCCTGCTTATGCAATAGCACCAACCAAAGCTCTGCATCGCTCAGGATGTCGAGCCGATGAGAGACACCCCCAGGGATCCACCCGACAAGCTGCGGCGGCACCAACCAAACACCCCGTTCCGTATGCACCTGCACCATGCCGGAGGCAGCAAAGATCAGTTGCGCTTCGTCATGCGTATGAAGCGGCAAGCCAGCGCCTCTTGGCTTTGAAGCACGGTGAATCGTGAAGAGCTGCTGCACGTCTGTTTGGCCTTTGCGCGATGCCATTTGGCGCCACATCGAAGAAGAAGTTGGCTAACATGAGGAATACAAGGCAATCAAGGCAAGGTTTGATAGATGGAAATGAAAACTGTCCTGATCCGGGAATACGGCTCCAACGATGTCGTAGAGGTCATAGACGTTCTCCGGCCAGAACCGGGGGTGCGCGAAGTGTTGGTCAAAGTACACGCTGCGGGCGTCAATCCGATCGACTGGAAAATCCGCGGTGGCGCCGGTGAACGGATGGGAATGACGCTACCCATACGGCTAGGCAGCGAAGTCGTTGGCACGATAGAAACCTGCGGTGCCGGCGTCAGTCAATTTCAAAAAGGTGATGCAGTATTCGGCATGGTACCATCTGGCGCATTTTCGCAATACGCTGTCATCAACGCAGATCATCTGGTGCTCAAACCGAAAAACTTGAGCGTCGTCGAAGCCGCAGCGATCCCGCTGGCCGGGACAACCGCCTGGCAAGCACTGTTCGACGAGGCGAAACTCTCGGCAGGCCAACGGCTGCTGATCACCAACAGCTCCGGTGGCGTCGGCTCTCTCGCCATTCAATTTGCCAAGGCTCGCGGCGCTCACGTCACCGCAGTCGCCTCTGGCCGCAACGAAAAATTCGTGCGTGACTTGGGCGCCGATCACTTCATCGACTATACACGCCAGGCTTTCGAAGACATTGCCACCGACATGGATGTCGTTCTCGACACGATGGGCGGTAAGGTTTACCATCGGGCATTACAAACCCTGAGGAAGGGCGGCAAGATGATCACGGTCGTGGCATTTCCTCAGGACGAGGCCGAGCAATACGGCGTCAGTGCTAAACGATCCTTCACCGTTCCAAACGCTCTAAGTCTGAAAGAAATTGCCCGCTTGGTCGAGGCAGGGAAAGTCACGCCATATATTGATGCGGTCTTGCCTTTTGCGGACGTTCGAGACGCATTTGCAATATCGGAGGCCGGTCGCACCCGCGGCAAGATCGTTCTTACAGTCCCGGAGTAACCGCTTTCGTCTCGTGTGTTGGCGCTTGAGTTCGATCCGATTCCGCCCATTTTACCATGGGCGAACTGGGCGGCACACGATATGGTCGTCGATATAGTCTGAAGATTTTTGTGCCGCGGGACCCATGCCAAGTTTAATTGTCATTATTGCTGCATTGGCGGGCGTGTCATTGCTGTGCTTGTTTGGCGTTGTTGGCCTTGCCGCATACTCTGCGGCGCAATCTCAGTGCCCCGATGGAAACGACTGTTACGACGCAAAGTTTGCGATGGTCGTCGCAGGAGTTATGGCGACGATCGGACTCCTCTTGGCGATCCCGCTCTGCAGAACCATCTGGCGTGCGCTGCGCCAATCTTGAGCAATCGCGGCGCTCGCTTGCTATGCCCCGCCTTGGAAACGCTGCAGGGCTTCCTAGATAAGTCTGATGCTGAACAAGAGGAGCATCAGATGACTTCTGCACGCCGTATCGTTCTCGCAAGCAGACCCGCTCGGCAACCAGGATCTGATAATTTCCGCACCGAGGCGTTCGAACTTCCCGAGGCAGGCGAGGGCGACGTCACCGTCAAGGCTCTCTATCTCTCCCTCGATCCCTATATGCGTGGTCGCATGAGCGACGCGAAATCCTATGCAGCACCGGTTCCCGTCGGCGGCGTCATGGAGGGAGAGGCGATCTCCGAGGTGGTCAAATCCAGACACAACGACTTTTCACCGGGAGACATCGTCCGCGGCAGGACAGGCTGGAGCAGTCACGCGGTCATCAATGGCGACCAACTCCGTCGCGTCGAAACCCACGGCGCGCCGATCACCACATCGCTTGGCGCACTCGGTATGCCAGGCTTCACCGCATGGGCCGGACTGAAGTTCATTGGCCAGCCCAAGGCAGGTGAAACGGTCGCAGTTGCTGCAGCGTCGGGACCGGTGGGCTCGATGGTAGGACAATTGGCAAAGCTCGCCGGCGCCCGCGCCATCGGTATCGCTGGCGGCAAGGAGAAGTGCGCATTCGTGAAAAACGAGCTTGGGTTTGACGCTGTCGTCGATCACCGCTCGGAGAACTTCGAATCGGACCTGAAAGCCGCTTGCCCCGATGGCATCGATGTCTATTTCGAAAATGTCGGCGGTCGTGTCTGGGATGGCGTGCTTCCGCTTCTCAACCAGTTTGCGCGCGTTCCCGTCTGCGGGCTCGTCGCACACTATAATGGCGCCGGCGCTGGCGATAAGGATCGCCTCCCGGCGACAATGTCGACCATCCTTCGCCAGAGCATCCTCGTGCGTGGCTTCATTCAGATCGAATTCGCAAAGGACCATTTCGACGAGTTTCTGGCGGAGATCGGTCCTCGTGTGGCCGCTGGCGAAATCCATTACCGTGAAGACATTGTGGAGGGCCTGGAGAAGGCGCCCGAAGCCTTTATCGCCATGCTTTCCGGAGGCAATTTTGGCAAGCTGCTGGTCAAGATTGCCGAATGACAGCCCGTTCTGGCACCGCGTGCCGAGGCGCACGGTGCCAGAACACCTTAGTCCCATGGCAGCCCTGCGCTTTGCGCCGCATCACTATTTGCTTGCACGGGCCTTTCAGATCATGTGACAAGATTTCGGAGGATCAAAGATGAAGCACCTCCCAAATCGTCAAGATAGTTTGCCAGCGAAGCGGTTGAAGGTGGGCTTTGTCCTGGCCAAATCCTTCACGCTTTCACCATTTGCCTTGTTCATCGACACGTTGCGGCTGGCAAGTGACGAAACGGACCATTCGGGCCGCGTGTTTGCCGACTGGCACGTGCTCGGGAGTACCAGGCATCTCATCACCTCAAGCTGCGGTGTCCAGATCGCACCGACAAGTGACTTCATCGACCCGTCCAACTTTGATTACATCGTCGTGGTGGGCGGCTTGCTACGCGTGCCCGAACCCGTCGATCACGCCACCATGACCTTCCTGAAATCTGCAGCAGCCAAGGGCGTGAGAATGATCGGTGTTTGCACCGGCTCTTTCATTCTGGCCGAAGCAGGGCTGCTTGACGGCCACGAAGTCTGCGTAAGCTGGCTCCATTATCAGGCCTTTCAGGAGCGTTTCCCGCATCTCGTCGTACGACCCGATCGCTTGTTTCATCTTGAAGGTCGAAGAGGGTCTTGTGCTGGCGGTAGCAGTTCCGCGGATCTTGCAAACGTCATCGTCGAGCGTCACATCGGTCGCGACGCCGCCCGCAATGCGCTGGAAGTTCTCCAGATGGATAGGGTGCGAAGCTCAAACGCGCCGCAATCTCGTCAGCCCCTGAAGATGCAGGTCAAGGAGCCGCGTGTCCTCGCCTCGCTGATTACGATGGAGCAACACCTTTCCGGCGATATAAACACCGAACGGCTCGCCAAGTCCGTCGGTCTCTCCCGCAGACAGTTGGAACGTCTCTTTGAAATAACGATAGGAATGCCACCAGCAGCGGCTTACCGCCAACTGCGCCTCGAGCGAGCCTTTGAGCTTCTGACGAATACCGACCGCGAAATCACCGAGGTCGCCTTCGACGTCGGATACGTCAACCCGTCGCATTTCACCAAGTCTTTCAAACTCGCGTTCGGCGAGACGCCATCGAGTGCCAAGGCGAGGCGAGGGGCGAAAGGTTTGGAGCAGGGTAACTGAAGAGCAAATTGTAAGACTAGGAATTGATCTCGAGACCGAAGCCCGAGGCTACGTTAGATCCCGTGATTGCCGCTGAATCCCAGTTCTAAACTACAACAGACCCGGTGATGGTCCGATACGAGCTAAACGGAGTCACCTTTTTCCTGGGCATCGATAAAGCTCACGATAGGAAATCTATGTCTAAAGGCGTGCTACGGTTCTTCTTCGATTATGGTGCTGGTGGCTGTCTGTGGGCTGGTGATGAAGCGACACTTGCTCGTCTAGATGTAGGGCCAGTTGATGCCTCAACTTTCGACCTCGAAGGAAGAGTTAGTGTACGTCCGCCGCTAGAGCTTTCGGACGTCGCTCAAACTCTTCGGGATCGGTTGGACTTCCAGCACTCCCGCTACCTCAACCCTATATATCCGCCTTATCCAAGCTTGTGGAGCCAAGCGCTTTGTGACCGATTTAATGATGACGTGGACCGCTTACTAGCGATCCTGCGCGTCGAACTCGACAATCAATACGAGATACGTGACGAGCAAATCAGGTACGTGGAAGACCCAGAACTTGGCGAATATCTGACGCAAAATCCCACTCTGTCACCAATCACCGAAATTGAGTCCCGATCGCATAAAGAGAAGAGTTGGTCGACGTGAGTGTTGGGGGCATAGACACCTTGCCGAGCGCAGATTGAAATCATTTACAAATTGCGATCGGATTGATTTAGATCCTTGCTTTTTCGCGTTCAGACTTTGCCGAAGGCTACATGCTTTTCCCTCGCGCTTTACGACGAGGACGCCAGCGTGGCGTCCGGAGTGTTATTTACCTACCGTATCAGGTCTCGCGAACAGGACATGACGCACGACGAGGACAGACAGTTCTACCACGACCACGTGGGCGCCAGACTGGATACACGTTTGCTGCAGCGGGAGGCGTCCGTTGCATGCTGAGATTCCGATTGAAAACATAAGCATAAGTCTGATGAACCAAGGCCTGCGAGCTTTTTAAGGCGCGGCCACTATCAACGATCGCTTAAGAGCTGCGACCGTCGGGAAATAGCGGAACGCCTTTGCTCTGCAAAAGGCGTCTTCAGCAGGTCACCTTTTATGCAGGAGAACTACGGCAGGATGAGCTTGGCAAGTCGACCCACTTCACTCATGTGAAGTCCTGTACCGGGTAGTTCGCGGGTCTCGATCAAAACGTCACCTCCAGCATTCTCCTCGAGCGGGCGGATGCCTGCGGCAAGATAGGCTGCCCGCTTGGTTTGCCATCTGGCAGCATACTGTGGATCGGATAACATTCCCAAGTGTTCCCAGTAATACGTAACGTCGGACCCATCGTCCGCGATCGTGAAGTTTGGCCAGCGCATCTTGCCCCCAAGCAGCACGGGTTGTTCGTAGACGTAAGCTAAGCCCATGCCGTGAAGTTTCTCCGCGATAGCAAGTTCGGATTTGGATCTAACGAATTCCCCCCTGGTCGTGCGATGCAGAAGATGCTTAGCAAGGAAGCGCGGGCCCGAGCTAGTCTTTACCTGAACCGGGCCAGGTTCTGTGAATAGATCCGTCATCCGTCGCGCAATCTCGAAAGCTGATGGGTCCGCATAGCGGCGGAGGGCAGCTAGCTCTCCTTCGTGCAAAATGACGAGCTCGTGCAAAGGCCGTTCCGACACCTTACAAATATTTGCCGACCCTAAATCTGGTGACTCCCTGAAGTAATGGAGTAGGTCAACCTTGAGAAAAACAGGTCACTTCTTTTCTGATTTAGCTCCCGGCGAGCGTGACGCGTTACCCTGCTTGGCAACAAGTTGATGGATTAGCTTCTACATATCGCGTCCGGATGAAACGCAAGCGCTCGTAGCTCTTTACTGTGCACGGGCGGATGCGGGACCTTGGGGAACGGTGACCAGCTAGGTTCCAGCGCCTGCCATACGGTTGGTTGACCTCACTGTTTTACGAGAAGCTTCCGAGATTGCAAGAGGATTGGAAGACCGTCGAGTGGCGGCACAACTGCCTTGCTGAGGACACAACTAGGCTTCTGAATGGGAAATAGAAATATCTAACGGCCGGTCGTAGGCGAGATGAATTCACCCCGCGAACGAGCAGCGATATGGCCCTCAGGGCTAGCCACATGTGTTCGCTATGCGAGCGGTCAACATCGGATCTTAGCGAAGAAAGTCCGAGTGAAGTCACCGACATCGTGGTAGCCGCCCATATATTCGCTGCCGCGTCTGGACTAGGGGCATGCCGTCACGATCTACAGATGATCCCCGAACAGAGAAGACACATAAGTAACGGAATCTGACTCTGTTCGAGCTGCAGCGTGTTCGTTGATGGAGACGGAACCCGCCTCACGAGTCTGAAATTTAGAGAATTCGTCATCATCACGAAGAGTCTCGGCGTTTAGAAGGGGCCAACGAGGTAGACCGCTCCGAGGCTATTGGTGTGGGGCGCGACGGTCTCCGGGTCGGCTTGCTTCATTTCGTGCAGGGGTCGGCGGCGGCAGCGGTTTTACGGCTGGTTTGTTCTCATGTTTCCGATATACGACCGCAAGATCATCGCTATCGATTACTGGAAGGTAGCGGACGCTTAGAAGATGCAAGCAGTGCAAGCTCACCAGCGCTTACCACGAATCCGTACACTTTTATTATAGACCGCTTTGGCAATTTGTTTACACCTGCGTACCAAAGGTTGACGCGAAACATTGGAGTGAAGGGCACAACTAAACCTGAGAAGCGGCGCCTCGTTGGTAGCCACCTTTCTGGAACAGATGGCAACTGTGGAAAAACCTGTTTACTGAGAGAACGCATGATAGACACACCGTCTTTAATCGAAAACCGTCGATGCTTTGTTAGCGGGAATCAGTCTCATGCAATTGAAAGATTGACGGACATGATACGCCTCCGAGGCGTTGATGCCGTCAGCAGCAACGACGTGGGTAGCGGCGTCGTGATTACGAATGAGATCCTCCGTCTGATGAGTAAAGCCGACTACGTCGCCGTCGTCATTTCGGAGGAGTCACATCGAAACTCATATCAGAACGCGCTTTTCGAACTGGGACTAGCTCAAGGCTTGGAAAAGCCCTGTTTCGTGGTGTTTTCCGGAACGCTTGGCATCAACCTGCCGTCTGTTTATATGGTCGCAGTTGAAGACGTCGCAAATCTTGATCCCGTGGCATCGGATCTTGACCGATTTTTGCGCAAGGCTCATCGCTACCCAAAAAGTGAACTTGCCCCAGCATGGCCAGACCCTAAGAATTTGGAGTGGGCACGCAATGAATTGTCTGCCCAACGCGAATTCAAGCGATCTGACCGGCCCCACGCATTCGAGAGACTTTGCGAAAAGCTGTTTAGGTTTACCGGCGCCCAGGTTGAAGACGTTGGAGCCAAAGATCTTGGAGCCGATCTTATCGTTTGGCTCGATGACGTCGCGTTCGAAATGGGTGGTCCCGCGCTTGTTGAGTGTAAAATCTATGGTGGCGGAGCGGGGGGTGTCGCAAAGGTACACGCGGGAACCGTTCCACGCATCGAAGCCGCCATTGAAGGAAGCGAAGCCAAGCTTGGGCTGCTGATATATGATCTCGACGACCCATCGTCAGTGCCTTATCTCTACGATACGCCGATCGTCCAGCCCTTCGCCATTCTCGATTTGATCGATGCAATGGAACGTGGTGACTTGCAGCGGATAATTCTCCAACGTCGCGAAGATACTCTTTTTCGAGGGCGCGGCAAATGAGTATAGACCCCACGTGGATTGCCAACGAACTCACCGAGATTGGCGCTCTTGGGTGCCGAGCCCAGGAAAAAGGACAGCGGCTTGAGAGATTGATTCAAACGATTTTCTCTGAAATTCCTGGATTGGAGTTTGATACGGCTGATCACCGCAACTTCTATCAGACCGAAGAAATTGATCTACTTTTTTGGAACGATCGCGAACGAGACGGGGTCCATTTTCTGGATTGCCCCCTTATCATCGAATGCAAGAGTTCAGCGACACCTGTCTCAGGCAGGGACGTTCGTTATTTCGCAAACACACTAAGCGACAAGGGCCGGAGCAGTGGAATTCTGGTAGCGCTCGCAGGTGTGGCGGGTGATGATGAGCGTGTGACGGCAGGAATTTTCCACATAACGGCCGCACTGCTTACACGTGTTAGCGTTCTGGTGGTGACGCGCGAGGATCTCCTTTCCTGGAGGTCGGCTTCCGATATTGTGCATACTCTGAAGCGTGGCCTGCTGTCACTCGTGCGCGATCAAGTCCTCGCGGTTGATGCCGCAGTGAGACGTCGATAGCAGCCGGGCGTCATCCCGCTGCGCTTCCAATGTAAACGCGATTTTCTCCGCACGTTGACACGATCGTCACCGGTATATCGCGGGTAGTTCTTCGGATCTGGTCGTTGTGCTCGCGGTGTTTTGCTGGCAAAGTTGAACGGTAGGAGGTCGTCAATTCCGACTTCGGGAGCGCGCTGTAGCAACTCATGTAGCACGTGACGCAGGCAGGCGAGCGGGTCGACACCACAAGCGCGGCAAATCAACATGAGACTGTAGATCACGGCGCTGGCCTCGGCACCCTCGACGCTGTCGCTCAACAGCCACGATTTTCTTCCGGTCGCAAAAACTCTGATGTCGCGTTCAAGAATGTTGTTGTCGAGCGGCATTCTGCCGTCACTGGTGTTGGTTTCCATCCGGAACTGAGCCGGTGGGGATGCGGACGAAAACTTGGACCACCAAGAGGTAGTTCATGTATTTCATAAGCGCTCATATCTCTGCACGTTGACGCGTGTCGTTTGACCAGCGTGGCTGTCACGCGTTCGTCTGGGATCAGGCAGTAGCAGTCCTAGCGAAGTTGAATGGCAGTAGGTCGGAGATTTCGGCATTCGATGCGCGCTGCGGCAATTCGCTGAGGATGTGGCGCAAGTAAGCCAAGGGTTCGATACCGCACGCGCGGCAGGTCAGCATAATGCTGTAGACTACGGCGCTGGCCTTGGCTCCGTCCACAGTATCGCTGAACAACCAGAATTTTCTTCCAGTGGCAAATATCCTGATATCACGTTCCAGCAAATTGTTGTCGATCGGCATCCTGCCGTCTTGGGTGTAGCGCGTCAGGTATTCCCATTGGTTCAGGGTGTAGGTCACGGCGTCGCCGATCTTGCTGTCGGGCAAGACCTTCTGCGCTATGGCGTCGAGCCATGCCTTTAGGGCGATCAGAATAGGGACGCTGTGCTGCTGGCGGAAACGGCGAATGCAGTCGGCTTGCGTTTCTCCAGCCTGCGCCCTTTCTCCTCTGGCTTGGCTTTCGATCCGGTAGAGCTGCTCGAAGAACTTCAGCGCCTGCTCCGGTGGTCCGCCGCCTTTCTTCCTTGTCTTCAGGGCATTGACGAAGCGACACCTGGAATGGGCCATGCATCCCAAATGCGTTGCCCCTTCCAACGTTCGCCAGGCGGTATAGCCATCGCTCATCAATATGCCGCGGTAGCCGCCGAGAAAGGCCCGCGGCTAAATCTGGCCGCTAATATCGAAACCCCCGCCTCAAGGCAGGCCGCTACAAGCCGGGCCTTCGATGCTGGATCATAATGGCGTCGCCATCACGCCCCACAAGCCGCACACGCAGTTTCTGCTCTTCGTCACTCATATTTGGCGTCCGCCTCAGGCGGCAGCGGGTAATGTGGGGGTGGAACAGAGGTTACGCTACAGCGGACAGTCTTCATCACCAAATAAAGATTACAATATCCTTGGCTCAAACCTAATCCGTCTATCTTGCTTCGCCGAAATAAAGATTCGACCGACCAGATCCCCTAGAGCTTCAGAAAGTCATTCGTTAAGCTGCGTGCAGCCTTGTCCCAAGTTAGGCGAATCCCGAGTTCCTCTCGCAACTTGGCGGCTCGGGCAAACGCGGCCGGATGGTTTGACAGCACGGCTTCAACGCTCACCGCCCAAGCGTTAATATTCTCCTCGTGACTGCGTGCTACGGGTGCGACACTTGGCTTGAAAAGGTTGGGGTCGAGCCCTTGGTTCAGCGCTGGATCGCATAGGTATTCAGCGAGTCCGCTTTCTGCCGAAATGATAGTCGGCACTCCAGCAGAAATCGCTTCCAGGCCAGTCAGTCCAAATCCTTCCGCAACGGACGGCATAATGATCAACGCTGAAGTGCGATAGTCCTGCACGATTTTAGCTATTTCGGCTGAAAACGATCGTAGTTGCACAAATTGCGAATATTCTTTGAACTCTCCGATATTCTTGAACTCAGCCAGAGCCTTCTCTTTCGTGAAACCGCGCATAACCAACTTTGGCGTCTGTGCAGAATCCCAGTGCCTATCGTTAGCTACCTTCTTGATCACGTCACATGCCAGCAGACCTCCTTTAACGCCAGCATCCTCCATGCGCCCAGACATTAGACAGGCATTCACCTGGAGATTTTGGGGCGCTGGTGACAACTTCAGCAACTCAGGACTGAGGCCCGGCAAAAGCATGGTCATATTCGGCAAAGGTGCTCGCCAAATAAAGCTTCTTTTGATGCGCGGCCCCACGGCTACGACCAAGTCCGCGAGTTCCGCAAGTGCGATCTGGTCCTCGAGTTTCGCCTCGCCGCGTAGCGGATCGAAAAGCGCATCTCCGTGGGGCGTTTTCAACGCTTCATTTTCGTGTGGAATGGTATGCAGAAAATGAACATATCTTGCGTCGAACCTATTGGCCAAAGCTCGTGCGGCGGGGCCGGTTATGTGATCGTGACCAATCAAAAAATCGGGCATGGTGCGGAGGTGGCAAGCGTCGCACAGAAGAAAGCGCGCGCTCTCTTCAAGTTGGACCGAGGCAGGGCATCGGATTAACTCAACCCCATCTGCTTTTGCGTGAAGGACCTCGGCATCAGACGCAGTCGGCACAAGACACAGCACTGTGTGTCCAAGTGCAGCGAGGGAGATGCAGAGCTCGCGGTTAAGCGTCGAAATACCACCATGATGGGAGTACCATTCAGTCGCCACAGCGAGTATCACGCGACGCTGAGCTATTGACAGGGGACCTGAAGGAACTGGTGAGGGCACCGGGAGGTCCATCCCGATAGACACGTCGGAAACGTCATCAGTCTTAGCGCTTGGGGGCGTCGCTGCGAGCGGCTCGGTTGGAGCGCCCATGTAACCGATTCTGGCAAGAATCTCGCCAGGATCCTCACGCCATGTTGCGTTCGCACGAACGACGTTCCTCGCCTGCTTGATCGACCAGTCAAGGATGTCGTCCAATTCAGGCAATGTATCGCGCATGCGGTGCAGTTGCTCGAGCGCGCCGTTCGTTCCCGCGTCGACCAAACGTGATAGCAGAGTGCTGCGCAATTGCTCTATATAGTCGGGTACGCCAAGTATCCGTGCACCAGACACCGTCGGCGTGCGCTCGGGCAGCAGCGTAACCAAATCAATATAGGCTTGAGCCAAGGCATATTCGGGAAGTGCGCCGAAATCAAACGAGCGATCAAAGGAGAGCTCTTCAGCGAACTTTGCCCAGATCGAACGAGCGAGTTCCTCGTCTATCTCGCGCAAGGTAAGCAAATCTAACCACGTCTGCGCCGGGTTTTTACTTAGGAGTTCAATGACACCCTTCTCAATTTGAGGGTGTTCGATTTTTGAACTTTTTTGATCTGCGTGAGACGTCGTCAATGCGTTTTGGATTTGTTGAACTGCGAGCGAATCACCGTTTCGCACAAGATACGCAACAATCTCAGACGCAGCATCGTTGCCTTTGAGATCTTTGGCGTCCCGCAATTCGTGCAAGAGTTCCGAAAGCGGTTTGTCGAGCAGCCCTTCTAAGAGCTGTAGTACACGCACAGTCAGCCCTTTGGAGCCAGGGCCGACGGCTATCCGCTTGACTGCGGCCAGTACTGCTTGAGGCGCAACGCGATACGCGACACGAGACAGATCGCGCTGTGGATCTCCGTCAGTGTGAAAGTCGTTCCCCACGAAGCCAAGCACCGCCGGTGCCCATATGGCCCACGTCTCAGCCGAAAGTCCGTCGAAGGTGCTAACATCGTTGTCGCGCAATAGGCGCAGCGCCCGGAGCCCCGCATTAGCTGGCCGATGACTCGTACTGGTTCCCAACCAACTGAGATCAGTTAACGGAGCGTCGCGAAGATAAACAGGAGCGGTGCACTGAATTCGCTCACGCTCTGCATCGTTAAGCGCCTGCCAACCTGGCGTCGTCGTCAGATCTGTCTCGAACTCGAGGTTCTCATCATATCCGTCGTTTGATCCGTAGAAAAGCTCATGATTCAGTTGCCACCAAAGTGCCGCTTCTCCTGCTTCAATCCGGTCCAATAGATCAACGACCGACGAACGCCAGGATATCCTTGCGTTGGTTTCCTGCTCCTCAACTTCCTGGCTCTCGCGCCGCCGTTCGGCGCTTTTACGCACATACTCGGCATTAGTGGAGCCTAGCTCGATCGAGTAGCGAGTTGCAAGCGCGCGCTGCAACATGGGGACGTGAGATGCGACCTCCCATACACGAGCGAGAGTATCTATAGGTAGCGACTCTGTGAGATCAGCGATTATCTGCGAAAGAGGCCCGCGTAGGTCTGAGCTGGCCGTCTGCACAATGCTGAGATACGCATCGAGATCTGCCGTTCTAACCAAACCGGTGAACCAATGCAAAAGCATTGCTGCGGCACGAGACGGATCGCCCGCCTGACGCAAAATTTGCATAGTGAGTGCAGATCGCACTGCGGAATCATCCGGCCACGGCAAACGTGTCACTGAATCATTTGTGATGAAATGACTAATTTTGAGATCAGCATCAAGGACAAAAGCCGCAAAAGCCTTGCGTACTTCGGCGTCTCCAATCTGGGCAATAATCGCGCGAAACAACTTGACCGCTATTGGCTGCAGTCGATCAACTTCCCTGCGATCTATGTCCAGTAGCCGTTGCAACCAAGCAATAGCGTCGAGCGCTTGGCGCGACGTCAAATCGGGCTGTACGAATCGGTGTAGGAAAAGCTGGTAGGCGCCGAAGAAATTGGGCTTACGGGGAACTGTGAGCGCCCTAAGTAGCTGCTGGAAGGGCAAGGTACTCGGCCAGCAAACCGATAATAGGATGCCACGCAAGCGATCTTCTGTATCACTTTCGAGGTCGCTTGCCAGTATAGGCGCGAGGAGTTGAGGTGCATCTTCTCCGTTCAATCGTGAAATTGCGCGTGCGGCTATCGACCTGATTTGCCCGTCCGCATTTGGGTCGCCAGCCACCTCAAGCAGCTCCGGCGTCAAAGTAATTTCATGCGTTTCGGTAGCAATATCGATCGCAGCACGCCTCTCGAAACGTGGCGTGAAAGTTCCGGCAATAACTGGCCGCAATTGCTCAGCGAGCCTCGGATGTCGCAACGAGCCGAACAACGGTATCAGTTGATCGTATTGATCAAGTAAGTCGCCCTGCGCAAATCGCGTCAGTATCGCTGCGGTCACCCTGTGCCGATCTGCTGGGTCGAGGATGGCGGCTTTCGAGCGCAGCAAAATATCTGGCTGCTGCTCAAGAAGCATATCAAAGAACGGCGCAACCATCGCTGCAGCCCAACCCGCCACCTCAACAACTTGTGGCGCGACACCGCCAGGACCCCCGATCTCGGGTACATTTAGTAACGATAGAATCTGATCAGCCGATAGGCGATGATCCGCCAGATATCGAGCTGTGAGATAATCGACAAAAGTCCTATGAGTCCACTCGAAGACGCCGGGCTCGACTTCAACGAAGAGAGGAGTACGCAGGATCTCTGCAAGCAGGGTGTGCGTCGCAATAACGCTCCCGGCAGTGGAAGGTTCGTGCCCACCTGCGATTCTAGCGACCGAGAAGACATCGGAGGCAACCCCGCCCAAACTGGGGGTGAACCGAGTGATTCCTGAGAAGGTTGTTGTAACAGCGAGGCGACCGGCAACAACCACACGGGCCTCGGGAGGCACGGCCGTGGGTCCCACCAAAGAGCTTTCGACAACGTGCTCAAACAGATCTCCCTTTCTCGCCGGTAGCAATTCATTTCCAAGATGGCTTCGAAGTAGCAGGCTCAACAACAATGGGCTGCTCGCCCACTCTTGCCACTGTTCGCTTAGCAGGAGTTGGGAAAGAATCTCGCGCTTGGCTACCTGCGGCTCTGTTCTCTCGATTGCTGCGAGAATGTCTTCTTTTTCGAGCGGCGCTAACTTTAGCTTCTTAAATTTTCCGATCGGCCAGCGTTGTTCAACTAAGCGGTCGAGGTCTTCGGTCCAGCCACCCGTTCTGCATGTCAAGGCTATCCGCACCAACGCGCTCTTACCACTGCTGGCAAAGATCTGATCTATGAAGTGACTGAGGAGTTGTTCATGCGACGATGGCGGACCTGCGATCTCGTCAATGCCATCGATCAGGATATGCCACGGCCGCTTATCGATCGCCCAGCAACGTTGATGTTCGGACGTAATTAGCATGTCGAGCTTGGCAGAGAACTCCGCATCTCTGGCACGGAGAAGATCGACTTGCTCTCCTTTCCTTTCGAGCCACTCAGCCAGTCCTTCGATTTCATGGGTCTTGCCCATTCCGGGGTCGCCCAAAAGCACAAGACAAGGTGTTTCCGCCACCTCATTCAATGACACACCCGCGCTTTCGGCGGCAGCTTTCGAACGATCCAAGGCAGCGAGGTTTTGACCGTCTGGAAACCAGTGCCGTGTCCAAGTAAACTTGTCTTGATGTTCGTCGATTTGGCGAGTTGTCATGCCCCTAGTTAGCCGATTCGAATGTCGCGGGCTAATCGGCCGAGGAGACTCCAGTCTTTTATCCCTTGAATAGTTTCAACGAAAAAAGCGAACTAATTGGTTCGTTTGTGGCGGCGACTACAGAAGCGATCATGACCAGCGAAGTGAGCTGCTGTTCCTCGAACCTGTTGTTGTCGCGGTCGGCGTTGAAGGGCGGCGGCCGACCGGAGTGGGAGGCGAGCGACATGGCTGATGTGGTGAGCTATTTCAATAGGCAGCTAGATGGGTAGAGGCGATCAGAAGTCCCTGTCCCACCGCCGACCGTGCGACCTCCGAAACATCGTAAAGCGCCTTCTGCGGATCGCTGTGGTTAATCACTGGTTCGATCCCCGCTGCTTCCAGTTCCCGCCGAATGCTCCGTCTGTCGCTGCACAGACGCTGAGCTAGATCGTACAACGAGTGATATCGCTCTTCGAACAGTTCGATGCTCCATGCCGCGAGGTCCGCACGTCGGAGACCGTCGGCATCATCTACTTCGACCACGGACAGGTATCCACGCTCGACGAGCTTACGGACCGTGCTGGGGCTGAGGCGACCGTACATGTCGTAGTCAGCGGCACGAACGGTATTCGGCGGTCGCCCCGACATTACCTCCGTAACCTCAGCGATGTTGAGACGAAGAATATCGATACCTGTCTCGCTTGCGTCCAGCAGAGTTCCCGGCAGCATTCCGGAGCGCAGAAGATCAACGACTCCCAAGAACGTGCAGCCTGCCAGCTCTCGGATGCGAAAGATGTCCGTATAGACTTCTGGTCGAAAGTCGACTCGAGCCGGTAAGCTGGCTAGTCCAGCAATCGCCGCGTCCAATTCGTCGGGATCGTAAAGCGCCGTCTCGCTTTTCGATTTCTGACGGTAAACGAAGGGCGCAAAGACCCCGAGATTTTCCAGCGTGTCGAAATGGCTCTCAAGAAGCTTCAAACGCTGGCACGCCCGCAGCCTGTCGAGCGCCGCGTCGATCCTTCGTGCAAAGACTGACATTTCTGCTACCGGTATCAAAATCATGTTCGGGGATACGCCCGCTTCAAACGGAGGGATAGCGCCAGCATTCCGGAGCAGCTTGGTGAGCGCGGCCGTGGCTATCGAGAACTGCTTGGACGCCGTCTTGACGGAATGCCATCTTCTCTCCGCAAGAGGGCCGAAGACGTCGTCGTCGTGTCCGAGCGGAAGCTCTTCGACGCTTACCCGGCGGATCGCGTCGCGCAGGCGGTCATAGTCGGGCTCCTTCGAGCGTCCTCTTAGCCAGGAATAGAGGGTGCCGTAGACGTTGGTTGGGCGAAGCTCGCCAGTCCGCCTTCGTGTTGAAATAGCAAGTTCTCGCAGAAAATCTTCGAACGGCTTTCCCTCGACGGAAAGACGGTGGTACCCCTCCTGGCGAACAGTGGCCCATTCAGTTTCGCTATGACCTCGATGGTCGAATCTCGTTCCAAACATCGTTGCCGCCCCCACCAATTCGCAGACCGAGCCGACGACATGTAGAGGAAGCATGCCCAGAAAGTCGCGGGCGGGGGCGCGGTCTCCGAGAAGACGCGATGTCATGTAGGCTTCGAACTCGGTCGCGGTCTGCGGAAATGGTTTCGAGCTTTCGACGTCGGCGTCGAACAACGAAATCGAGAAGCCCGGAGCAAGACGTTTCGCTCTGCTTTTGCCAATGGAAATCAGTGCGACGTCGTGCAGAGGACAGGAGGCAATGAAGGTAACCAGCCAAGACAATCTTCCAAATGGTCTTGCCTCGACGCTTCCCAAACCCTGCCGCCGGTCTTCGGCGAGGCAGCAGGGGCAGTACCGATGGTACGTCCGAACTAGGTTCTCGGGTAGAAGCCTCTCGGGACCGATGGTGAAGTAACCACCGGTCCGCACGGTCGCCCGCGCTTCCAAGCGCGGAGCGTCAATGCCCGCAATGTATGCCAACTCCTGCAGCGTAGCCCGCCGACCTTCGGTGATATCGCGAAGCGTCAGCCCCCGATGACGGCAGAAGTCTTCGGTTCGGACTCCGTATGTCGCCGCCAGCCGAGCGACGAGGCTCAACGCGTGCTCGTCGTCGTGAAAGTGGACGCTTCGCGAAAGTCTCGTCATCTTTCGCCTCCACGATGCGCCTTCGGTGCAGTTGCGCGTGAGGGCGCTGCGGGCGACGGCACTTCTTCAGGCTGCTCCTTGGCGTGCGTAGCGCGGGCCGATGCGCCTTTGATCGAGCGCCAGCCGGGCACCGTCAGGATATTCTCCTGCTTCGAGCAACCCGTCATCGTCGCGTATGCGTTGGCAAAGCTAGAGAGGTCGACGATTTCCTTGCCGACAGTCAATGCGTCCTCGACCGCCATCCGGCTCAACTGGATGATGGAGCCGAAGCATCCGCCGCACCCGTGGATAATCCGGAGAGGGAAGTCCCCACCGACGAAGTCGTCGAGCCGCATCCCGGCATGCTCTTCCACAACTTTCTGCACCCAGTGACGAACGTGGCTTGCATGGGCGGCGGTGATTTCGCCCAGGTGCATGGGGATGGAACGGGTGCGGATCTGTTTGTCTTCGCGCAGCCGTTCGAGTGGAGTGACCCCGGCGAGAATGAGCCGGACAGGCCAATCCTTCATCTGCGTGACATGCTTGAAGGTGTCACGCAACCGCTGAAGGTCGGCGCGATTGGTCGTCGAATTGACGGCATGCTGTGCTTCATCGATGAAGATAATGAGCACTCTGTGGCGCTTGAGCTGGTTTCGGAATAGCGGCCACGCATCCTTCTCGCGGATACTTCCTTTCACTGGATAGCCGAGCGTCTCGAGGCCTTCGACGGCCATATTGACCATGTTGGCTGGCGACGGGGAATCCATCCGGAGAACGGGTACGGCGGCATACCCATCGTTGGTCGGGTATGGGGCAAGACCTGGGTCCGCGTCGAGGCAACGGTTGATCAGATCGGTCTTCCCGGAGTGAGACTCGCCGGTGACAATGATCATTCGATGCTGCTTGGTGTGGCCCGTGAAATGGGCCACAAGGCTGCGCTTCATCTTGCGGAAGCGGCTTTCGAACGCGGCATCCCTGAACGTGCGAACGTGCATACCGCAGATCGCCTCCATGCGGTCAGCGATGTGGTTTTCTTCGGCGGGCATCGAGACGCGAAGGTGAGAAAGCGCCTCCGCAAGCTCGGGAGAAAGAACAGTATTGGGCATGTGGTATCCTCCTTTCAGGATCAGTCGATGATGCCGAACTCGTCCTCGGACATGCTGTCGGAAGCCAACTTGGCGTCGGCGATACGGCGGGCTGCGTCCTCGGCAAACAGGCGCTCTGCCACGGCGCGATCGGCGTCGATGGCAGAGGCGCTCGCGTTTGTAAGTCCGAGCAGCGCGGCACTGCTCGCGCGGATTTTCGGCGCCTGGGCGCGGACCTTCTCGCTGAGGCTGCCAGAGGCGTCGACGATGCGGACAAAGCGCCCGATCTTCTCATTCTCGTAGACATACTCAGGAAGGGTGAAGACAGGCGAAGTAAGCTCGAGTGCCGCGTTGGCCACGTCGGCCTCGCTGCCAGCCCATTCGATGGCCTCTGCAACGTCGTCGGCGACAAGCTCAAGGTTTTCCCGGTCGTGGATCCGGAGACGTTCCTTCGCCTTCATCCACTGCCAATAGGTCACATTCTGGAGGCCCTTGATGGTCGCCGGCACGCGCAGGAAGCCGTCTTTCCAGATCACCGAGATCTCGCTAAGGTCATGGCGGTCGACGCGGATGTGGACCATGAGGTGCTCGTCGTCGCGACGAAGCTGCTGGATTTCGTCCGACTGGAACTGGATGTCCTCGTAGACGATGCCCTGCTTGGTGATCGCGCGGACGCCGGGGGTGCCGTAGATGTTGCGGCGGAGATACCCGGTAGGGGCAGGCGGAATCTTCTTGCCGCTCGTCAGCTCCAGCCACGCCTGGCGAGGCGTCGCGCCCCATAGACCAGAGTGCGGCGTATTATGGTATACGTCGACGATCAGCCGGGTGAAGATGTTGGCAAGCTGATCGTTGCGGATGGTGGGGATCGGATGGTCGGCGTACGAGCGGCCCAGTTCGATGACGTTGCCGAACGTGCGACCGTTGAAGTCCTGTAGCCCAAGGAACGAGATCGTGCGGAAGAAGCGCTCGATCGTGCCACGGAGGTAGGGAGTGCGGGCCGGCGGAAACATGTCGGTGACGCCTGCATCCGTGAGGGTTCCGCGAAGTGCGTTCGACCTGTTCCAGCCCGCATTATCGAGACCGATGGTGCGGAACTTGCCCTTCATCTCCCATGGAAACTTGCATCCCGCGGCCTTGGCGAGCGCGGTCTTGTCGCGGCTCGTGAGTTCGAGCGTCGTGCGGGCGGACTCGATAGTCGGCGCCTCGACGAAGACACGGAACGCCAAGATGCACTTCGTGGCGACGTCAATGACCGCGCTGAAGAAGAGGCGAACGGTCGAGAGGACCTTGCGCTCCTCGGCCGTCAGCTCCTCCCAGACGATCGTGCCTTCGAGGATGGTGCGCAGTTCAACGCACCATTCGTCGGCCTCGACCCGGAGCAATGGAATGCCCTTGTCGGCGCCGCCGCGCACGATGGCGAAATAAAGCTGTGCACGCTTCTTGCCATCACGGCCGGCCTTCTTGAAGAAGCTGGGCAGCCGGCGGATCTTGAGACGAAAGCTCGTTTCACCAAGAGGACGCAGCAGTTCCGAACCGTTGGCGGCGCGCTCGCGGTTGAGACGCCGGAACGTCGCGACCATGCGACGATGCAGATGGCTCACCGACGGCTTGGTGCGGCTTGCGTATTTCAGGACGAAGCGGGCATGGAGATGGCGCTCCTCGGAGGTGAAGCGCGAGGTCTTGTCTCCGCTGCGCTTGTCGATCAGGCCGCTGATGTCGAAGTCGGCCGCCTCGTACTTGGCGATCCAGTCGTTGAGCGTCCGCAGCGGCGGCCGTTCGCCCAGAAGGTAGTCGCCGTCGGGCTTTCCTTCGAAACCCGAGGCATCCTTCTTGCCCTTGGACTGCGTGGTCTGCAGCTTTTCACCCACACGCTTCATAGCGGCAGTGATAGACTTCTTGTATTCCTTCAGGATGGCATCCGGCAGGTCTTCGCCCGCGTGCTTGAACTTTCCTTCCTCCTTGGCGCGGATCGCGAGCTGGACCCAGCGCTCCTTGCGCAGGGCCTCCTGGACCTTGTCGTCGCGCATGGCGAGAAGGCTTTCATGGCCGACGATGTTGCGGCGCTTGCCGAGTGTCGGTGAATAGAAGTCTTCATGTACGACCATCTGACCTTTTTCGATCATCTGTTCGGTCTCGTGGATCGTGTAGGAGATGGTACGTCCGGCGCCGTCGACGCGCATGAAGTAGCGGTAGCCGTCGACGTCTGACTCCCACTCGTATTCGACGTTGTTGATAACGATCTTGTCCAGATCGCTGAGACGGGTGGTGGTTTCGATCGGGAAAATGCTGCGTGGATAAGACATCTGCGAGTTCCTTTCTGGGAACGTTGGGCGTGCGGAAGGGTGGCCGCCGGATGGTTCCGGCGGCAGTGCTCGATCAGCCGTCACCGGCTGGCAGGAAAGTTGGACTTAGAGCTTGGCGGAGACGGCGCCCTCACGGCGACGTCCGACTATGCCGTCAGGCTTAGGAATGCGGCCTTTGGAGCGCGATGGTCGTCTCGTCGGCGACAAGGTTGACCATCGAGCTACCGGAGCCGCCTTCGCGTTGCCATTGGCGCCTGGTGCTAGCCAGCGGGATCGCGTCGCCATCGGGGAGGGCGGTCGGGTTGCGGAACGGGCGTGGGTGTACGTGTGCCATTTCGCGACCTCCTAGGACGCAACTGTCTGGATGAAGGGCGCGTCGTCGAAGGTCTCTTCGGGCGAAAGATGTTCGACGAAGCCGCGGTAGATCAGGCAGAACAGTGAATTCTGGACGTCGAAGTCCGGCCCCAGCGCGCGCTCGACCGCCATGATCGTTGTCGGTTCGTGGATGGTACGCATGTAATCGAGTACCACCGCGCAGTGACTTTCGTTGACGTTGTCGCAGGCGATCATGATCCGCTCCGCGTTTCCAGAACGTGCCTCCGTGATCTGGTCGTCGGTGATGACGAGGAAGTCGTCGAAATGCTCCCCTGTGTTCTGCTCCAGGATCAGGTCGCGGATCTCCATGATGCCGCTCTCCTCAAGCGCGATTGTGGGCTTGACGGCGTATGCGATGCGGTAGCCGTCGTCGTACGTGGCCAATCGGTCCACGAGATGCTCGTTGGCCGTCAGGCTGCCTGGACGCCAGTACTTCACCCGCGGAAACTCCTCCCGGAGATCGACGAGATGGGGGTCGCGCAGCAGCATCATCGTGAAGCGGCTCTCCAGGCTGCTGTTGTAGGAGAGAACGCGATTGAACTTGTGAATGTAGTCGTTGCCGATCACGGATCCTCGCTCCTTTGGCTGCTGTCTGTACAATCCCGTTGGCCCCTGCGGCCGAATCCAGGCAACGTCGGTCCTGCCTTCCGCTTCCTCGAACGTCAGCGAAACGTCATATTTGGTAGTGGCCGTCGACGATTGGCACGAGGCGGCCCGTGTTCGGGCGATCTGGCGAGAGGACGCCGGTGGACTTGGGAACCGACTGCAGCTCGAAGCCGAGCTCATGATTTTTGACTTCGCGCAGGATGCGCCGTGTCTTCGTCGCCATTTTCGTTCTCCTTCCGGCCCGCGGCCTAAGACAGGTCGCGGGCCAGACGCTGGCCCTGACGTGTTTCAAAGATGAAGTCCACGCCGTCGAAATCGGACTCATCCGCAGATGTACGTGGTAGCCGAACCAAACGGCCACGATCGAAGTCGTCGAAATCTTCGGGCAAAATCTTCATCTGCCATTCGTCCCCGGTGACACGGGTCACACGAGCCAGGCGCTTTGTGGAAGCGGCAAGAAGGTCGTCGTAGGCAAGCGACTCCGTAAGTTCGCCGAAACGATCCTCCACTTCGTGGAGCTCCGCGATGGCGGAGAGGAGTTCGTCGATGCTCGCGGTTTCGAGCGAACGCTTGGGTTTTGAGAGCATGCGTGTCATCTGTCTGTCCTCGTTCTGAGAAATACCATTGCAGTCGCGATCAAGGCCGCGAGGCTGTCAGGTGAATTGGTGGGAAGTTGTCGGGTGAAGAGCGGCCCGCTGTTGTGAGGCCGTCGCGTAGCGTGACCTTTGCAGGATCTGGCGCACTATTCTCGAGCTCACGAAGAGTCGGGACTCCGGCGCCGAGTACGTTAAGGTCATCGATCGCGCCAATTGAAGCAATGGCGGCGGCAACCAGGGTTCTGGCGTGCAGGTCATCGCGGAGGTTGATGCGTTCGATCTCGTCGAGCACCTGACGCAAAAGCGCGTTCTGCGAACTACCGCAGTTCTCGTTGCGCGGAGAGGTGGAGGTGTTGGCGCTAGAGCGCGGACGGGCCGCGTTGATCGCAGCCCCCTGACACGATAGTTGCGTCAAGGACCTCGAGTTCGGGTGTTGCGAACTGTATCTCGTTCAGGAAGTACTTCATGCCCGTCTCCATCCTGTATCGGTTGCGGCGGCGTCGAATTCGACGAGCTCACCGCGAACCATTGGTTCACGCGACTTCAGTTACGTTCGACGGGGATGCTGGGCCTTGGAATACGCTTCCTCGGAACCTAGCGACCTGCGAACGCGGCTGGGCGACGTTGGAGATGGAGAGTGTTGAAAATCTTGTTCGACATGTCTGCTTCCTCGAATACGAAAAACTTAATTTCGAAGGAGTGCCGGGGCGTCCGTTGTGCCGCGGCATAGATACCACGGCGTCTTACGACGCTTTCCAGCAACCTTGTTGGCCTTGTGTGGGTACCCAGAGCGTCATGATGTCCGATCTCGTATGCTCCCCGATGGAGCGGCAGTTCGAGAAAGAAACAGATCTTCGGAAGTTCGTCAATGAGTTGTAGATTAAAAAAATGCATCGCACGTACCCGGAAAGCGGCCAAATCGCTGTTTCGGCACCGGATCCGAAGAATATCGTAAATACTTCGGTAGGCCGACAAGTCTCATCTGTTTCAGAATGGCTCACGCATCGGGGCAGCTTCTGGTTCAAGTGGAGGTGACATGATCTGGCACCCCAGGCTGTCGACGCCTGACGCGCTAAGGGCGCCTTTGAAGCCATGTGCAGCCTAGGACAGCGAGGACCTTCGACTGAAGCAAGCTCACGCGCCATTCGATACCGCTATCTGTTGCAGTCGGTGGCAACTGCCATGAATTACTGGAATGGCTTCGTTGTTGCAGGATTTATTTGCATCAAGGGGACGCCTGAAGCGGACCTATTACCGAATGCCAGTCCATCTCGTCGGGATTTAGGTTTTCGCCAAGCGACCAACCCTTGGGCGGTGGGACATGCCATTTCCCGGAGGCCGGCGAGTACAGTCCAGGAAGTGCAAAACTTCGGTGGATCCGCATGAAGTCGTTGACGTCGGTCGTGGCGATAGGGATCCCGTAGATGATCGCGGTGGCAGCGATTTCGCAGTCGCATCCAAATTTCATTCTAGGCTTGAAAGAGTGGTTGACCCAGAAATCTTCCAGTTCAGGCGTCATCGTCATCCTGGCCAGGAGCCGCCTGACATCCACGTTGACAGGCGGCAGCCAGATGTCCGTCCCTAACAGCCTGTCGAGCCAAGCCGTATAGGCTCGCTCTCTGGCCGGATCCTTTCTTCCCACGTTGATCGCGCCCCGTTGCAGTTCGAATATCGCGGCGTGTGGCACGGCGAGGGCGCCCGCCGGAATCTGTCTCAAGAAGAAGACGATGTCGTCGTTGAGATTGTCTTTCGTCTTGCGTGCTTCCGTCAGCACGCTGGTATCGAGCAGTACGAAATCCGACGCCACGCCGCGAAATCCTTTCTCGCGGTTATCAATCCGTGGATTGGACGCCGAACATGGTTAACAAATCGATAGGATCCGCGTAGAAGGATTCGATGAGCCAAACTCCGCAGAACCCACGTGCCAATCGCTGGCAGTATCCACTCGACGACAAGGCGTGTGATCGCCTTTTTACGGCGGCGAAGCAGCATGGCCCGCAAATTGTCTTTGACGGCGACGGCGCATTCACTGTTTCCTATGCAAAGACAGCACATGAGGGCAGTGCTCGGGAGTTCTTGACCAACGGCGGTCCTGACGAGGATTGATCGAGACCCGGTGGTTGTCGATCTACCATGCGACGAAAGAGGCGGGCGGCCTGAGCTCTTCGACCTGCTGGCAGGTGACCACAGGGGCACCGCTCGGCGACGGTAAAGTACTGCGCTACATCATCTGCTGAATGAACGGCATCATTCTTACGCTGACCGCGTCGAATTCTTTGCGCCTGCAGCGCAGACACCTTTTCTGTGAACCCGATTGTGTTTCGGCATGGAAATATTCAACGCCGATTGACACAGGACTACCTGTCGCGGCCTCAGTTGTCGCGACATTTCTCACATAACCGCTGTTGGTGCAGAGCCGACATCGTGGACCGATCGCTGTTAGGCGGCTATGCGCCGTCATCACGGACGCCCAAGTAGCATTTTGCTTGTTCTTAAAGGCAGACGGTCTAGTCTCCCATTGGTGCACGTTGCGCCCTCAATCAGCCGAGAAGTTCGAGGTTTGCTATGTTGCGTCGGAAGATTTCCCTCCGTCAGCAACTAAGGCAATTTGCGTGAGACGTGCCGCTATCTCGCGGAACGAGCTGGCTTGACCGAATTCGGCCTGCTGTGCGCAAAGACGCAGCTATTAGAGAAGCTTGTACTTATCAGCCTCGGCACTCATCCCGTTTAGTGATACCTCATTGCGCGCGTGACGGAATGCCTTCTGATAGTCCTCACCATTTGCCACAGCGCGATAAAAGGCACGAGAGAATGCAATCGCCGCGTCGTCGGCGATCGATTGGTCACATCCGATCACCCACGGCACATGCGCTCGAACGATCTTCGCAACATCCTCGGAATAACATGCACTGAGGATCACGCATTTAACCGTATCCGCATGGAGGCCAATCAACTCCCCAAATGATTTGGCGTCGACAGGCGCTGCGTCACCGATACGATCTTCAAAGAACAGCATCCCGGTATCGCCATGTCCACTGAAATGTAGCACCTGCGGCTTCTCGTTAAAAAGAGCGTCTTGAATCTGGTCAACGCGAACAGCCCACTCGTTAACGACTACAACATCGACAACCGCATTCTGAACCATCCTCAATTTGTCCTTGAGATCGCGCACTTCTTCGTCAAGTCGTAGGCGATCGGCGTCCTTTGGCGCTGCCAACAGCATGAGTGCTTTCACGCTCTTTCTCACCGGCTTAGTCTTCTTGATTGACTGCATGAAATCGTCCTCCTCGCCAAAGAGATCGGCTGTGCCCATGCGTAGGTCCTGCAGAAGCAACTTTTTGTAGAGCGGCCGGCCCTCTGCTCCAAGCCGAAGATGGTCGCGTAGCTCTGGGTTCGCATCAAATAGCTTGAGGGCTTCTTCCTCGTACATCACACAAGAGTTGGAGAACCGAGCGAAATGCTCCGCAAGCAGCTTGCGCACGTATTCGACGGACTCCTGCTTGGACCAATCAAGCATGATTCCTTCAAGCCCCTCGTAGTAGACCGAGAGCAGGCCCTTCGCCATCCCTTCACGCGCGTCGGCGTTGGGTAGATACGGTCCGTCAAGCATCAGAGCATGTCGCTTGTCATGATCGCTCTCGCGCATCGCGACAAGCTGCATGATCTTCGCCTGAACGTTCGCTGGCAGTGCATCCACCTGGTGTGTGCTCACGCCCAAGTCGTGCATCCCAAGCTTCTGATTTTCGATGATTGCCCAGACCGAGTACTGTACCACGATATCGTCGGGGTAGGTTCCAAGCGCTTTGATAATCTGTCCGTTGCTGTGCTTCGGATGGAAGAGGTTATCGACATCCCGATTCAGCCCTACGGTTATCAGGGCCAGCTTCAAAATTTCCTTGTCTGCTTTGTCAATGTCGATGCGCACCGCGGAAAGATCAAGTAGCTTTGGATCTGTATTCTGGAGTGCCGCGAGTGTGCGGAGGCACGGATCGCAGTTCTGAAACAGATCAATCTCATCTATTCGACCGCCATGCATGCTCGACAAAGCAGCAATACCAGCCGCAGTAATTTCTGGATCACCATCATAATGCTTCAGAGCCAGTCTAACGGGGTTGTCGGACTTCGTCCTTCGACCCAATTGGCCCAATGCGTTTAGGCTCCAGCGCACGACCTTTCTGTCTTGGTTGCTTTGAAGCAAAAGACCGTCGATGGTGGTCTCAACGGCCTCCAAGTTCTCGGCGTTGAAGCGCGCTCCATTACGGTACATTCGGCAAACGTCTTGCAGCGCCTTCTTCTTACGGCGTGTGTCGCCATGGTCCAGTTCGAACCTGAGAAACGCCGTCTGTTGAGTGGTGATTACCGGTGAGAGCGCCATTCATTACTACTGTTAACGGATACAGTCCAACGCAGCGCGCGACCAAGGTTCGAAGTCGTCGACATTGTTCACCCGCGATGACATATCGAACCAACATACATCATTTAGGGACAGACGCCGAGTGGTAGGCTCGAACCACTCGGGGCACTTCCACTGCATGATCAGCAGTATTGTCGGTTTATCGCCCGAGTAATCCAGCTTCACGATGTCTGTTGTCGTGGGAAGCTCGACCTTTCCCTCGCTCGTGAAAGAGCGCAACGAGAGATCAAGGTCGGTCAGCAGTGCTTCAAGCGCACCCTCGGCCGCACCGTAGTCGCCCTCCGAGAACAACGTGTTGTCGGTAAAGCCAACGATCCCAGGAAATCCGATCGTGCGACGGTTGGCAAATTGGTCGCGGTCATCCCGATATCGTCCTATGCGATAAGAGAGGACGCACTGGGCGCGCCGCACGAGCGAGAACGACCAGATCATGATGAAATCGGATGAGGTGTGCTTCGGATCGACATACTTGACTGCGTCGTGGCGTTCGGCGTCCGCTACGAGGTCACGCCAACTATCAAATTTCGAGAACCGGTCCGACATGACGTATTTCGTCGCTAACGCGAGACTCGGCTCGTTCAATAGGTCTCGAGTTCGCCGCCGCGCGGGGAACGCAGTCTTGAATTTCTGTGGGATCGACGGATCGGACATCAACTCTGTGAGGAAGAATACGCCTGGCTCGGTCCTGTAAAACAGCGTGTGACGACGATTATAAAGTATTTCCTCGCTGAGTCTCGCCTGCAAAGTCTTGAACTGAGTCTTCCCGTACAAATGATCGGGCACGATCCCAGCCCGATACGCCGCGCTTATAATCGCCCGCGCACTCATCGGCCTCTTCGAAGCTCTTAGCACTCGTTCTGCGATGTCGAGATAGGAGTCCATTCACCACCAATTTTACTGGTTCTTTCTACTATAGCAAAGGGAATGCAAGGACGCGACTCTGGAGTGACGATCGGACGCCCAATTGACCTATTGCGCCTCAAGGTTTTGGAAGCGCGGTCGTGGCCCATTCCCTGATGTCGCCGTTAAACAAATCCTGGCCCAAGATGATTTGGCCTCTTGCGTCGCGCCATTCTTGGTAGGGCTTTACCTGTGGCGGCAGCAGAGCCGGCCTCTCGCCATTACTCTCCCGGAGCATCTCTAGAAGGCGATCACCATCCACCAAATCCAGATGAAGCTTGTGTTTTGCGCCAGCGGCTCTTGCAGGCATCGCTTGCGCTACTCGTGTGAAATGGGACGCCGTTGTCACGAAGACGCCATGGTCTACCCGATCAAGGACCATGGCACCTACAAAGTTCCTGACCTCCTTGACGGACTCGGCTTTTGACGTAATACGACGCTTGACTTGGATGGCTCGTCGGATCGCTCCGTCGTCCGCCACAAGATAGAGGTCGATCCCACCGTCCGCACTGTTGGCGTTCGCCGATAACCTGATTACTTGGCCGCCGTGGTGTTCCTGCAGAAGGGAACCGACCAAGTCTTCCGCCTGCTGTGCCGACAACAGGGTCCTGTCCTCCCAACGCTTCACCAAATGTCGCTGAAGAGTTTCGATGGGAAGTGTCGTGTCCCCAAGATTGATCTCAGATTGGAGAGCGTGGGTCAATTCCCACCACGTGGCTCGGGACACCTTGCCAGGAGCGTCGGGGACTGACACTTCGCAATCCTGGCGAAAGTGCCACCAGCCACAAGATGGGCAAATCTCTACCTTGAGCCACCGAAATTGTATTTGTCCTGGTTTGAGTGGCTGGGTAGGCAGTTCGTGCTCGAACGCGAGGAAGCCAATCGAGCAGCAGGGGCAAATCCGTTGCCGCAGTGCGTTTGAGAAGAACATCGCTCCCGCGTCGAGATCCACATGGTCATAGTTGAGAATGCCAGTGTGGACGTTTCGCTTGTACCTAGTCACCACGCAATTTCCCAAAAGGTTCATTCCCTTCGCGCTGGTGCATACCGCATGCAACGCCAGCGTGGAGGCGACTCACTTTTTATAAGAATAAGAATTTCAGAGATCGGACGAAAAAGCGTCAGGCTTTACCGTCGGTCTACAGAAAGATCAGACGAATTAACCCTTTAGATCGATAGTCAGACAACCCAAAGTTGTATAAAGATGGCTCAGTTCTTGACCAACGACGGGCCTGACGACGAGCGATCATTCGTACGCGAGGCATTTCTCCAGCCTCATTGACGTCGGTAACGTAGGGTCTCCTACTTCCACATTCCGCGCATGCGTGCGCCGACATCGATCCTTATCTGCTGAGCGCTTCGCTCTGACGCTCCGGCAGAAACCTTCGGCCAGGCCATGGATTCGAAGTATTGCAGCAGTGTCGACGGAATGAACCGGGATCGCGATGCGTAAACGTGCCGGTCACCCTTGGAGTTCTGGCCGTGTGTGAAAAACTTTAACGGCGTTATGAGCGACAGGCTGTCCTTGGCACGTGTCATGCCGACATAGAGCAAACGCCTTTCCTCCTCGATCTCCTGTGTCGTGCCCGTTCCAAGGTCTGATGGAATGCAGCCATCGACTACGTTCAGCATAAAAACCGAACGCCATTCCTGCCCCTTGGCCGAGTGGATGGTCGATAGGATGAGATAGTCCTCGTCAAGCAATGGCACACCTGCCTGATCGCTGGTCGCATCCGGCGGGTCGAGCGTCAGTTCGGTCAGGAAGCGTTCACGCGAGGGATAGCCGCTGGCAATCTGTTCAAGCTGGAGCAGGTCGGACTTGCGCGCGTCGGCGTCTTCATGGATGCGGTCGAGATGTGGCTCGTACCAGAGACGCGCTTGCTCAATATCCGAAGGCCAGCCATCCTGTGTTTTCCGAAGACCTGCTAGCAGTTGAACGAAGGATGTCCAGTATTCGCCTGTTTTGGGAGGTGGCGGGATTTCGGCTAGTGCTAGCAGCGGCTCGGGATCGGTAGCGATGGTGTCGAGGATGGTGCCGGCCTTCTTGGGGCCAACGCCTGGCAACATCTGAAGAAGACGAAAACCTGCGACCCGGTCACGCGGATTCTGCGCGAAACGTAGGACGGCCAACATGTCCTTCACGTGGGCGCTGTCGAGGAACTTAAGACCGCCGAATTTCACAAAGGGGATGTTGCGACGGGTGAGCTCGACTTCAAGCGTACCGCTGTGGCTGGACGTCCGAAACAACACCGCCTGCTGCTTCAAATTTATCCCGACCTCACGGTTGGCAAGGACTTGCTCAGCGATGTAGTTCGCCTGCTCCGTCTCGTCCTTGACCGTCACCAGCTTTGGCCGTTCAAGCGATTCCCGTTCGGTCCAAAGGTTCTTGGTGAAACGCTCGCGGGCCAGTTCGATAACGCCGTTGGCTGCCGCGAGGATGGGCTGGGTGGAACGATAGTTGCGGTCGAGTGTGATGACATCAGCCGCCGGACTGAAGGACGCAGGAAAGTCGAGAATATTCCGGACCGTGGCCGCGCGGAAGGAGTAGATCGATTGGGCGTCGTCGCCAACCACGGTCAAGCCGCGGCCGCCTGGCTTCAACGCCATCAGAACCGATGCCTGTAACTTATTGGTATCCTGATATTCGTCGACCATCACGTGATCGAAGCGGTTGCCGATATCTTCGGCGAGGTCGGGATCGCTAACCATCTGTGCCCAGTAGAGCAGGAGGTCATCATAATCGAGCACGTTCTGGGCCTGCTTGGCCTCCACGTAAGCTCCGAATAATTCCTTCAACTGCTCGTCCCATGTGGCCACCCATGGATAATGCTGGCGCAGGATTTCGTTGAGCGGCGTCTCGGAGTTCACCGTACGTGAATAGATCGCAAGACAGGTACCCTTTGTCGGAAAACGGCTGTCGGTCTTTGAGAAGCCCAACTCGTGCCGAACGAGGTTCATGAGGTCGGCGCTGTCCTCACGGTCGTGAATGGTGAAGTCGAGATTGAGACCGATCTGCTCGGCATACATCCGCAGCAGGCGCGCACCGATGCCGTGGAATGTCCCGGACCACGCGAGAGCATCCGTCAGGACGCCGGCATTGGCACCCAGAACATTGCGGCAAATGCGCTCGACGCGGCGTGCCATTTCCGAGGCAGCTCTCCTTGAAAATGTCATCAGGAGAATGCGGCGTGGATCTGCGCCGTTGACGATGAGATGGGCAACGCGATGTGCCAGCGTGTTCGTCTTGCCGGAACCTGCCCCAGCGATGATCAGGAGCGGACCTGCGGAATTGCCATAAGGCAAGCCGACGCCGTATTCGACGGCCTTGCGCTGCTGATCGTTCAACTTTTCCAGATACCCGATCGCCATAGAGGTCACTTCATTCTAACAGTGAGAACCTGCTGTCCCTCGAACAAATGCGGAACATACAGCGAGCTTTGTAAATTGGGAAGCACGTTATTCAAATCGCTAATAATGAACATGAGCCGACGCAGGGAGCAGAAACTAACGGTGATCAAAATCGTTTGGGTTTTCGAGATCGGCGTTCTCTGCCTTTGGTGCTGAGTGAAGCGACGCCGTAGTCGCCGAGTATGGAGTTGATGCCTTGACAGACAATCTGAGCAAGTACCGGTCGAAACGCGACTTCAAGCAGACGCGCGAGCCAAGTGGAGAGATCGAGGTCAAGGCGTCGAACCGGCGCCGTTTTGTCATCCAGAAGCATGACGCGACCCGGCTCCATTACGATCTCCGCATCGAGCTCGACGGCGTCTTCAAATCTTGGGCGGTGACGAGAGGCCCGTCCCTCGATCCGGGCGACAAGCGCCTTGCCGTCGAGGTTGAGGATCACCCGTTGGACTACGGCGATTTCGAAGGGACGATCCCGAAGGGTCAGTATGGCGGCGGCACTGTAATGCTTTGGGATCGAGGTTACTGGGAGCCGGAGGGCAACAAGACGCCCGAGCAGGCGCTGTCGAAAGGCGACTTCAAATTTGTGCTGGAAGGTAAACGCCTCCATGGGAGCTTCGTTCTGGTGCGGATGAGAAACGACCGCGACGGCGGCAAGCGCACGAACTGGCTGCTGATCAAGCACCGCGACGAGCACGCTGTCGAGGAGAACGGTGCCGAAATACTGGAGGACAATCAGACATCCGTCGCTTCAGGCCGAACCATGGAGGCAATCGCCGCCGGCAAGGGCAAGAAGCCCAAGCCTTTCATGACGCAGGGCGATACGGTCAAGGCAGACGCGGTATGGGACAGCAACGAGGGCCTTGCGGCGGAGGAGCGCAAGGCTGGCACGAAAACCTCTGCCAAGGCGAAGACGACAAGGTCAAAGCCTGCCAAGTCATCAAGTGCCAAATCAGCCACGCCTGCCTTCATCACACCGCAGCTTTGCGAGAGCTTGACCCGTCCTCCTGCTGGCAAAGGCTGGATCCACGAGATCAAGTTTGACGGCTATCGCGTCCAGATGCGCGTCGTCGGTGGCGAGGTCACGCTGAAGACCCGCAAGGGACTGGATTGGACCTCAAAGTGGCCGGCGATTGCAGAGGCGGCGTCGGCGCTTCCGGATTGCATTATCGATGGCGAGATCTGTGCGCTCGATGAGCAGGGCACCCCGGACTTTGCGGCCCTGCAAGCGGCACTGTCAGAAGGGATGACGGACGATCTCGTATACTTTGCATTCGACTTGCTGTTTGAGGGTGACGAGGATTTGAGGGAGCTCCCGTTGACGGAGCGCAAGTCCCGCTTGGAAACCTTGATGTCGCATGCGGGCGAGGATCCGCGCCTGCGGTTCGTCGAGCATTTCGAGACGGGTGGCGACGCCGTGCTCAAGTCGGCCTGCCGCCTGTCGCTCGAGGGGATTGTTTCCAAGAAGGCAGATGCTCCCTATGTGTCCGGCCGGACGAAGACATGGGCGAAATCCAAATGTCGCGCCGGCCATGAGGTGGTCATCGGCGGCTACGCCAAGACCAATGGGAAATTCCGCTCCCTGCTTGTCGGCGTCTTCAGCGGCAAGCACTTCGTCTATGTTGGTCGTGTCGGGACAGGCTACGGCGCCAAGACGGTCCAGCAGCTTCTGCCGAAGCTTCAGGAGATGGAAACCTCGAAATCCCCTTTCACAGGGATCGGAGCGCCAAAGAAGTCGGAGGATATCGTCTGGCTGAAGCCCGAGCTCGTCGCCGAGATAGAGTTTGCCGGATGGACAGCGGACGGTCAGGTTCGACAAGGTGCATTCAAGGGCTTACGCGAAGACAAGCCCGCCGCAGAGGTCGAAGCCGAAGAGCCCTCAGCACCCTCGGATGCGGATGTCCCCGATCCTGAGACCGAAAAGCCACCGGCCAAACGTTCTCGGAAGGGCGCTAAGGAGGAGGTCATGGGTGTGATGATCTCAAGCCCCGACAAGGCGCTCTGGCCGGACGCGGGCGACAAAAAGCCTGTGACCAAGGTCGATCTTGCTCAGTATCATGAGGCGGTCGGAGCGTGGATGATCAATCATATCAAAGGTCGCCCATGCTCGATCCTGCGGTGTCCTGATGGGATTGGCGGCGAGCAGTTCTTCCAGCGCCATGCCATGCCCGGAACATCCAATCTTCTGGAACTCGTAACGGTCTTCGGAGACAAGAAGCCCTACCTCCGGATCGATCGCGTCGAAGGCCTAGCTGCGATCGCCCAGATCGGCGGCATCGAACTTCATCCCTGGAACTGCTCGCCCGACCAGCCGGAAGTTCCGGGCAGGCTGGTTTTCGATCTCGATCCCGGCCCGAATGTCGAGTTTTCAGCAGTCGTCGAGGCCGCGCGTGAGATACGCGACAGGCTGGAAGAACTGGGTCTTGTCAGTTTCTGCAAGACGACAGGGGGCAAGGGACTGCACGTCGTGACGCCACTCGCCGCGCCGAAGGGTAAGAAGCTGAGCTGGGACGAGGCTAAAGGCTTCGCGCATGACGTCTGCCAGGATATGGCGCGGGATAATCCGGATCAATACCTTATCAAAATGGCGAAGAACCAGCGGGAAGGGCGGATATTCCTCGACTACTTGCGCAATGACCGCATGGCGACGGCGGTCGCGCCGCTGTCTCCACGAGCACGTCCCGGAGCGACGGTGTCGATGCCTTTGAACTGGACGCAGGTGAGAGCCGACCTCGATCCAACGCGCTTCACCGTCAGGACGGTGCCGGGCCTGCTTAGGGCAAGCACGGCATGGGAGGACTACAATGAGGGCCACCGCTCCCTGGAGCAAGCCATCAAGCGACTGAACAAAGCTAGGAGGACGTCCGCCTGACGGCTCCTATTTCCGCCTTGTTTCTGCTGCGACCGACTTCTTTAAAGCGTCCATGATGTTGATGACATTACTCGGCTTCGAAGGTGAAGCGGGCGCCCTCGTTTTGCTTCTGGTGGGCTTCTTCTGCTGTTTCTTTTTCGCCTTGATGATGTCGAGCAGACGGTCCTGCACGGGATCGACGACCATCTTCGCATCCCAGGGCTTCGTCTGCTTTTTGATCAGCTTTTGAATGAGGGGCATCATGTCGGCGTCCGGTTTTTCATCGGCTATGCTGTCGAAGTAGCTGTCCTCGTCGCGGACCTCGTCGCCATACCGCAGCGTCCACAACACAATTCCTTTGCCACGAGGCTCCAGCATGACAGCGCGTTCTCGGCGCGAAATCACCAATCGGGAAATTCCAACCATGTCTTGCGACGCCATGGCGTCTCTGATCACGGCGAAAGCTTCCTGCGCCACCTTTTCGCGCGGGGACAGGTAGTATGGGGTATCAAGCCAAATCCACTCGATCGTGTCCCGTTCGGTGAACGTCGAGATGTCGATCGTGCGTGTGCTGTCGAGTGCGACATTCTCCAGTTCGTCTTCCTCAAGGATGACGTAGTCGTTCTCGCCGCGGGCATAACCCTTGACCTCGTTCTCCTCCTTTACGTCCTTGCCGGTGACGGAATCCACGTAATGACTGACCACACGGTTCTGGGTGGCGCGGTTCAGGGTGTGGAAGCGAACCTTCTCGCTCTCCGACGTCGCCGGCATCATCTGGACCGCGCAGTTGACGAGAGAGAGCTTGAGGTGGCCTTTCCAGTAGGGGCGAACAGCCATGGCAATCTCCTCTTAACCGGCGCGCCGGGTGGGTGCCGTGGTAGGCTTTGCCTTGCCGGCAGCCTTTTTGGCTCTTGACCTGCTTGAACCGGCATTGGCGTTGGCAGCGGTTCTGCCGGATCTGGTCTTCTTGGCGCCCATGCCCGCGCTTTCGCGCAGCGCCTGCAGTAGATCGACGGACTTCGCCACAGGGGCAACCTTTTTCTTCGGAAGAGAGCGGCCCTCGATCTTGGCCTTGACGAGTTCCGTCACAGCTTCCTCATACCGGTCGTCGAAGGTGCTTGCGTCGAAGCTGCCCTTCTTCTTCTCGATGATGAGTTCGGCGATCTCCAGCAGTTCAGGATCGCTCTTGACGTCCGGTTGATCCTCGAACGCTTCCTGCGACGACCTAACCTCGTAGTCGAAGTTGAGAGTGGAAGCGATAAGGCCATTGCCGTGAGGACGAATAAGCACGGTGCGCAGGCGGCGGAACAACACCGTACGGGCAATCGCCGCGACCTTGGCTTTCTTCATGCCCTCGCGAAGCAGGATGTAGGCTTCCGTGCCCATCTTGTCCGGCGTCAGATAGTAGGGCTTGTCGAAGTAAACGGTGTCGATCTCGGAGCACGGAATGAAGGACTCGATCGCCAGGGTCTTGTCGCTTTCCGGAACTGCGGCGGCGACCTCCTCCGGTTCGAGGACGATGTAGTGTCCATTTTCCGTCTCGTAGCCTTTGACCTGGTCGTCCTTCTCGACCGGATCTCCCGTCTCGCTATCGATGAACTCTCGCCTGACCCGGTTCCCCGTCGCCCTATTGAGCGTGTTGAAAGCGATGCGCTCCGAAGCTGACGCCGCGGTGTAAAGCGCAACAGGGCACGACACCTCTCCGAATTTGATGAAGCCTTTCCAATTCGCTCTCGGGGAACCCATGGCACGCGTACTCCTGACACAACCGACGCGATTCAAACCGAATCGCCGCGCGAATCGTTCCGGGCAAAATGAATCGTTTTTCAATGACTTAGCGAGGCGCGCACGCTCGTTATGCGAGTCTCGCCTATGGTGCTGATTCGAATGCATCTTTCGGGCGCGCAGCGCGTTTGCCTTTGCAACCTATTCAAAAAGGAGGTCTGTGATGACCAAGCGAGAACTGATCGATACCGGCACTGACAAGCGTTATGTTCGCCGCGACGAGGACGGGAAGTTCAAGGAGAGCGTTGACGTCTCCCGCTCGCTCTCCGCCGATGCGCGCCATAAAGCGAAGCACGATACGAAACCAGGCGAGGGCGACAAGGGCGACCATAAGCGCTGACCGCATAGGTGAAGATCGCCACGTTCAATGTCAATGGCATCAATGGTCGCCTAGACATCCTCCTTCGTTGGCTTGAAGAGGCGGGACCGGACGTGGTCTGCCTTCAAGAGCTTAAAGCGCCCAACAACAGGTTTCCACGCAAGGAGTTGGAACGCGCTGGCTATGGCGCGATTTGGCATGGCCAGAAATCGTGGAACGGCGTCGCCATCCTCGCGCGAGGTCAGGAGCCGCTGGAAACGAGACGCGGGTTGCCTGGCGGTGAGGACGACGACCAGAGCCGTTACGTTGAAGCCGTTATTGATGGGATTGTCGTCGGCTGCCTGTACCTGCCAAACGGCAATCCTGTCCCAGGCCCGAAGTTCCAATACAAGCTGGAATGGTTCCAGCGTCTGCATTCATACTCGGCCGAACTTTTAGAGCTCGGTGTCCCAGTCGCGCTCGTGGGTGATTTCAACGTCATGCCGACCGATCTCGACGTCTATAAACCTGAGCGCTGGATCGACGACGCGCTCTTTCGGCCGGAAGTGAAGAAAGCCTATGCGGACCTGATGGCCCAAGGTTGGACGGATGCCATACGGCACCTCTATCCAGACGACCGCATCTACACGTTCTGGGCATACTTTAGAAATGCCTTCGCACGCAACGCCGGCCTTCGGATCGACCACTTTTTGCTTAGCCCGGATCTCGCCGACAAACTCGGGAGAGCCCAGGTCGACAAGCATGTCCGGGGCTGGGAGCACGCCAGTGATCACGCGCCAGTATGGATTGAACTGACTGAGAAGACCGCAAAACAAAGGAGAGAGAAATGATCGACGATTGGAAGCGCGAGGTCCGCGCCAAGCTGGAGGAGTTGGTTGATGGCCTCGTTGTGAACGGCGTCAGTTACGAGGACGCCTGCAGTATGATTGTCGTCGAGGTCAACGCACTGATGGTGGCCCATGAGCATGACCCGGATCCCGCAGACGATGAAGCCGTCGATGAGCTGGCCAATGACTGGCCCGCGGCGAAGGAAAGACGACCTGTCGAATAGAACGTGATGCGGCCCCTCACCAAATCTCCTTGAGGGGCCGCTAGAAGCTTACTGGGGCGGCTGACCATTGGATGCCGACATGCCGCCATCCACGGGCAGGTTAACCCCCGTCACGAAGCGAGCATCGTCGCTTGCAAGAAATGCGATCACCGCCGCGACGTCCTCCGGTTCTCCCGGTCCCTCAAGTGCGAACCGTTCGTTGAACTTCGCAATCAGCTTGTCGTCGTCCATCATCTCCTCGGTCATGCCTGTATGTGTCAGGCTTGGGCACACCGCATTGACCCTAACTCCGTCTTTTCCGTGGTCCATAGCCATAGCCCGCGTGAGATTGGTGACAGCACCCTTGGCGGCGTTGTAGGCGGCCATGCCCCAGTCGCCGCCTATGCCGGACACCGAGCTGACGTTGACAATCGAGCCGCGCGACGTCTTCAGATGCGGGATCGCTGCACGGCTGGCGTAGAAGACGCCATCCACATCCGTTGCCATCACTCTACGCCAGTCGTCTGTCGTCAGGGTGCCGACGTCGCCTTCGGCGACGACACCCGCATTGTTGACGAGAACGTCCAAGCGTCCGAACTTCTCGACGGTGCGAGAAATCAGCTCCTTTACCTCGTCCTCATTCGACACGTCCGCCTCGGCGATCATAAATTGATCATCACGGAAAGGCTTCGCGACCTCTTCGAGCTTCAATCTCGTGCGGCCGACCAGTGTCACGACAGCGCCTTCGTCGAGAAAACGCTCGGCTGTCGCCTTACCTATTCCTGAGCCTGCGCCAGTCACGACGACGACCTTGTCTGCAAATCGCTGCATTGAAATCTCCTTGAGTGCGCAGTGGTGCATCCGCTCGAACGGGAGATATGCGGGGTTGTTCCCAATACAGGGGCTCGGCCGTTTCGAGGGACACCATGACCGTAACGAGAATGTCAGCGCCGGTCTGGCAGCGAAGCGGAACGAACATTTGGACTGCAGGTTGATTGGATCCAACAGGAAAGCCCCATGACGTCGTCACATCTTGCGACCCTAGTCTCTCTTTTCATCATCCTTGTCTTTGCAATCTCCCTCGTCGCGAAGCCGGATCGAGTGGTGGCCGCGGACCGAGGAATCAAATTGGCGTCTCAAGCGGTCGACCCTGCTGGGGAGTCAATGCAAATTGCGCAAGCAGAACGCGTGGAGAAAGCAACCGTCGCTCAAAAGGGAGCGGTTCGCGCCGATCATCTGGTGATCCTGTTCCACGGGATCCGAGGACGTGGGTCCGTTATGCAAGCGGTGAGCAATTCCTGGCAGGCGACGCTTCCGGACACGGCATTCGTCGCGCCGGACGCGCCGTTTCCACATAGGTCAGGCGGTCGTCAGTGGTTCGCCGTCGATGACCAGATCATGCGTCCTGAGCGGATCGACGCAGCGCGTCGAGCGTTCGACGGCGTGGTCTCCGAGATCATCAAACGGGAAGGGTTCGAAAACGCGCTCGACCGGGTGGCCTTCGTCGGGGTCTCGCAAGGCGCCATCATGGCGCTGGATGCGGTTGCTTCGGGTCGTTGGAAGGTAGGATCTCTCGTCACCTTCGCCGGGCTGTTGCCGTTACCGCCGACTTCGTCTTCTGCCGGAACGAATGTCTTTATGATGCATGGTTCTGCGGACAGGACCATACCAGCCGCTGCGACGACGACTGCGGCGAACCAACTCAAAGCAGCGGGGTTTGCCGTGACGTCAAAAATCTATCCTGGCGTCGGTCACACGATCTCTTCGGAAGAAGCCCGAGATGCCGCGATCTTTCTTCGCGATCGTTTCAAATAGCGCTGACAAAAGTGGGGCGTCCAGGCTCCCTATTGGAAGTGCGCTACCGAAAAGCGCAGTAGCTATAAGAGGCATCCTTCATCGCACCATGCTCACCGCTTGAGCTTTCCTGATCATGTTGTAACGATGGCTTCGGCCAATTTCGGCTAGGAGGATTCGGGAATGTGGAAGTCAGTTTTGATTGTCGCCGCCCTCGCCACTTTCGCCGCTGCGCCGGCAAGCGCCGAGCAGTGCCGCGATGCGAAAGGCAAGTTCGTCAAGTGCGAGACGACGAAGAAGAAGGTTCAGTGCAAGGATGCCAAAGGCAAGTTCGCCAAGTGCGGCACTGCCGGCGCCACGCCTGTGAACTGAGCGGAGATGGCGGATGGCGGCCTTTAGTTAGGCTGCCATCAGCCCCTAGGAATTGCCATCAGCCTCATCTCCGTCGTTTAGATCCAGGACCGGTATGTAGGCGTTTTGCTCCAACCATTCTCTGACGATGACCCGCAGCATTTCTTCACGGCTGCATCCCAGCTCTTGGGCGATGCTGCGGACGGCTTCTTCGATGTCGTCGCCCAACGTGGGGGCGGGAGAGGGGAAAGAGAATTTCATCCTAGTAGCCACCTGGACGCAGCAACGCCGCACGACGGCCGCAGAGACTTCCGTCGGCCGCACGGTCATATGGCGAGTAGCAGTTGCCGGAATACTTAAGCGGACGCTGAGTGGCGGTGCACGCCGCCATCAGACAAGAGATGAGAATAAGACCCACGGATCGAAAAAGAAACGTTTGCATGCTGTGCTCCCAAGAAGTGTAGAGAGCACAGCCTTGTTTGGGAGTCGATCATAAAAGGACGCGACTGGCATGCTGGCCTTGGCCGCCGCCGGGTACGGCCCGCTTGTCCCAGCGGGCCGTAAGATGTTACCAGCGATCCCGGTAGTCGTATCCGCCTCTTCGCCATTCGCGCTCACGCTCCCAGGCTCTTCGTTCGCGCCACTCGCGCCGCGCCTGACGTTCTCGCCACTCACGACGAGCTTCCCAATCTCCACGACGACCCCACTCGCGTTCGTAGCGCGGTGGACCGTTCGGCCGGCAGAAGCCGCGGGGTGATAAGTGATACCCGCGCCCGCAGGCGTAGTCGACCGTCTGGATGTCTGTCGTGTCCCGCGCCAAAGGTTGCGCCATGGGCATTGCGTTCGCACTTGATCCCATCAGACCACTTAACAAAAGCACCGCGCCTAGAACTAACTTGCGCATTTCCATCACTCCTCGTTTGGTGGAGTGATTTAGCTCTCGATCGCGTGAACGGCGGCTGAATGAATCTTGATCGTTTTGTGGCAGCGTCCCAAAGCTCAACGAGCAGCGGATCGAGAAACGTCCCAATACGGATAGTGCTCCGAGCACCACCACTGCGGGGCGTCGATTTTGTTCTTGGAATAGCCGAGTCCGCCCCACTTCTTGCAGCCCGCATGCGAACAGTAGTGGTTGATATGGATTCCGTCTCCGGCTTTCTCGTCGCTCACAGCAGCGTTCCTTGTGGCGTCGCTTCCTCAATAGGCAGCAGGATCAAGCGCTCATCGGGCAAGGGCCGTTGAAGTGCCTTTGCCTCGTCCCATGGCGCATTCATCCATACGTCCACTTCCTCGCGCGTCGTCAAGACCACCGGCATTGCCTTGGGGTGGATCGGCTTGACGATGTCGTTCGGCTCGCATGTCAGAAAGCCGAATAGCTCGTGATTGCCGTCCCGCGGGTTTTTCATCGATCCGCGCACGCCACGCCAGTCGGTCCAGATGCCGGCAAAGAATGCGAGTGGCTCGCTGTCATCGATCGCGAACCATCGCTTGGTCTTTCGAGGCGTGGTGTCTTCCCATTCGCAGAACCGCGTCCACGGCACGACGCAGCGGCTCTCCGGCCTTAACCATCGGCGCCAGTGTGGCGAGGTGACGTTACGGATGTTGGTAATGCCTGTGTCTGGTCGATCGCCAAGAATGTTTGGCGGGGTGGGCATGCCCCAGGTCAAAGCGACAAGCTCGCGCGCATCGCCGTTGTTTCGAATGACCGGGGCAGGGCGGTCCGGGTAGACTTCCACCTCCGGCTCAAGGTTCAGCCTCTCGCTCATCGCGCCGGCGATATCTCGCATCGCCTCTTGGTTTGTCCGGACTTGGTAGAGATTGCACATGCATCACCTCGGCATTTGGGCTAGAGACAACTCAACGTGGCCCTTGTGGTTGCAGTTGCTGCATCGAAGGAGTCCCTTCAGGTCCCCGAGCGCGCCGCCTTGGGGCCGTTCTCGAGGTGATCAAGTCGAGGTCCTCGAACATCGAAACGAGCCCACGCCAATCCGGGCGCCGCAACATCTCGCATTCCGCACGTATGACGAAAATCTGTTCGCTCTTCAGCGCCTACCGTGTTGCTACCCTCAGCGGGCATCGCGCTCCTCGTCAAGCATCCATCCTCTCGTGTATCCTGCGCTCATGGCCGCGGTTGCCAATGCAAGCTGCTCCCGCAGGTGCCGCACATCCTGCATCAACGTCTCGATCGCAGCTCGGTGGTCCCCATCGTGCCATGCTACGAGGTGGGCAACAGGATCTGCTACAGAATCTTTCCGCGTCGGGCGCACGTTCTCATCTCCGTTTTCGAAGTTCAATTTCCGCATGTCGTTGTCGGAAGCACGCGCCGTTCGTGCTATCTATGTTCTGTTTATGTTCTAGTTTACGGAAGAGTCAACTACGATTCAATGGAGGGGCAAGGGTCTGTCGGAATTTAACAAATATCGGCGTCGACAACTTGGCACCTCGTCGTTCGCCTTTGCCTTTGTAGTCCTGAAGAGATAGTGCGCAGGACGCCATAATCGGTAGCTCTTGAGCTATCTCTTTCACGAAACAAACGGACTACCTCCAAGCCTAGGCTCAATCTGGAATCATGACATGATCAGGACAACCTCGCTCGTATTGGCCTTGGCGTTCACTCCCTCGCTTGCTGCACCGGCCGATATCACCGGTCGTGCAACGGTCATCGATGGCGACACCATCGAGATAAATGGCGTGCGGGTTCGGTTCGAAGGCATCGACGCACCCGAGAGCCGGCAGATTTGCGAGAACGCTGCAGGAAAGACGTACAGGTGCGGTCAGGTAAGCGCGAAAGCTTTGGATGCCTTCCTAGCTAAATCGCGCCCCACGAAATGCACGGCGACTGGTGCCAGCTACGACCGCATCGTAGGCTATTGCGTGCGCGCCGATGGGACGGATGTCAACACGTGGATGGTGCGCAACGGGTACGCCATCGACTGGCCGAAGTACTCCGGTGGCCGGTACGCATCCCAACAAGCGGAAGCCCAAGCGGCGCATGCCGGGATATGGGCCGACGCGTTCGACCTTCCCTGCCGTGTACGCGGCACGCGATGCGATTGAGGCAAGGCAGCGCATGATAGCTCGCCCGTTTGCGCCACTCTTGAGACGGTTGTTGTTTGGGAACGTTCTGTCGTCGGTCCGGTTGGATGGTCAGGAAAAGGAGAAGATCCATGAGTGACAAGAAGCCAGACACGTCGAGCGACGCAGCCCGCACCGGTGAAGATGCGGATAAGGATCGCGAGGAACTCAAGAAGAAAGCCGAGAAAGGCATTGAAGACGCTACCGGCAAGAAGCCGAAGGGCGAGATCTAAACGAACAAATTGAGGTCGGGGAGGATTCCTGCAGTTCGAAGTCTGTCCTCCCCTAATCCTCGGTTTCCTGCTTCTTGCAAAGAGGTCGGGCGCCTAGCCATCTGCATCGGTCGACTGGAGACATCGAAACCGCATCTCGCAGAGGTCGCCATCGGGATGGCAGAGACGGTCGCAACCCATGGCCATGCGCCGGCGGAGTTTGGAGAAGCTCACGCTCGCGCCGAACTTCGCAACAGCAGCCTTTCGTTCTAAGCTATCCACGCGTTCACACCGGATGCACTCGATTTCGATATTGGGCAGCCGGACGTCCTTAAGCGTGTAGCTGCGCTCGCTGTCGAGCGTCGGTCTGATTTTAGGTGTCTTGGCCACTGTACCAACTCCCTTCGGTATCCCTGAGGACTTCGGATATCCACATCCCTCCATGACGACAAAAATATTTTCCACGAAAGGTGCCATGTAGAATCTAGTTACGGTTTTGATTCAACTTCACGAATCTGCAGTGTTGCTAATCTTGAGCCAAGGTTCCTTATTTTCAGGCGTCTTGACGCCGGACAAGATACGGAACAGAAGGAGAACAATCAAGTTCTAGCGACATGATGTCGTCCCTGTTCCACTGCGATTTCGGAAGGATTCGTAACCGATGTCGGCTGCCCGCGATCAAGTGATTACTGATCTGCGAGAGCGCATCTCTTCCATTCAAGGAGAGGGCGTGAAGAAGGCGGGGTGCCTACCTTTCGGCGTCGATGAGATCGACGAAATCCTTCCGGGAGGCGGGCTGGCGTATGGCGCGCTGCATGAATTCGCGGGCGGCGGTTCTGGAACCGTTGACGGAGCGGCGGCCGCGCTATTCGCAGCCGGCATTGCCGCACGCACTAAGGGTCCGATCGTCTGGTGCCTAACGAGGCCTGACCTTTTCTTCCCCGCGCTCGCTCAGGCGGGGCTGCATCCTCGCAGAGTAATCTTCGTCGAAAGCGACAAGGAAGAGGAAGTCGCCGCTAGCATGGAGGAAGCCCTTTCATTCGGAGGTCTTGGCGCAGTTGTCGGGGAAATGGTCAGACTGCCGATGGTCGTCAGCAGACGCCTGCAGCTCGTCGCAGAACGTACAGGCACCATGGCGCTAGTAGTCCGGCGGTGGCGAAGGCAGACCGAGGCTAGCGATTTCGGTCAACCAACCGCTGCCACGACACGGTGGCGCGTGGGTGTACTTCCTTCAGAGGAACTCCCGGTCCCAGGCATCGGGCGGCCCAGGTGGTATCTGGAATTGCTCAGGTCGCGTGCGGGCGAGTGTAGAGAGTTTTGCGTCGGAGCGTGTGATGAGCAGGGTCGTATCGATCTATTTTCCGGATTTGGCCACGGACAGGATCAGGAGGGACGATCCCTCGATACCGGGTGAGCAGCCGATCGCTGTGATTTCCAAGAGTGGATCCAAGCGATGGGTGTCCGCGGCCGATGGCGCCGCAAGGAAGATCGGGGTCCGTGTAGGGATGCCTGCCGCGAAGGCTCAGGCAATCTTCCAGGGTCTTACATTGGTTGATGCTGACCCTGTCGCGGATGCTGTCGCACTCAATCGTATCGGTTTCTGGGCGCTCGCACGCTATTCGCCGATCGTTGCAGTCGACGGCGTTGACGGTCTAGTCATGGATACCGAGGGCGCGGATCATCTCCAAGGCGGAGAGGTGTCGATGACGACCGGTATCGTGAACACCTTCCTGTCGCGAAAGCTGACGGCGAAGGTTGCCGTGGCAGATACCTGGGGAGCGGCTCACGCCTGTGTTCGGGCCATCAACCGCGATACGGTGATCGTGCCTCGCGGTGAAACAGTGCGCGCAGTCGAGAAACTCCCGATCTCTCTGTTGAGGCTCTCCGACAAGATCGTCCAGGATCTCCGTGTTCTTGGCTTCCATTCGATCGGCGAACTCGCGAACACGCCGCGTTCGCCGCTGGCGCTTCGTTTCGGACCGGAAGTCGGCAGGAGACTGGACCAGATGTTTGGTCGAGTATCGGAGCCGATCGACCCCATAAGGACAGCGGATCTCGCTGAGGTCTCCCGTTCTTTCCAGGAGCCGATCGGCGCGGCGGAAACGATCGACAAGTACGTCGGCAGATTGGTGGTCCAACTTGTGACAGAACTAGAGAAGCGCGGACTTGGCGCGCGAAGAACCGACCTCATCGTCCACAAGGTAGACAACACCATTCAGGCAATACGCGCCGGAACTGCGAAGCCCGCACGCGACGTCGGCTGGTTGACGAAACTCTTCAAGGACCGGACCGAGAAGATAGAGCCAGGGTTCGGCATCGAGAGACTTGTCCTTGTCGCCGTCGCGGCCGAACCTTTGGTCGAGGAGCAGAAGGAATCGTCGCTCGTCGAGGAGGAGCATGGCGACATCACTCCGCTGATCGACATCTTTGCGAACCGTGGGCAACGGGTATATCGCGTGGCGCCCGTCCCCTCCGATGTTCCTGAGAGGAGTGTTCAGCGGGTCCCGGCCATTGCGGACGCCGTGGAAAATGCATGGGTAAGCCACTGGCGCAGACCCGTGAGGTTGTTCGACAAACCGGAGCAGATCCAGGCGATCGCTCTCATGCCCGACTATCCGCCCGCCAGCATTACATGGCGCGGAAAGCGTCACCGCGTGAAGCGAGCCGACGGCCCAGAACGCATTTTCGGCGAATGGTGGATGCGGCCGACAGAACTGGAAGCCGTGCGAGACTACTTCGTCATAGAGAATGATGACGGCGAGCGCTTCTGGATTTTTCGCTCTGGAGACGGGATCGACATGGAAACGGGCTCGCATAAGTGGTTCATGCACGGGATTTTCGCATGAAATACTCGGAGCTTCAGGTTACGACGCATTTCAGCTTCCTGCGTGGGGCTTCCTCGGCGCATGAACTGTTCGCGACGGCAAAGGAGCTTGGCATCGAAGCCATCGGCGTCGTGGACCGCAACAGTCTCGCTGGAATCGTGCGCGCGCTAGAAGCATCGCGCGATACTGGAGTAAGGTTAGTCGTGGGTTGCCGGATCGATCTGCAGGACGGCATGTCGATCCTCGTATATCCGACGGACAAAGCGGCATATTCGCGGCTCACACGCCTGATCACACTAGGCAAGAGCAGGGGCGGCAAGAACAACTGCATTTTGCATGTCGATGATCTCGCCCTCTATTCCGAGGGCCTAGTCGGCATTCTAGTGCCCGATCTTGCGGACGACGTTTGTGCCGTCCAACTCCGCAAAATGAACGAGATTTTTGGGAGACGCGCCTATCTCTCGCTCTGTCTCAGGCGACGACCCAACGACCAAATGCGGTTGCACGAGCTTTCGAACCTTGCGGCCAAGTTCAGGGTAAAGACGGTAGTCACAAACGACGTGCTGTTCCACGAGCCGGCTCGCAGGCAGCTTCAGGACATCGTCACGTGCATCCGCACGAATACGACCATCGATGACGTCGGCTTCGACCGCGAACGTCACGCCGACCGCTATCTCAAGCCCCCAGAAGAAATGGAGCGGTTGTTTCCGAGATACCCCGAAGCGCTTGCTCGGACGATGGAGATTGTGAGCCAGTGCACCTTTAGCTTGGAAGAACTGACATACGAATATCCCGAGGAGGCGCTGATCGACGGGATGGACGCCCAGCAGTCGCTGGAGCACTGCGTCCGCGAGTGCATCCCCAACCGTTATCCGGAAGGCCTGCCGCAGAGCGTGCTGCGAGCCGTCAGGCACGAGCTCGATCTGATCAAGGAGATGGAGTACGCGCCGTATTTTCTTACGGTCTACAGCATCGTTCGCTTTGCACGCTCACGAGGAATCCTATGCCAAGGAAGGGGATCGGCGGCGAACTCCGCAATTTGCTACATTCTCGGCGTCACGAGCATCGACCCCGAAACCAATGATTTGCTCTTCGAGCGCTTCGTTTCCAAGGAGCGTAACGAGCCGCCAGACATCGACGTCGATTTCGAACACGAGCGTCGGGAGGAGGTGATCCAGTGGATCTACAAGACATACGGGCGCGATCGCGCGGCGCTGGTCTGTACGGTGACGCGCTACCGCGCCAAGGGGGCGATCCGCGACGTCGGCAAGGCTATGGGTCTGCCGGAGGACGTGACCAAAGCCCTTTCGTCAGGGCTGTGGTCGTGGTCGGAGGAGGTGACGGAGCGCAATGTGCGCGAGCTGAACCTCAATCCCGACGACTACCGTCTTGTGATGACGCTTCGTCTTGCTCGAGATCTCATGGGTGCTCCTCGACATCTCGGCCAGCATGTCGGTGGCTTCGTCCTGACGCGTTCGCGACTTGACGATCTTGTTCCGATAGAGCCTGCGGCGATGGAAGACCGGCAGGTGATCGAATGGGACAAGGACGACGTCGAAGCGCTCAAGATGATGAAGGTCGACGTGCTGGCACTCGGCATGCTCACCTGCATGCAAAAGGCCTTCGATCTTATTCGAGAGCATAAGCACGAGGATCTCGATCTTGCCAAGGTCCGGCAGGAAGACGGGGCGACATATGCAATGATCCGTAAGGCCGACACCCTGGGCACGTTCCAAGTCGAGAGCCGCGCGCAGATGGCAATGCTGCCAAGGCTCAAGCCCAGAACGTTTTACGATCTCGTCGTTCAAGTCGCAATCGTCAGGCCTGGGCCTATACAGGGCGATATGGTCCATCCCTATCTTCGTCGTCGGGAGGGCAAGGAGCCTGTCGAATACCCGACGCCGGAGCTCGAGGCGGTGCTCGGCAAAACGCTTGGCGTGCCTCTATTCCAAGAAAGCGCGATGCGCGTCGCCATGGTTTGCGCAGGTTTCACCGCCGGCGAGGCTGACCAGCTCCGAAAAAGTATGGCGACTTTCAAGTTCACTGGGGGCGTATCGCGGTTTCAAACCAAGCTGATCGATGGAATGGTCAACAACGGTTACAGTAGGGAATTTGCCGAAAAGACCTTCTCCCAGCTCGAGGGGTTTGGCAGCTATGGTTTTCCTGAAAGCCACGCTGCATCGTTCGCGCTTATTGCGTACGCAAGCTGCTTCATCAAGTGCCATTACCCAGATGTTTTCGCGGCAGCGCTCATCAATTCGCAGCCCATGGGCTTCTATGCACCCGCTCAGATTATCGGCGACGCCCAGAAGCACGGCGTCGAGGTACGGCCGGTTTCCGTGCAGCATTCGCGCTGGGACTGTACGCTCGAAGAGATCCCTTACAGCAACCGACATGCCATCCGGCTGGGGATGCGCCAGGTTACCGGGCTGGCGGCTAGGGATGCCGCGAGGATCGTTGCAGCTCGGATCGAGCGGCCGTTCGAGAGTGTCGACGATGTCTGGCGAAGATCCGGGGCTCCGTCCGAAGCGCTAGTACAGCTTGCCGAAGCCGATGCCTTTCGCCCCGCATTCGGCATCGAGCGTAGGGACGCTCTCTGGGCGATCAAGGCGTTGCGCGACGAGCCGCTGCCTCTCTTCGTGGCGGCCGCCGAGCGGGAGATGCAGACGGTCGCCGAGCAGCAGGAGCCGGAAGTCGAACTCAGGCAGATGACCGAGGGGCATAACGTCGTTGAAGACTATCAACACGTCGGCCTGACTCTTCGCGCGCATCCTTTGTCATTTCTGCGACAGGATCTCACCGCTCGCCGAATCGTCACATGTGCTGACGCGATGAATGCCCGTGACAAGAGCTGGCTCTGCGTTGCCGGGCTGGTTCTTGTCCGGCAGAAGCCGGGCTCGGCTAAGGGCGTCATGTTCATCACCATCGAGGATGAGACCGGGCCAGCGAACATCGTCGTGTGGCCGTCGCTTTTCGAGAAACAGCGTCGTATCGTGCTGAGCTCAAGCATGATGGCGATCCAGGGTAAAATCCAGCGGGAAGGGGACGTAGTTCACCTGATCGCGCGGCAGCTTTACGACCTATCTGGCGATCTCTCGTCTCTGTCGGACCGCGACGCCGAGTTTCGGAATCCAAGTGGTCGTGGCGATGAGTTCGCGCATGGCTCTCACGGTGGCGGAGATGTGCGGGACAGGCCGAGGCCGAACAAAGTGCGTGACATCTTCATTCCCGACCTCCACATCGACTCGTTGAAGGTTAAGAGCCGAAATTTTCAGTAAGGTGTCTATGCCATTTAAGTGTCAGCCCAATGAAGAAGCCCGCTGTTTGAGCGGTTCAGGCTTCTTTCCGTCCGGCAGCAGTCGCTGAAGATGATCGTGAACAACGTCTGCACTGAATGGCTTTCTCACGAAAATTGCACCTTCCGGGAGGTCGTCGGCCTTCGGTTCAATCTGTCCCGACGCGGCTATTATCCCAATTTCCGGCCAGGACACCGCGCACCTTCGGGCGAGATAAAAGCCGTCCCGCTCGCTCGGCGGCATCTGCACGTCGGTAAAGAGAAGTTGTACGCTGTCGCCACGCTGTTCCAAGACCGACAATGCTTCCTCTGGCGTCGCCGCCTCCAGCACTCGAAATCCAGCGTCTTCCAAAATATCTGAGGCATCCATTCTTATGAGCGCGTCGTCGTCGACCACGAGTGCAAATGGCGTATGTTCGTCCGACATGCGTGGTTCCTCTCGAGCTGGATGCCAAGACAACGCATCTAACACGAGTTCGATCCCTCCAACGCGAGCGAATCCTGGACTGGCGGATAGGGACGTTCGCCTTCCTTGGAAACCACTCATGTATTTGGAATCGTTTACGCCGGGAAGGATCAATCCTGCATAACTATCTCAAAGGAACCGTAGCGACGAACGACAGTCCTGATCGATCGTAGGCTATATGCGCCACACCACCCGCTTCGCTCACCAGCAACCGCTTGATCAACTGCGTGCCGAAGCTGGTGCGAACCGGCGCCGTGACTGGAGGGCCATGTCGCTCGCGCCATGTCAGTGTCAGTTCTCCATCGGAAGCGGTCACGTTGGCGGTCCATTCGATCTCAACCACGCCGGCATCGTTCGACAGGGCACCGTACTTGGTCGCGTTCGTGGCGAGTTCATGCAGCGCAAGCGCATACGCTGGAACGACGTTTGGAGGCAGATCGATATCTTCGCCGAAGACCGAAAACTTAGTAGGATCGTCCACACCAAACGGTGCGAGCGTCCTCATCAGGAGTGTCCGAAGCGAGGCGTTGCCAAAGTTTTCGGTGACCAGCAGATCATTGGCGGAGACCATTGCGTGTATCCGGGACGACAGCGTGACGCCCACCTCATCGAGAGATGCCGCGCGCCTGACGGTCTGGGAAACGATCGCCTGAAGCGACGCTAGTGTATTTTTGAGGCGGTGGCTCAGCTCACGGGCAAGAAGGGCACGGTGTCCCTGTTCCTGCCGTCTTAGAGTGATGTCCTGGGTTACCCCTGTGATCGAGAGCGGCTTTCCATCGTCAGTGTAGCTCGCCTTGCCTCTAATTTGAACCCATTTGAGTTCGCCGGACGGCGTCAGCAGTCGGTATTCGGCTTCAAGAAGGGATTTGCTTTCGACAGCTTGATTGATCGCCTCGATCTGCAAAAGTCGATCTTCAGGATGGATCGTTTCGCGCAGGTCGGCAAGCGACAGCGGCTCATCGAAGGCCCGCCCGCAGATCGACTTGCATTCTGATGACGCAATAAGCTCCCCAGTGTCGAGGTAGATCGTCCAAATCCCGAGCCTTCCGGCTTCGAGGGCCATTCGCAGACTTTGATCGCTAACTTTCAGCTCCGCGATCTTATCGGCGACCTCGACTTCGAGATCGTCGTTCCGGCGCCCCATTGCGACCAGATCTTCAAGTTCGAGTGTAACATCTTGCTGTGAGGCGACAAAAAACGTGGTGGTACCGTCTTCGATCACCGGGGATACCAAAAGTCTGTTCCAGAACTTGGTGCCGTCCTTGCGATAGTTCAGCAGGTCAACTTCGATTTCCTGCCCCGCGGCTATCGCTGTTCTCAGGCGATCAACGGCTTTGGTGTCCGTTGCATTCCCCCTGCAGGAAACGGCAGTTTTTTCCCACTATCTCGTCTTCGGAGTATCCACTCATCGAGATAAAAGCGGCATTGGCATATACGATGGGATTGTCGGGGAGCCTTGGGTTCGTGACGACCATGGGAGTTCGGGTCGCATTGACCATGGAAAAGAACGGCCCACCGAAGGATCGTGCGTCATTGAAGCCGTCCATGGAAACTATTTCTTGAGCGGAATCCATTCAGACGCTTTCCAGAACGATTTTTCTAGTGTTTACGGCGGTTTACCGAACGTGTCCATGTGGGGAGCAAGACGCGATCTTCAATATTGCGTGTATCCTTCCGATGACCTGTTTCAGAAAGAGCTTTAGTACATAAAGCCTATATGTGGTGCCAATCGAACACTCGCAAGCTTCTTTCGGTTATGTTCGTTGCGGCATATCAACCACCTTATGAATGGCAAGCGATGTTTACCCACGTGATGATCGGCAGCAACGACCTGGACCGTTCGAGAGCATTCTATGACGCCACCTTCGGCGCTCTCGGGTTTGCTCCTGGCAAGATCGATGACCGAGGCCGGCTCGTTTACATCCAGCATGGCAGCCGTCTCATGATAACTGCGCCGATCGACGGCAAGCCGGCGACGGCTGCAAATGGTGGGACGATCGGGTTTTCCGCCTCCACTCCGGAGCAGGTGCAGTCGTGGCACGACGCTGGGGTGACTCACGGAGGTGTGTCGATTGAGACCCCTCCTTCGAAACGTCCAAACGGCACCTTCGTCGCCTATTTGCGTGACCCCGACGGCAACAAGTTGACCGCAAGAACATTGCCGGAAGGCTGACCTAGGCATTAAAGTTTGAACCGTCTCGCCGAAGAGGACTAGGGAAGGGCGATGCCTAAACGTGTTGAGAAATCGAGTCTTCCGTCAAAGGTTTGTCCAGTTTGCAGCAGGCCGTTTTCGTGGAGAAAAAAGTGGGCGAAGAACTGGGACGGCGTAAAGTTCTGTTCTCGAAGATGTCGAGAGACGAGAGGGCCTGAACCGAGGCTTCCCGCGTCTGACGAACCGACTAACGCCTCAATACGATGAAACTGGGCACTCGTGCCCTAGCCGGGTATCATAAGTTTTAATCGCAATGCGACAGCGTCCCCAGAAAGAATGGGGGCTACACATGACTATCGAAAACAACCCAAACATCATCAAAGTCACCGGAACAGTGCGCGAAGCCAATGGCAGGACGTTCATGGGCCATAGCGGACTCGATATCATCGACGATATCTGGCACTACGCTCATGTGATCATTGAAAATGCCGACGGCGAATTGCTGAAATTCCAGCGTGTGACGACCAACGAGAAGATCGATCCCGAGATCGACGTCGGAAACAGATGCACATTTTACTTCCGGCGCATTTGGTCATGGAAGCAGTCCATCTTCCATCTCATCGCGAGCGAAAGCGAAGGCCGCGGCGTCAATCACTTCGCACTCGCAAACACAGGCAAGATCGCGCACGCGGCGACGATGGCGAAGGCCGTTCCGGGCGCCTACATTCTCGGACTGATCATATTCGCTCTGCCAGCAAGCTTGACCATAGGCGCAGGCAATGTCTTCTGGCTCGCGCTCATTCCTCCAATCGCGCTCCTCGTCCTCAACCACACGACGAGCATCGAGCGTGTCCGCGAGGATTCCATCGCGCTTCAAAAGGAACTGGAGCGGAACCGCATCGGCCAGAAATTCGACGGCCGCGAACTGAAGACGATGTGAGGACGCCATGATCGACAGCCATATTCGGAAACGTAGGCTCGTCCTATCCGTCGGCCTTCTACTTGGCGTCACCTTAGTGGCGACGTCCGGTATCGTAGCGGTCAACGTTTCAAACTCTCTTGGACGACCCCTTTGGGATTCGTGGTTGGCCCATTCCGAGCGGCTCACTCATGAAGAGGTACGTGGCGCCCGCATCGAAAACGAAGCGCGCGAGCAAACCTACCGGACTTTGTGCCCAGCGTATTTCGAGACCTCGTCCATGGACAGATGGCTGCGCTACCGCGATCTGCGTTGGTGCGAGTCCTTCCGTGAAAGGATGACCTCGCAGTCGTGAGGAGGATCCGGCTGCGAACCCGGCAATCTGGGATAATGTCACTCGTGTGCATCACGGGCGTGATGCCATCCTTCCTGGAAAGGATCGTCGGCGATGCCGGCGGAAATGGATAGCCCTACAAGATGAGCGAGATTGCGCGCGCCAAACCGAGCCTTCAGGCGCTCGACCCTGTGGTGGATCGTCCTGTCGGATCGAAGGGACGCCTCGGCGATTTCCTTTATGGTCGCTCCTTCAGCCAGCATTTGTAGGATTCCGAAGTCGACGTCCGCCACAGGTGTGCTCGGGGCATCAGGCAAGACGAACTTCACATCGATCAGAACAAGGCACCATTCGCTCGGGCCTGTGGGGTTTCGTTGTGGCAGGATAAGGCGGTCATAGATAGTGACCGTGTCGAGTATGCTGGCCATGATGCGGTCGCTTAGGGGACGTCGGCTCTCGATAGCCTTGACGTAGGCCGGGATCATGATCCTGCGAACGTGCTTTTGGTCGGGGAACTCCGAGAGGGTCCGCGAGTCCTGAAACGACCGGATGGCAGAGGTAACGGTGGGCACTGCGTACCGGTGGATGACATCCAAGGCGAAGTCGTCAGGATTGTTCGCACGAGTATCGACAATTGCGAGAATCATATTCGGCCGCAGCATCTCAAGGATTCGAGCATAGATGCCCGCTGCTTCACGATGGCCATCAGGGTTATAGATCCAGGCGTCGGTCATCAGCCGCGAGACCAACTTGAATGACGCACGACCCTTCATCTACTCGTTCCCATCGGGAGCAGAGGTGCGCCATCAGGCGACAGAAATGAACGGTTTTGTCACGAAGCATCGAATTCTTTTGTTTCATGCTTAAGCCATTGCGAGCGTTGTCGATAATGCACTCTGTGTCCTTGCTCCCGCTGGCTCCGCGAAACCGTTCGTTTCTGTCAAGCCGGTCCATGGGCAAGTGTGATTTGGAAGGACTCATGGCAAGGATTGGATATGCGCGCGTGTCGACTGCCGACCAGCACTTGGACCTGCAGATTAGGGCACTCCGCGCGGCCGGATGCGAGCGAATCGTGGAGGATCACGGAGTATCGGGAGCCCAACAACGACGATCTGGTCTTTCGTCCGCAATGAGAGTCCTGCGAAAAGGGGACGTTTTGGTGGTCTGGAGGCTGGATCGCCTGGGTCGGTCGATCGGGCATCTGATCATAATCATAGACCGCCTCAAGCGCCGCGGGATCGGTTTCCTGTCTCTGACAGAAAACATCGACACCTCGTCGGCGGGCGGAAAGCTGATCTTTCACATTCTCGCAGCTATCGCCGAATTTGAGAAATCCTTAATCCGGGAGCGGACGATAGCTGGTATCGCTGCTGCCAAAGCACGTGGAAAATGTGTAGGTCGACGGCCATCTTTGAATAAGGTGCAGTGCTCAGATATCCGCGCTGCGATCAACGCAGGTATGTCGGTTCGCGACGTCGCCCGTCAGTACAACGTTCACCCCAGAACGATCGTCAGGGGAATAGAGCGTCTAGAGATAGACTAGGTCGCCTCGCGAATTCTACCAAATCGAGCCGGCTGTTGCAGGCACGCAGATTGAGCCAGCACTATTAGAAACGAGGCAACGACTGAGTTGATCGCAGCGCGGATATCTGAGCACTGCACCTCACTCTATCACCTGCGTGGCATCTCCCAGTACGGGCTCACGGTTGGAGATGTTCCAACGGATATCGAACGCTTTGAGGGGAGGATCGGGGTTTGGCTGACATCTTCGCCGACACCGGACGGGTCATGGAGTCGGAGGGGGCCTGAGTAACAAAAAGGGATTTCGTCTGCTTGTCGACGTTCCCGAAGAGGGCGCTCTGAAGAAGTGGAGCGATTGAGCGCCGGCAAAAGTCACCGAGAGAACGCTTAAAGCTCTGAGAACTGCTGATGGCTTCAAGGGAAATGATTTCTACGTCTACTTCGGGTGGATAGTCCCTGAGCGAATCCTTGATGTTGTCGACGTCGCTTCGGGAATGTCAGTCCCCAAATGGGGAACGTTGATTCCGGAGACTGTATGCCTGCCGGGAGTTCCGTTCGGTGAGCGGCGTCGATGGCAGAAGCGAATGTTGAGGACCGTCAGGGAGGCATGCGGAGTAGGTGGTAAGCGGGAACGCGATCATCGAGCCAGAAGTCGTAGAAGAGTTGCGTCGGGGCCGCCTGACATCCCTTCATTGCTCAATCATCCGCAAATCAATACGACTATTGAATCAAGACAGCCTGCCGCCGGCAACGCTCAATTTTTACAACAGTATCGGCCCTAAGCGGTCGTTGCCAGTGCTAGTTGAAGCTCTTAACTTGAGCGATGAGTTCGAGATGTTGATGGGGAGCAAATGGGACCTGCAGAGGCAAGTGGCCTACATCATGTGGCGGTGACTGCAACCGCCGCTGATCATATCGAGAGTTTCCATCAAGCGCTCGATCTTGTGGCGCGGGAAAGGAGATACCTAACGATGATGGAGGCGTTCCCGCTCCCAGATACGCGAAGGTTCGTCCTCGATATGATAAATCATGGAGATCCCCATTTCGTTGCTACAGTCGACGATAAGGTTGTCGGCTGGTGCGACATTTCCCGCCACTTCTTTCCGGCGCATCAACATCGAGGAAGTTTAGCGATGGGCATCATTCCGGCCTACCGAGGGAGAGGTCTCGGAAAACGTCTCGTGTTGGCGGCGCTGAACCAAGCTAGAATTTCGGGTCTTATCCGCGTTGAGCTCTCGGTGCACGCCGACAACACAAGGGCTATAGCTCTCTACGAAAAGACTGGCTTCATCCGTGAAGGTGTTCAGAGGCGCAGCGTCCTGATCGATGGTCGCTTCATCGACACGGTCAACATGGCGCTCATGCTGGACGAGCAATGACTGCAATTGGCGCAACGCTGGCATGACGGCCATTGGCCCAAAGCGGACATGCGAGAGATTTTCATTTCAAGGGCTGGTGGCGCCTCGCTTGTCGCGCTCCTCCCTGATGAACTTAAGATAGGCTTTTTGCTCACCTTTAAAGCCCTGCGCACCGTATAATTCCTCTATACGAGAGAACACGTAAAAGGCCCTGTCCATATCGCCAAGCTTATACATCGCTTCACCCTCCAGCATCAGAACATAATGGTCCTCGTGATTGGGGTCGTCATACATGAGCGCCATGATTTCGATCCACTTCTGACAGCTCCGCTTATCACCGAGATCGGTATAATCGAGGATAAAAGCTGCCGACAGGCTCTGTCCGTAATAGTCCCACGCTCCTTTGGGTTCCGGGATTAGATCCCAAGCGTCTAGTGCAACTGAAAGCGACGATTGTAACGCTCCAGATGCAAAGAGCTTGCGGGATTGCTCCAACAGTGTGTCAATCTCCGTCCGAATTTCGATGTCGATCTGTGGCTTCCGCATCAGCATCTCCCGGCGTGACGTGACGCGACGAACATTAGAGCATCCACCTGCCGTGGCAATGACACAACGACCGGAATTGAGCCAAACCGGTCATTGGCGACCGGATACGACAGCGCAGCTTTGCGCCTTCAATTCTGCCGTTCAGCAGCCCACGCCCCTTATCCAAAACCGGTCATTCCTCCCGAACCCGGAAGACACTTCACCCAAAGCTGCTGGAGAAAAAGTTGTGGCTGTTCTCAAACAATCGGCAAACCCGAAACTACTTCGCAATAGAGCCGGTCGTGCCGCTGGCCGACTATACCCATCACGTCTCCACGTGATCGCGCCGAAGGTGCTGAGGGGCCTCTGATAGTCCGGTTTTTTCGGCTCGTTTTCATCGAAAGGCGGGCGCAAGACTTCTCAAGTCGCAGACGGGATCCAGCGCTACCGACCTTCAGTGTCAAACTGCTAAAATTTTCATTGATATGCAATCCTCAATAGAGAATGGTCGTTTGTCGGCAACCTCTCAGTGATCAAGATTCTTGTCTGAGCTATCAATAAAAAACGCAGCTATAACGCGCACTGGATACGATTATCAGGATCTAATCGGGATTGAGATCCTGATCGAGTACTATCGCGACCCGGATAGATACGAATGGGTGCAACTAGAATCGGAAGACAGCGAGTTCGGCGCACTGGAGGACGTAGTGGCCGCATTGCCGGACGGAACGTTCGAACTAGCCCAGGTCAAATTCACGCCGCGACCCGACATCTATCCGCTCAATTGGGAATGGCTTCTTGAAAAGAAGCCCAAGGGTACGTCTCGTCTTCAAAAGTGGGCAGCGTCCCTTAAGGCTTTGACCATTAAAGGGAAAGTAATATCCGCTTGCCTTAGAACAAACCGGCGGCCGGACGTCGAGTTCGCAAAATCGCTCCGCAACACGTTTATCGATCTCGATGCCATAGACGCCTCGGTAAGAACGAAGATCGAGGGGCAGCTTGGCGGGGCCGACGATACCTTAAGCTTTTTCTCCAACTTTGAATTCAAACATTCGGAGAAAATGATCGATCGGTTGGAGGCCACCCTACGTGGCCGACTGGTACCGTCATCCACGAATAGCGAAGGTTGGCTGCTTCTCCTTCATCAGGCAAGGCGATGGGCATCGCTTCGAAACGAACCGCAGCCCGACGGAAGAATAACGCACAAACATCTCACGCAGATCATTTCCCGAAACAGACCCCAGCCTCTTTCGCAGGATTTTCGCATCCCTCCCGGATATGAACCGCCCAGTCTCCAGTTCCATGAGGACCTCATGAAGCTTGTGGCCGAGCGGCCCGGCATCTGGGCGCTCTGGGGTTCACCAGGCCGCGGAAAGAGCACATATCTCAGCTACGCCGTGGATCAACTGCGTGAGCACGACATCCCCACCATACGGCATCATTACTTCTTATCGCTAACCGATAGTGGTGATCGAAACTACTTCGCGGACATAGCGTCTTCGTTGATGGACCAGATGGTCGTTCGCTACGGCGAGGCTGTGAAGGGCCTCGAGGAGGCTCCGACCGAGCTGAGAAAATGGGTGGAGGCCTGTGGCGCACATTTCGCTACGCAAGCGAAGCCGTTTGTCGTCGTTATCGACGGGCTCGACCACGTAGCCAGGGAATATGCCGATCTTAGTCAAATGAATCAGCTATTTAACGCACTTCTTCCTTGCCCGCCCAACGTCACGGTGCTGGTCGGTACGCAGAAGGTTGCTGCCTCCCATCTTCCTTTTCGGCTGGTGCAACATTCTGTCGACGAATCGTGGATCGAAGTTCCGTCGATGGACCGCGATGCTGTTCATCGTTGGATCATCATGCAGCACAAGGCCGGGCGTGTTCTGCTGAGCGACGTACGTTCGAACCGCGCCGAGCAACACGAGCTCGGCTCAATTGGAGACGCATTCTACAACATCTCGATGGGCCACCCGCTGCATTTGATATATTCGTTCGAAGCGATGGTTCGAGGAGGTCTCGCATTCGATGCCGAAGAGATCGGACGGCTTCCAACTTGTCCTGAGGGCGATATCAGAAAGTACTACGCGGGATTGTGGCGCGAATTGTCCCCTTCCGCCAAGCAGACCATTCACGCAATTGCCGGTTCCGGCTTCCGATGGACCGAAGACGGGTTGCGAAGATGCTTTGGTCCCATTGAGGAGATTGACCATCTCCTGGAATTTGAGCGCTCTGGCGTCGCCCCGTTCCATGGAAGCTTGCTAGCCTTTGCTATCGAGCGAAGTGACCATTCCGTGTCGTTCAAAGCTCTCCTGCCGAGAGTCGAAACGTGGCTTAAGAACGATGCACCCAAGTTTCAAAGATGGGGATGGCTCTGGATCATCCAGGCATTGAATGGGAATGAACAGGACCTGCTCAAGGCTACGACGCGCCAGTGGGCCATAAACTCACTCGTTGAAGGATGGCCGTCCGAGCAAATTGTAGAAATTCTCTCGCGCGCCGAGGAACTGGCCTTCTCGCACGACGACTTCGTCCGCACAACCGAACTTCGCACTCTCAAAACGCGGGTCGAGAACGGACCGGAGTTTCAGGTTCAAAATTTTGGACAGTTCTGCGAAGTCGCTATACGCACCGCTTCCAACGTTGAAAGTGTCGTCTTTTCCGCAGACCAACTTGGCTCATTGGGATCGGACGAGATCGTCACTTTAGCTAAAACAGCGCCTGATCGCTCATCCGACATCGTCGAGGAAGCTTTTGAGGAGCTGCGGCGCCGTGTAAATCTTTGGATCGAGCTACGCCATCGCCCTGATAGTGACTTCGAGCTCTTGGTCCGCCACTTCCTTGAGGTCGCAGCGATCTATCCGCAGACCGACGTGACCCGCGCAATCAAGTTTCTGAAGGGGTTTCGGGTAGATGGAAGCCGAAACAGCTCCTTCAGGACCTTTGTGGCTTTCCTTCGCAGAGAAAAAAGGAGCGATCTTCTCATTCTGGCGGCGAAGGCACTCAAGGGTGAGAAGGATATTTCGTGGCGTCTGCAAATCGAAGATGCTCTCGTGATTGTCGCATCGACGACGGGACAAGATGTCTCCAAGTCGTACGCTCCGCGCTCCCAGGTCAGCCCACTGCTATCGTGCTGGCGCTATTTCCACAAGTCGACAGGTAAACAGCGCCATGCAAGCCTTCCCGATCCATCCGCCTCTATCCGCAAAGAGCACGAGTACGGACGTAATCCAGATGCCGAGAATTATTTCGTTTCCGTGTTCTTCAATGCTCTCGCGAATTGCGTTCATGGCCACGAGGTCGGCGGTACGGTCCCCGATGGGTGGGCGGGGCAGGCTTTTCAGATCCTAACCAACTTGGCGAAGGACATTGCGACGGGCCGCGCGCAGTTGTCATTCGCTTCACCTTATTACGCGGCACGCCGCCTTGATCCGGTTCGCAGCGACCGTGTCACCGACCCGGAGGGTACGCAGTACTTCTCCTTCGTCCATGCACTCCGGGAGATCGCAGTTGGTTTGCATGCAATCAAAACCCCAGCGGGTCGTACCCTGAGAGTGTCCTCGGATGAAATGCGCACGGCACGCTCCTCGAAACATTGGAACGAAGATTCGTGGATGGCCGCTCAGATCGAGAGCAGTCTTCCGCTACTTGAAACCTCAATGGCGCAGCTTGCGTTGGACTCCGCTGTTGCGGTGGAAGCTCGGTCGGTCACTGGATCCAACCAACGGGCAGATCGGTGGATCGAGCTTGCAAGGTACGCGCTTCTGTATGAGTTGCCGGCAACGTCACTTCTGGCACGGGCTGCCAACTGTGTCATCGGTTATGGATGGCGAAAGGATCCATGGATTTACGACGTTTTGGATAGCATCGAGGACGTACACCTCGGCGGCACGAATGTCATGCCGCTGCTAGAAAAGGTCGTGCCGATCACTGAGATGATCACTGAGTTTACTGATGGGAAAGGCACCAACCACGCGAGAGTCGCTCTGATCGAGAAGATTGCTCGTATTAGCCCCGAGCGACTCATTCGGTTTTATTCGCACCACATTGGGAACGACGACCATCATCTTGCAGAAGTCGCCCTCCAGAAACACATCGAGCTAACTGACTTCGCAGTACCCGATTCACGCGCACTCGCACGGTCATTGGTCGAGTTCAGTGATCTGGCGACGCTTGCAAAGCGCACCGATCCCGCATCTCAGGCCGCCACGAACCAGCAGATTCGGTTGCTCGGTGGAATGCCCACCGATCATACGTATCATCCGAAAGATAGCAGCTCCGATTTGCAGAGAATCGCCGCTCCGGATGCGACGAAATACAAAGTTGCTGAGTTCTACAAATTGATTGCTGACCTATCGGACTTCCGAATTGACTACGAAGAACAACGAGCGGCGGCGAAACTTTGGCTGGATCATTGGACCGCCAAGGGTCGTGCGATGCAGGCTCTAAAGGCCATTCGGGGATATCTCGACGCTGCTGGTACAGGTCATTCCAGTAGCATCGTCGAGAAGCTGCTCGATCATGCTTTCGAAGTCAGTTTGGGCGTGGAGGACCGCGAGGAGTCGTATCGTTGGCTGGTGCGCGCCCATGTTGCCCGGCACGGTTGGCAATCGAACTGGACCTCTGAGACTGAGATCAATTGTCGACTTGAGGCGGCTGCAGTGCACTTTCCTGAAAAATGGAAGCAGTACATTCACGACACTTCTGATCAAGCGCCGTACTTGAAACGAGCAGGCGTGTCGTTTGCTGTTGGCTATCGCTACCTGGTGCGCTTTTTGCTCCTTGTCGGGCAGAAGGAACTTGCTTTTGATCTTTCGAAAAACTTCGTCGAAATTCTAGTTGCCGAGGTTTCAGACCAGCCGATCCCTCCTTGCCCGTGGTTTCAGTGATGGATTCGGCGCGTTTTCTTCTCGAACGTCTCAATTGGCCCGTTCGTTTCGCGAGGCTGCAAGCTGCGCGTGAGTACGCAAATCTGCTCGCTGACCCATCCTTCGGAGGGGTCGCGCTTCAGATCTACCTGACCTGGCTTTCGGAGCGTCCGACCGAAAACGAGGTTTGCTCGGGGCTTTCTGTCCTGCTCGCTGCAAGCACAAACCACCTTCCTAGCATTGACGTCGTTTTGCAAAATCTACCGTGCCCGTCTATACTTGCCCATTACATGCTCAAGGAGATCTATGGTCCGGCTGCTCCTGGCGGCGGTTGGGCCTCACGTCATTCGGGTCAAGCACCTCCTTCCTTCGAATCTGGCGAGTATTTTTCGCGTCATCAAGGAGATCAAATACCTCCATCGCTCGGAGCGGAACTTCTCCGGCTAGAACAGTTGTCCGGTCTACCCTTCTTGAAACAGTGGGCCTTTGAATGGGAGCACACGAAAAACTCGACGGACGCAACTCTTTCAGGATTTCCGTACCATTTCCTGAAGGCGACGATGGAGCGATCTGGCGTGTCAGCCCAGCTCGATCAACGTCAAGGCGACATCTATCGGTCGGCCTATCTTCGAACACTCCATTGCGCGGTTGATACTTGGCGCATGCCTTTGGAAGTGGCCTCCCAGGCAGCGACGAAGTGCTTGTCGCTCAATCGCGGTCTAGTCGACGTCGGACCCGTTGATCGCCCCCACTGGCTTGGAGAACTCCCCGATGAGTGCGCTCTCGACGGTGCATTGCTCCAACCGATCATCAAACGGATTCTAAAGGCGGCGATGAACTCTGACGGCTTAGTTCCAGTCCATTTGAAGACGCCGCTTTCATTGAGAATCTCGGAGTTTTCCTCTCTGACGCTGTCATGCGCACTCCTAAGCGAAGACTTTGTACCCGTCCCTGATATGGACATTGCTAATCTTCGATCATCAGCCTGGGATCTTCCCGCTGGATCGCTTTTTGCAGGTCAGTCACGCCAACTCGAAGCCGATGACTACGCCGGGCCGACCTTGCAGGGTACGCGACTGCCTTTTTGCGTCGACATTTTCCCGTTCCCTTTCGGCTACTGGATGGGCGATCTATTTCACCTCGGTTTGAGCCTTCCAGCGAGCTATGTATTCGATGAGCCGATTTCTTATCACTGCAGAGGCGGTCGAATTCTCACAGAGGTGAATGATCAACCAATTGGACGCTGGACGACTTGGAATGATCACTGGACTTACCTTTATCCAAAAGGCGGCAACACGCGCTGCGGTTCCGTTAGCGAAATGCGGCCCGTCGATATAATTACCGCCGCGGATCGTTTTGGGCTGAGAGTGGGGTGGACGGCCGACATCAAAATTTGGCATCGAGAAAAAAGCTACGATGAGCTTAAGCTAATCCAGAAAAGCACTTTTTTTTTGGATGACGGCGAGATCGTTCGCTAAATACTCTTCGTGGGGTTCGGAAGCGCCTAAGCTGCAATTAGCCGTGAAGAAGCAGCGAACCGGCTGCCGCTGATAATTTGATCTGTTCATCGGATGTATGGCTGCAATTGCGCTTCCACGGCCCAAAATCTGCCATTCCTCTCACGGCCCCATTCCAGCCGCCGACCTCGAAGTAGTTCATGTCTCCTCTTGACGCGAAGCAGCCCAATTGTCCTCCCTGGCTTTATTTAAGGTTGAGGTTGCAGCCGCAAGATGATTTGTTCTGGAAGTTGAACCCTCGCCCTCCGTTCCATCCAGAGTTCGAGCGACCATGTCTATTTCAGATGCAATTTACCGCCCATTCGAAAAGCTGATTCAGCCACTGGAGATTCCTTACCGACCGTTACCCTCCGAGGGGCCGGTGAAGGTGCTTCTTCATTTCATATCCATGTTCCGCGGTGTGCTGATCGGCATGGCGCTTTCAGCCATGGCCATGGAGGCCATCAATCTGTCTGTCGTATGGGGGCTTTCGGTCGTCGTTGATGGTGTTACTCAGCAGGGTGCAAGTGCATTCCTGCGGAACGAGTGGCCGCTTTTCGCCTTTCTCGGTTTCCTGATATTTCCAGCAATGCCGGTCGCGTCGTTTCTGCTCAACACGCTCCAGTCGCACACACTCGGTATCGGCATGCCCGCCGCGATCCAATGGCAGGGCCACAAGGCGGTTGAGCGTCAGGATCTCGCATTCTTTCATGACCTCTTTGCGGGTCAAGTCGCTTCACGACTGCAGCAGGTGGCATCTGCCGTCCAGCAACAGATCATAGCTGCATTCCAGACCATTCCGCGTTTCCTGTTGCAGATGGTTGGCTCTGTGATCTTGCTGAGTTCACTGTCATGGCAACTTGCGCTGCCGGTTGTCATCTGGATCGTTCTCAACATCGCATATGCGGTGAGGGTCGTCCCCATCTTTGCCGAAAGCGCTCGTCGGACTGCCAAGCAGCGGAGCCTTCTGGCTGGTGCAATCACCGACCTCTATACCAACATGCAAATGATCAAGCAGTTCGCCGCCGAAGATAGCGAGGCGGGCGCGATCCGGCGCGCCATTATGAAGACTGTAAAGACCCAGCAGAGGGAGCAGCGCATCTACCGCACCTCGGAGGCGACGGTGGTCATCCTCAACACGCTGCTCTGGGTGAGCATGCTGACGATCGGTTTTTCTGGTCTCCTCAAGGGCTTTCTTACCGTTGGCGAGTTCGTCGGTGCGGTCTACATTCTCCAGCGCCTGTCGGCGCAAATCTTCACCTTCCTGCAAGTGGGCCAGCAGGTCTTTCAGGCGATCGGCACCATCAAGGACGCCATGCCCGTCATGACGACGCCGCCAACCATCACGGATCGGTCCGATGCCACCGATCTCCAGGTTGAAGCAGGCGAGATACGGTTCGAGAATGTCAGCTTCGCCTACAAGTCGGGTAAAACGGTCATCGATTCCTTGTCGCTGACCGTCAGGCCCGGCGAAAAGGTTGGACTCGTCGGCGTTTCAGGGGCTGGCAAGACAACACTCGCAAGCCTTCTCCTGCGCTTCTACGATGTGAAGGATGGCGCGATCCTTGTGGACGGGCAAGATATTCGTGCGGTCACCCAGGCGAGCCTGCGGCGTGCGATCGGCGTGATAGCCCAGGATGTCGCTCTGCTTCACCGGTCTGTGGGCGACAACATCCGGTACGGGCGGCCGGAGGCTACGCGGGAAGAGATCGAGAGAGTGGCGAAGATGGCAAGCGCCGATGGCTTCATCGCCGATCTCACCGATGGCGAGGGCCGCAAGGGGTATGACGCCTTCGTTGGAGATCGCGGTATCAAACTCTCGGGCGGCCAGCGTCAGCGGGTGGCCATCGCCCGCGTACTTCTGAAGGATGCGCCAATTCTGGTGCTGGATGAGGCAACATCGGCATTGGATAGCGAATCCGAGGCTGCCATTCAGGAAAAGCTGAACCTCGCCATGGAGGGTAAAACGGTGATTGCCATCGCGCATCGCCTCTCCACGATTGCTCGGATGGACCGGATCGTTGTGCTCGACCAGGGACGCATTGTAGAAGAGGGCAGGCCAGAGAAGTTGATGGGAGGAGACGGGTTGTTTGCCCGCCTGTGGGAACGGCAGACGGGTGGCTTCATTCCCGAGCAACTGACCTGATCCTGAGAAGTTCTGTGCGTAAACGAGACGCCTCATGACCGCCTGACTAAGGTGATGATCGTCCATCAACATCGTGGTAATGCCATCAGCATGGGTATTGTGGGCGAGAATCTGAGATCGATCAGGAAGATCAAAAGCCTTTCGCAAGTGAGAGTTGCGGAACTGTCTGGCGTGAGCCAGCAGCTCATCTCGCAGCTCGAGACCGGCTTGACTGAAAAGACCACGGAGCTTCCCGCCCTTGCCCGAGCCCTCGGCGTCGGCGTTCATGAGCTCGACCCATCCTATACGCCGGATGCGGAGGGCATTCCCACCTTGAGCGTGCCTTATCTCGCCTGGGTCAGTGCCGGCGCCATGATCCGCGATGACATCGCTGACGAAGCCCTCGGTCTTATCCGAGTGGCGGATTTACCGGCGTCTGGAGACTGGATTGCCTTGAAGGTCAGCGGCGATTCCATGGATAGGATCTCCCCGCCGGACTCCATCATCTTCGTCAATCGCAGCGACCGCAACCTCGTTCCCAATGGCTGCTACGTCATCTCGGACGTGGAAGGCAACGCCACCTACAAGCGCTATCGCTCCGGCCCCATGCGCTTCGAGCCCGTCTCCACCAATCCCCAGCATGAACCGATCTTCCCTGACAACGACCCTATCATCGTCGGGCGCGTCCGCCGCTCGATCGTTGATATTTGAAGCTTCCCAGCGAGTTTGTCGAGTTCGGCGCTAAGCACTATCTGTAGACCTCGACTATGCTCCTTTTGAAAAAGCCAGTAGGTTTCCCACGTGCGAAGGTCATTGAACATTTGCAGCGACGTCCAGGCGTCCGGTACTGCACCACTTAAGTTTCAGCGCTCTCCACGAAATCAGGAGCATTCAGTTGCCAAGGAGCAGCTTTGTATGAAAGTTCGATGCGTGAAGCTGATCGATGACGTCGGGCACGTCCTTGATCAATCCCCGTGGCTACAGATTGGGAAAGTGTACCACGTCTTGGCGATCAACGTTTCGGAAGGCGACGGGACTAGATTCGCAATTCAGTCGGGTTCAAAGCCAGACGAGTTTCCGTCCCTTAGTCATCATATGTCGTCTTGCTTCGAGGTGATCAGCACTAGCATCCCAAGCAACTGGAGGCCGTAGGTAGATGGAGCGGGCAACATAGGCATATCACCTGCAGCTTGGCAGGTGCCAAAGTTCGCGGATGATCTCGCCGACTGCGCCCCTTGGGTACTGGAGACCTACTTTCGAGGGCGTGATCTCATCATAGAGGAAGACCCCTAGCATTTAAGAACCGTCCTTCCTGAGACGTGCATCGAGGTTGGAAGTCACCGGGTTTGATCCAACGTGTCCGTCGCAAGCCTTAGGAGCGCCAGTGCCACATCCTTATTCACACCAATGCGAAGATCAAATTCTGGTACCTCAATTGCGTGACATACCTCATTTAGACTCGCTTGGAAGATAGCGAGCTCGGCGCGTGACACCGTGATGAACTCGTTTGATCCGTTTCTATTTTCGATTTTCATTGGCAACTCGTAATTTGGATGAAATATGCAATCGATTTGAGAAAGGGGGCATGTCATGCCGGATCATCGTCATCTGATCGAACAAAAGGTACAGGATATCCTTCTGCACGATTGGGATCCGATCGGTGTATCGGAGCTTGATGGAGCTCTGGATGAATATGATCTCTATGCTCGTTCCCTATCCGATATGCTTCTCGCTGGCGCCAGTGAAGGCGAACTTTATCGATACCTTGCGTGGGCAGAGTTTGAGCATATGGGCTTGCCAAGACAAGGAACCCGAGCACCAGTGGTCGCGCAAAAGCTATTTCGGCTGACCGAAACGTGAATCTGGCTTATGCGGTTTCGTTTATCTCTTCTACCTTGTTCGCCCCAGTCCATTTCATGTCGATAGAGGGTGGCACAATTGCTTTCCGGACCGGTCCGTTACCTCCCATCATCGCACCCCAGTCGATTTCCCACCCTTGTAGAGCAGATGACATAGCTAGGCCCATTGCTTGCCCTACGGCCGGTACGACCGCGTTACCGATCTGATCGGCCACGGCCCCGATACCCCCGACGAAGTGCCAGTCCTCCGGAAATCCCTGAAGTCTCGCGCGCATTTCGTTCGTCAGTCCAGGTACGAAGCCTTTCTTTGAAGCCTCTTCGTCAGTCGGCGCCGCTTTCGCTGGAGGTGCGTATCGAAGTTGCTGCTTGCCGGAACGAATTGCCTCTCCTTCACGCGCGCTTCCCTGATATCCTCGGATCGTATCCGACAGGTAGTCGCGATCTCTCATCGACTTCAGCCATGCTTCCGCGCCTGACCAGCCGTTTTCGCCCATCAGGTCGGCGAGGGCGATGCCTACGTTCGTGTGAAGCTCTGGAAACTTCCTCGGCATCCGGAAGGTGCCGGCCAAGTCTTTGCGTAGCCCCAGCAACATGATGCGGGATCTGTTCTGAGCGACGCCGTAATCTCTCGCATTGATTCGGTGGATTTCCGTCGGGTATCCGGCCTTCGAAAACTCGCGCAGAAGGAAAGCAACGTAGTCTGAGTGGCGCGAGTGGAGAAAGCCTTCAACGGTCTCAAACATGAATGCCTTGGGCGCAATTTCACGGACGGCGCGAAGGCCTTCTCTCATCAGGTCGTTCTTGTCGTACTGCCCTTTCTTCTGGCCTACTGTGCTGAAGGGAGTGCAGGGAAGGCCCCCGGTCAGCAGGTCTATCCCCCGATCGCGGTATTGGGTGAAGTCCATTTTCCGGACGTCAGCCTCTACGACATTCCAATGTGGCCGGTTCGCACGAAGAGTAGCCGTAGCGTTTCTGTTTTTTTCGATCAGGGCAACATTCTCGAAACCGGCGCGTTCCAAGCCCAGCGCTAGCCCGCCGGCACCTGCACACAGTTCGATAACGCGGGGACGATAGTGCCGCGGAGGAACTGTGGCTAGCGGTTTGCGAGTCAGACCGCGTACTGCCATTCGGCTTTGGCCCGATAGCGACGACAGTGCGCTCGTCTCCACCGGCCCGATTTCGCTGAGCTGCCCGGACGCAAAGTCTCCAAGCACTTTTCGGGCCATCGCGATGCGGAATGCTGGTGTCGCTGGTCTAATTGAAGCCACATCATTCCTGGCGTCGCCGAAGAGGAGGTTACATTCAACGTGGAGAACTCCGGCCCGTTGGCGGAACTCTCGCTCTGCAACGGGGGACCTCTCGCCGTCAGCTCGAAAGTGCTTCCTCAGTTCTTCCACCAAGGAGGCTATACGTCCCTCGAAGGAGGCAGCACTCGCCTTCGCCTGTCGTCGTATGGCTGCCGCGACAGCCTTCTTGTTTGCGGCGGTCAACGCTTCAGCGGGCGTCAATTTGGCGTCGGCCAACCGCCTCCTGATCAGGGCGACATCCCTCGTATCGATCCGCGTGCCGATCTCCATCCTTTCGAGGATCTCCTGACGGGCGTCCTGGTCTGCAGCGACCAGAGCTTTGACTACAGGGAACGACGCCCGCGCCTTGCGAAGGACATCCTCCGAGCCCTTCAGGGTCTTCGCGAATCCCATATACGTCGACAGCTCGGTGACTGGCAGATTGCATCGAGCCTTGAGAAAGGCTTTCGCTTCCGCGGCTGGGACGATTTCTGTCAGCTTCTCTATCTCAACTGCCATCGCCAAGACACGGTCGGTCATCTGCCGCTGCAGGTCGGTTATCCGCTTGATCGCCAGTGAGAGCGCCTGCGCCTTTTGATCGATGTCTGCCAATGGGTTGTCCCTGTTTGAGACGTGCATACGACATCGAACCTTTCAACGCTGGTAATCGGATCGCTAAAATGCGAGCGACCGCGGAGGCTTCAGAAAGCTTTTTATCCTCGAGAATGAAAGAGCGCCTTAGGCTGCTAAAAGCTGATCTCGCCCTCTAAGCCGGTGCCACTTTTTCGTTGCAGACCTACTAATTTACAATCTAGTGTCGCCAAGGTTGGGGACTTTACAATGACAAATTGGTCGAGAGCGCTCTGCGCATTCATTCTCGCATGCGGAGTTGCGTCGAATTCGTGGGCAGACGATCCGGTATCGTCTGGTACCGGGTTTGCAGTGACGGCCGACGGCTGGCTTATGACGAACGCTCATGTCGTTCACGGCTGCGAACGTGTGGAAGTTAAAGGGAAGGGCGTCGCGGACGACCCCAGGGTCGATGAGACGAACGATCTTGCGCTCATCCGGATTCCTTCGGGTGACAGCTTGACGCCCATTGTCTTCAGGAAGGCGCCCGTTCGCCTAGGCGAGGACATAGTCGCGATAGGCTATCCTCTGGCTGACATTCTGTCCGACAGCGTTAAGATCACCACGGGTAACGTCAACGCACTCGCCGGCCTTCGTAACGATACCCGTTACATCCAGATATCCACTCCCATCCAGCCAGGCAACTCCGGTGGACCTGTGGTCGACCGCGACGGCTTCCTACTGGGAATTACCACAGCGACTTTTTCAAAAAAGACGGCGGACGAGATTGGCATAACTGCCCAGAACATCAATTTCGCCATCCGAGCGTCCGTGGCCGATCTTTTCATGCAGTCGCAGTCGCTGACTGCCAGCAGCGGCGAGCGCGCTCCTGACGCGCAGCCCATCGCGACTGCCGACCTGTCGGAAAAGATCACGCCTTCGGTCTTTCAGGTTCTCTGCTACGGGAAACCTGAGGTGCAGGCCTCCTCGAAGGTGGAGAGTGCGCCAGCGAGCCTCCCGACGCCCGGACATGCTTCAACGGAGTTGGTCAATGCGAGGGGTTATGATGCTATCGGCTTCGATTACCGGATGCTGAAGGACGTTTCGTACAGCGAATGTAACGCTACGTGCACTGACGATGGTCAGTGCAGGGCGATCACTTACAATACGAAGCACCGCGCATGTTTTCTGAAGAACAACGTCGTTGCGCTGATCCGCAACGCGGATGCGGTTGCTGCATATGCGCCGTCGATGGCTGACGGCGTGATCATCTCCGATTTCACGAGCTACTCCGGCGTCGATCTCCCTGGCGGCGACTACAAGCGGATCCGCAAGAGCAACTACCTCGAATGCTTCACCACCTGCATCAGCGAAAACCAGTGCAAGGCCTTCTCCTATATCCCCAAGAAATCGGAATGCTGGCTCAAGAGCAGCATAGGCAAGCCGCGTGCAGCCAACGGAGTGGAGCTCGGCCTGAAGTGAGTGCTCAGTCTTCTGTCAGTCGCGTCTCCGCTGTCGCGATCCTTATTCTCGTTGGGCTGGGTACAGCGACGTCTCACTCCGCAAACACTCCATGTAGTGGAAGCAAAGGAGGCATCGCCGGCTGTCGCGGGGAGACCTTCATCTGCAACGACGGCTCGGTAAGCGGAAGCAAGCGTTCTTGTTCCGCGTATATGGGCGGCGCCCTTGGGCTGCTCGGCGGTGAGAAAGAGAACATGTCTCGGGCGGAGGAGGGCGAGTGTTCATGTCGGTCAGGGTTGTACTGCACTGGGCCTAGGGGAGGGCGCTATTGCACTACCGATAGTGGTGGGAAGAGCTATTTAAAGAAATAAATGGGACGGTTAGCATGGCTTTCTGAGCGGTAGACACGCTATCAACGTAAAAGTCGACTGACACTAATTTAAACCAGCATCCCGGCGACGAATTCGAATCTCGATCCTTCGTCTAGTTTCCAAGTTTCCAGCTACGCCGTTTGTCAGAACGTCTCCAGGAAGAATGAGCTGGGCCCCGGAGAGAGGTAGCACCGTGACGCCTTTCAAGGCGGGATTTGCCCTCAAGACGTTGGCGACTGCAATCGCTCTTGCTAGGCCGAGGCCCGCGTTATCTGCAGGCTCGAGCGAGGTAATCGGCGCTGATGTGTTCAATGCGTTGATCGACGTCATGTCCATGTTGGACGTAGGCCTCGACACAGGCTGTTCATCAGTATGGCCGATAACCTCGACGATATCCGCACCATAGCTCTCAAGATTGTCCGCGATCTGAGATGAAATCGAACCGCTAAGCTTCTCACCAAAAGCCTTGGTGAGCTCTGCACTCCCTGAACGGAAGTAGTTTCCGTTGGCTTCGCTGAGGCTGATTATCGGAGGCCATTCATGCGGTTTGAAGCCTTCAGTTGACAGAGCTAGCTGTTTTTCCAAAGTTTCGTTTTTGGCAGTGAGTTCCCTGACCGACTGTTCGAGGTCTGCTGCCTTCAGACGGGCAACTTGAGCTGCAGCACCTTCGCTCTGGAGCTGCGAAATCTTTTTCTCGAGCTCTTCGCGACCCTTCGCCGACAAGCTCGTCTCGATCACCTGCAGCGTATCCTTCGCCACTACAAGTTCCCGCCAGTCTTCAGGTCGCTTGGTCGTTGCCGAAAGTCCAATCTGTCTCGTGGCAGCTTCTAGTTCCCGCTGCAGGCGCAGGACTTCTTCCCGTTCAGAACCTGACTTAAGCATTTGTTCCGCCTGTTTCGCCTGCGCAGCAATGGCATCAGCAGCCTTTTGGCGCTCGGCCGCTATGACCGCGGCAGCGACGAGCAGGAGGCAGAAAATTACAAGTAGGAGCGACTCCGCCATCGTGAAGCCGAGAATAAGCCCGCGGTTGTAGCCCTTGGCTTCAATTCTGGACGCGCTCTCACTCATCGCCGCCACCAACTGCGTGCCGGCTTGGAGCCATCTTCTGCGGTTTCATCAACTGCCGCAGCCGGTTTGGAACCTTCATGGGTAAAGTGGACCGTCTCCACGATATTGTCGGCCTTTGTGCGCGCTTCGACCGGCGGCGGACTAACGGACGCCGCCGCACCTTGGGAAGGCGCGGAAATGAGGATGCTTCCGATCGACTTGGTCAGGTTTTCGATCCTCTCACCGTTGGCTATCGAATTAGAAGCTGCGACCTTCAGAGAGGGTGCAACATTTTCGATAGTGCTGAGAAGGTCACCGAGAGCCTGAGAAGCTTTCTCGTCGGCTGCGCTGGAAGACGTGAGTTCTTTCGATAGCTTGTCGAGAGAAGCTGCGGTGCTTTTGAACGCGGACAGGGCGGTCACAATTTTCTTCGCAGTTTCTTGCGTGGTTCGGGCATTCTGAGCGATTGCTACGGTTGACGTCGAAACAAGCTCTTTAAGCTCGGAAACCGTTGGAGACACCTCGATCCTGATGACTTCATCGGGAGATTTAGCTGCGCTGTATCTCTTTTCGAGATTTTCCAGCGTCGCCGCAAGCGCAACGAGCTTGTCTTCGACCACTCCCATCGACTTCTCTAAACGTGATGAGAGGTCGGTGGTTGTCTTGCTATTTTTCTCAGTGATTTCAGAGAGATTTGATTGAGTTTGCTCAAGCGTCGCCATCAAGCGCGTTGCCGTCTCATCGATCGTAGTCGTTGCCTTCAGCGACATCGCTTCAAGTGACGACCTAACGGCCTCACCGTTTAGCGCGGCCTGCTTGGCGATCTCTTCGAATCCTTCCGACAGCATCTGGTTGCTGGTACGGCGGTAGGTCGAGAACTCCATCGCCGAAGAGTCTAGTTCGCTCCTAACCCTGCGGGTCATCTCTGCAAGTTCGTGCCGGACAGCTCTTTCTATGTCTACGGGATCGCGGCGCATCTGATTGAAGAATATTCGTAGCGCGATACCTGCGATGGTGGATACGATCGCGACGCCGAAATTCCTTACGACGTCTTCGATCGACGCCTGTCCTGTGAACTTGAACAGGGAGATGCCGAGGCTGGTGAGCGTGAAGATGAACCCCATATAGTAGAGATTGTCGCCGGCCTGCTCGTTTAGCAGTCTGAGGCCCGGCAACATGTTCAGGGCAAAATATGCTAGCATGAGCAAGACTGGTATCACTGTGACCAAGACGATATCGAGGTCGTACAGCTTTCCAAACCAGATTGTCGTCGCTCCGATGATCGTCAATCCGACAAACACCGCAATTGGGCCGTTGTGGCGAATAGCATCCCTGGTGGAGACGGAGCTCATTTCATGCCTGCCAATCTCTCGTATCCGAGCAGTTCGCCTTCGTTAGATCTAATCCACGATACCCAGAATTCGGCAATGTCGTCCGCCGAAGGCGCTCCGGGACGCTGAAACGCCAGAATCTTGACCTCAATGCCCGCCAACGGGGTCCTATAGAGATCGCGCGCAGCACTCTTCGTAAATGTTTCGTAGCCGACGCCGCTTCTGTACATTGAGTACGTCGGCGTGTGCTCGAGCATGTCAGATGCGACATATAGCTGCTTAGGCAGACCATCCAAATCCGGCTTGGAAAATCCTTCGATGACTATCCGTTGTATGCCTGCCATGATCGGTGACTGGCTTGATGTCGAACCGGTGTTGGAATTCGGTATTATGCTATTGAGGGGATCGCCGAAGGCTGTCTTCCAACGGTCGCGGATCTTCTTCGGGTTCGACGTCCAGGGATCGGCCGACGCCTCGTCACCAGGGTTGCATCCGCTGAACGTCCTTGTCAGAGCCCCTTCCTTTTCCGTCAAAGCAAAGACCTCTATAAGGCCGCCTTTGGGAACTTGCCCGACGATCTTCTGAAACTGGTTCTGCAGGTCAGCCTTTGTCACTTCGGAGACTGGGTCGGTAGCATCCAGCAAGAACGCGGTGACCGATTTAGGTCCATCTGCTGGGCAGAGATTTTCACCGAGCTCCGCCTCGTTTCCGGCGCGGAGCTTCAAGTAGACCATGGACGAAGCAGCGGCGCCGATGAAGAGCACCAGTACGACGATCGCAATCCAAGCCCAGACTGACGAGGAGCTTTTGCGCCTTCTACGTCTATGCCGGGCCATTGGACGTCTCCGGGAATAGATTGTCTAGTTGGTGGTAAGCCGTGACGGCGGCTTCGAATTCGACGCTTATCTGTTTCATCTGGGCTTTGAGCTGATCCTGGGCTTCTTGGATACGTTCGGCGAGATCCTTGTCGCTCCAGTCGTTCTCGGTGCTTAGAGTGATGTCGCGCCTCATCATCGTGTAATGTGACTTGAAATGCACGGGCTGGGCTGTTGTTCGCGCCTGTCTGTTAGCCTCCCTGTAGTACGCAAGGAGCTTTTGTGCCACCAGCTCTAGATGATCCTGATGTTCCGCGAAAAGGCCGACCATCCGCGCGCGTGCATCGAGGATAGAGGCGGACTCCTTCCTCCGCGTGGACAGTTCGCGGACGATCCACTCCACCTTCTCATTATGATCGTTTCGGATGTCGGTGAGCTCGTCGATCAGGTCCCTTTTGCGATCTACATACGCTTGGCGGGCAGCGACATAGCGCTCGTGTGTGCCGGCGTATCCGGGGTAGGGATCCGAGATCAGTAGGGAGTCGATCAAAGCTATCAACGAGAAAATCATTCCCGTGACGAAGAGAACCCACGAGTCGATGTCGCTCATCGCAAGCGGCGCCTCATTTAGACGCCGCATCACTTCGGGCCCTATGGCGTCGACCATCGTCGCGGAGACTTCTCGATAATGCGCCATCACCAAATTGACCGACACGGCGACAACGAGCCATGCAGCTATCCCCGCCAATCCCACCATTCTCCAGAGGAAAGATCGGTGCACGATGCGAGGCACCACGTATAGGCCAAGTAGGACCGTCAGGATCACGTTCGCGAAAGCAAAGGCGAGGGCGTACATAATACCGCCAAGGAAACCCTGATTGCTACCAACTGCAAGGAATGTCCCGTTGACCCATGTCTCCACGATCAGGAGCGCAGCGATAACCAGCCATTTAGCCGTGGTTGCGACGCCGCCCTTGGTTCTGGCTACGCGCTTCTGAAGGCCGTTCTTTTCGCGAAATTCCGCGAGTTCGACGTCGCGCTCTCTTAGGTCCTTGCGTAGACCGTGAAGTTCGTCCCGTCCTCCAGCAACCTCAACTTTGAAATCTGCCACGCTCGCATGATTTGCCAGTTGGATCTGCCCGAAGTGACCGTCGAAATCCAAGTTTCTGAGACGGGTAGCGTAGGTTGAAAGCTGATCTTCGACAACTTGATAGGAATCGTCCCTTTGGCTCTCAACTCGGTCCACAATAGACCGCTCGACGTCGTCCATTTCTGTTGCGTCAGTCGGTGGCAGGTTCTGTCGGCCATTGCGGTCAGCCTTCTCCGAAAGCTCTAGAGTTTTGGATAGCTTTTCAGCGTCCATCGGAGGAAACGGATTTGTCGTCACGCGAAAGTCATGACTTGAATCGCGCAGGGTTTCGAAGAGCTTGTTCAGTGAGTCAAATTTTGGTGCCATGTAATCTTCTTCTTCAATAACCCCAGCTTGGGGCTCGCCAACCTGCAGCAATCGCCTCATCTTCGGAGCAGAACCACCGCTCACCTTTGTTTTCGTCGATTTTGGTCTTGCCGTAGTCTTTTGACCAAGGAACGTGGTATATCTTTTCCTGCTTCCGGCTCACATTGCCTTTGATTGGACATGCAGGATCTGGCGCTGAGTTGTCTGAGGACCTCCATCGTTGGGAACGATAATCCCACGGCGTCTCAGTCGCTGCCTGCCAGACCCCGACACGAGCGCCTGCCGCGATAGTCTCAAGTGGAGCGTAGTCGAGAGAGTATCGTCGGAAAGCCCAGGCCATTCCGCTTCGAACCATTTCAGCGTTGATATCTTTATTACCTGCGAAGCAGACGGCAAGCGTTCTTCCGTAAGCGTCCTGGCCTCGATCATCGCAAGTGACTGATCCGGTGACGATAAGTTTCTTGATGAGAGCAATCGCTGCTTGGCCGCAATCCCACCGAGATCCCACTTGATCAGCGCATGTCTGGCTAGCTTCCGGAGCGTCGATTCCATGAAGGCGATATCGCACGCCATTCACATCCAAGGTGTCTCCGTCAACAACTCTGACATTAGAGGCGCATGCGTTTGCAGGTAGCAGTGCTACCAACACGATTACGAAAAGACATTTCAATGAGAGCACCCCGATATGTAGAGGATACTACTACAACTTCTGCTCTAGTAGCAATCTGGCTAACCAGGTTCCCCCGTATAAATTGAGCTTACGGGAGACGTCTTGACTCTCGTGGCTGCTGATCAAGGGGGGAAGGTTCGTTGTGGGCGGAAGACGCAAGAGCCGTCGCGCAGCCCGTGTGCCGGGACATGAAGCACTCAAGAAGGTAATTGTCGAGCGCGCGTCGACCCTCGGGGGTAGGACGCTAGAAGACCGAAATAAAGTCACCAGTTTCACCGTGGCATCTGGATGATGGAGCAGCCGCGGCTCTTCGACAGTATGACAGACCGGCGCTCCAGGAGATTGGGAAAGAAGTCCGCTGATTTGCTGAAACGAAACTGGAGCGATATGTAAAATCTACTACAGATAGCTGCGTTGCGGATCCAGCGCACTCCCGAGCGCCGGGAATCCTTCATGATCGACAGAAGCAACAAATACTCGAATCGGCGCCTTGACGCCCTCTGCTTTGTTCCGTATTTGTTCCGCCATGATCAAATTTCGTCGACAACCTCAACAACGCTGACATTCCGCCGGGGAACCGGCGGTCATTGCATGTTTGTTGTGGAGATGACGATGAAACCTACAGACCTTGCAGGTCTCCGACTGCGCACAGACGGATCCGGGCCTGTCGAACGCTTCCGTCCATTTGGAACCGTGCGCTGCACGAACACTCCCTATTTCAAAAGCCAGCTTGCGCGCGATCAGGCATGTCTGCTCGACTTGGACGACGACGTCGTCGCCTGGTGCTGCCGTCCCACGGGAATGGATATCCTTCTACTCCAGCGAGGCTGGAGGGGCGAGGTGCCAGATTTCATGGCGAGCTACGCAAATGGACAGGATGTCTACATCAGCGTCCGAGAAGAAAGAGGCGACCCGGAGCTAACCGAAATCGCGGCATGCGGCCGGTTCACGCATACGTACGCGTCAAGGGCACAAATCAATTCCGGCTATCGTCTGCAGAACGCCAAGGACCTTCTTCGCTATGCGCGTTATCGATGCCCACTCGGCGATCGTATGCGCATCTTGTCGGCTCTCGAGCACGAAGGATCCGCGACAGTCGCAGAGTGCCTCGATGCATTCAAAGAGATCAACCCGATGGCAGGCCTGTCGTCGCTGATTCTACATCGTTTCGTGGCGCTCGAACTTGACGTTGAACCCATCGCACCGACCACCACCGTGAGCATCTTCAGGAGCGGGTGCAATGCGTAGATTGAAAACCAATAGTTCGTCCGCGCTCGCTCATGTCGCATGCACACTGGCTTTGCGAAGTACGCTGGAACGCACAATAAACCTTATCGAAAACAAGATGTTTGCGCTGGTTGTTCGTGTTCCGGATGATCTTTTGAAAGACTTCGTCACCGCTGCAGTGGACCTACCTAAAATCATGCCCGAGGTCGAGGAAATCGAAGTGTGCGAGGCCCTCAAGGGACCCAAGGGCGGCGTCGACTTTTCCGAAATTACTTCAGCCCTGAGGCTCGCAGACAGGGTGTTGATCGTGGTGAGGCGCGATCTGCCGCTCCCTCGAACAGTTCTCGCGGCAGTGGACGCCGTCGTGGATGCGGAGCCGGTGGGCGCGGCGACCATCGCGCACGCGGTCCGTCTGCTCGAGGATAGGGAGATCCCCGTCGCGGAGATCCAGAGAATGCTGGTGTACCCAATTGCCGATGTACTGGCCGCGATCCGACCGGGCAGGGACGCTAATCTGGCCCTAGAGAGACTGCGCGAGGCGCACCCCCGACGGGACCATTCCGACGACCCTCCGGGGATCGAGGAGTTGCACGGATATGGCATGGCGTCGGATTGGGCCCGAGACCTCGCCGACGATGTGGACGCTTGGCGACGAGGCGCTATCTCATGGAGCGATATCGACGCCGGATTGCTCCTTTCAGGACCCCCAGGCGTCGGAAAATCGATGTTCGCCAATGCGGTCGCGAAGAGTTGCGGCATGTCCTTCGTGGCGTCGTCGCTGGCCCAGTGGCAGTCGCGCGGTCACCTGGGAGATCTACTAGAGGCGATGAGAGCCACGTTCGAGGAAGCTGCGGCGAAAGCACCCTGCGTCCTGCTCCTCGACGAATTCGACAGCATTGGAGACCGCGCTCGCTTCGACGACCGGAGCGCCCAGTACTGCACCGAGGTAGTCTCAGGCCTGCTGGAGTGCCTAGACGGCGTCGGTCGCAGGGACGGGGTCGTCGTAGTCGGCGCGTGCAACCATCCTCAGAAGATCGATGCAGCGCTGCTCCGCCCTGGCAGATTAGGAACACACATTCGCGTGCCCCTTCCGGACTCGTCGGCGAGAGCACGCATTCTTCGTGGATACCTTCCCGAGGAACTGAGCGACCAGCAGATCGCGCAGGCGGCGTTTGAATGTGACGGTTTCTCCGGGGCCGATCTAGCCAACGTCGCGAAGAGAGCGCTGCGTCGTGCCCGCAGACGCGAAGAACCTCTTACCGTCGACGATCTGCGTGCAGCACTGCCGCCCGCGACGCCGATCAAGGGAGAGCTCCGCAGGCGGATCGCGGTACACGAGGCGGGGCATGCCGCCGTGGGCCTCGCGCTGGACGTCGGGGAACTCACCGGCGTAGTGGTTAGACACGCTTTCACGCAGAACTCACCCGTTGGCGGCGGCACGTTGTTCGAGGACTCGGAGCGCTTGCGGAACAGCGGATACTTCCTTGACGCAATCGCGATGGGTCTAGGTGGAATGGCGGCGGAGCTCGTCGTCTATGGCGAACATCTCGACGGCTCGGGCGGCGGCGTCGGGAGCGATCTTCACGCCGCCGCCGACCAGGCGACCGCTATGATCGCACAGGCCGGGATGGGCAGGAACCTCGGTCATTTCAACGCCCGCGACCAAATAGAAAGGGAGGCGCTTCGACGCGCGCTGCCTGCGCTGAATCGCCAGGTTGAGCAGATCCTGGATACCCAGCTAGTGCGAGCGATGGAGATCGTCCGCGGGCGGCTGGAGTTCGTGAAAGAACTCGCCGACATCCTCGATTTGGAGGGCGCCGTCGATGGAGATCGGGCGAGGGCGCTGTTCCGATAAGGGAATGACAAGTTGTCGCTATCCGGAGATGAAGTCGTAGGCGTCCAGCTTCAAGGCGCCTGCGTCAGCCAACGATGCGACGCTCCCGGCTTGGCGGCTGTTGCGTTTGACTTCCGCCTGTCTGTAAACAGATGACTGCCGAAGGATTCCCGACCAGCATTCGTCGCGCAAGAGCCAAATGGGCTTCCGCGCCGTCTGGCCATCACACCGAACGGTCATCCGTCGACGTGAGCATGCGGGTGCTATTCTTCAAGCAAATCGTGCCGTGCAATGACGACAGGCTTCCTCGACAGGATGACATCGAGCGTAACGGGGCGGAGACCCTGCGCGTCGACGCCGACGTCGAACTGCCGGGGAAGGGGCTTCAGACGGCCGTGGGAATGGCCGTGCAGATTGATCGACTTCTTTCCCATCTGGTTCCACGTCCGGAACGCGTAGTGGCATAGGATGAGGTGATAACCGCCCAGCCGGAGCTCGACGTAATGCTGCACGCTCTCCCAACCTGGGGACCCCGTCGTCATCTCCGCGTCGTTGTTGCCGACGATCAGGTGCTTGCGACCGTTCAGCTTGGATAGCAGCTCTGAGCAATCACCGGCTCTTGCCGACATGACGTCCCCCAGATGCCAGACCTCGTCTTCAGGCCCGACGGCGTCGTTCCAGTTCCGAATGAGCTCGGCGTCGTGTTCGACCATGTTGGCAAACGGTCGTCTGTCGAGGCGCAGGACGCGTGGATCGCCGAAATGAGTATCTGCGGTAAAATAGATCATCGGTTATCCAATGCAGTAGTTGACTCGGTTGCTGATCCTCTCAGCTATCGGAGCCGTCGGCGCGTGTAGCTCGAAAGCAGGACACCTTGTCACTCGCCGTTCCGGCCGACGCCCGACTATGAAACTGTATCGACGTCAGAGGCGATCTCCGCAAGTTCCAGGTTCCGCAAATCTTTTCCATGAACTACGAGATTTGAAGTGTCGAAAGCTCGCGTCCATTCCGCTGCTTACCACGCTGAATCAGAATTCGATGCCTACTGCAGGCGTATGACTGCTGACATGAAGATGCCTTGCCTGCGTTGGGCGGATTTCGAAGGTCGTCCGGAGCTGGTGATTCTTTCGATAAAACGCCTCTCAAACCCTTAAAGACAAGAATATGAAGCGAGGCTCATAAGTCGCGGCGATCGTATTTGGATCGAAGGACTTGAGCCAGTCGACAGGATGGCGCGGGCCGTGCTGCCTTGCCCGAATTCATTAAGGATAGAGGCATTTGCCAGAATTTGGGAACTTGGCGTTAAGACCTGGCAGTTGAAGAAGTCGGATACCGCTAAAATAGCTCCGAGGCTCCCCGTGACTGACGTTCCACCAATCTACCACCTCCATAGGCGAGTACGACAGCACCGCACTTCCGACTACGTGGCGGAAGCGGTGCGCTGCTACGACGCCGGAGCGTACCGGGCGTGCATCATTATGACCTGCAATGCGGTGTTCGACGCCGTGCGGGCGCGCATGGAGGAATTACAAGCAGGGCAAGTAAGCCGGGCGGAGAAAGTAGTCGCCGCTGTAAAAGAAGCGTTGAACGACAAAAAGACATATGAAGGCGCGCTCCTTACGAAGCTCCGGGAAACCGGAGTTGTGCCTGTCGTTGAAACCGATGCATTGGGTGAAATTCTCAACAAGCGCAATCATGCCGCCCACCCGAACTGCTCTGCTGCAACGGCAAAGGACGCATATTATGTGTTCGAGAAGGCTGTGACGTACTTCCTGTGCGAACAGGCAAGGCCCCTTCAGTTTAAAATCGACACGTTGAAGCGCGATATCTACACTGAAGGGTTCTTCACCGTCCCGATCATCGACGACGTCGCAAGAAAAGTAGACGAGGAAATCGCAATTTTCGACGAGTCGGACTACTACAAGCTCATCAGCAAGCTGAAAAAGTGGCTACTCAATGACAACTTCGACGAAGATTCGAAATCGCTATGGTTCCTATTAGGACTATTGCACCTGGACCGACCGAAATTACACTCGATTATCTCGACCGAGTTCTTTGGAAAGAGAGGCTTCAGTCCACAGAACGACGCTTTTCTGGTGGACATGTGCGTCGTTCGTCCTGAACTCCTGTCGATGATAAGTGGTGAAAACCGCAAGCGACTGGACGACACGTTTGCAAAGTTTACTGAGTCCCTTGAGACGCCTTCCGCCAAAGGATCGGTAAGAAGTCCGACGGCGCTCTTGGTCGCCATAGCAGACCACCTCAAAGATCCATGCATTGATACAGGCTACCCGAAGACGGTGGACGTCGTGCTGCGTCGGTTCTGGGCACATCCCGATCTTCCTGCGCTCTTCAACACTAGCCTCAAGAACAGGATGTTTGAACATCTATTGGAAGAGGTAAAGAGAACCGATGAAGAAGGCGGGACGGATCTTGCTTCGTATCTCGAGCGAGAAGACTCCACTCTTGCGACCGCGCTTACCCGTGGGCAGATCGAGACGCTGTTCCAAGCCTCGATGGCCTCCGGTTGCCGAAAGGAACTTCTCGAGTTGCGCGAAAGCGGCTTTGATCGGATCCCATGCCTTCGGGAGGTGATATCTCTTCCGAAGCCCCCGTCGACCAGACCGGTCCCATCCACTTCCTATCTCATATTGAAGGGGAACAATCTCGTGCGTGAATTCAGACAGCGGGCTTAGATTTGTGTCTCCGCCACGTCACCAGTTCTTCGGAACGCCAGCCCATGTTGGAGCGGGCTCGTCTCGCCTAAAACTGTTCGCTATCACCTCCGAAGCAGTGGGATTCGCTAGCATGAAACGGCCCGCGATACGTACCGCAAAATGCGTTAGGGTATCATCCTTGTGCTCAACGAACTTATAGGCACCGGCGAGAAGTAGATATGCATAGGCGATTGTATTATCGGCGAATTCAACGCCATCGTCGAAGTCGATAGGAGGATGGGTGCCATACCGGAGGCCATCCTCCTCTTCCCAAGTCAGTTTTCGTTCCCCGTTGGGGTTCCATTCCTCTAGAAGTTCGTAGGCAATATCGGACATGCACCTGATTGGATCAAGCAACGGCCGATCGTCATCGTAGTCAATGCCCCAGCGCCATCCAACTGCCGTGTATTCCTCAAGCCTCAACGCTTCCCCAGCCATTGCTTCGGGTCGCTCGTACCCGTGGTCCTCAAGACATTTCGCCGCCAGAAAGAACGCGACGGACTCGGGCGTTTCCCCATCGAGGGTGAGCGAGAGGTCCGCCTGCATAGCGCTCGCGACCTGGAACAGCACCGCGAACGGATCGGAGAGGTCGACGTCCCGCTCGAACAAGGCAGTATGCGCAGGCCCCTGACGCCTGACGCCTGTGACTTCAAAGTCCGCTAAGTTCCGCATCTTCAGCTTGATCCGCGCCGCCTTCAAAGCCTGCTCGAGGCCGTCAGCCCTCACGATCAGTCGGCTTTCGGTACCGTTGCCGAGAAACGTCACCTCGAAATTGTTCAGGTTGGCAGCCACGCTGAATGCTCCTTGCGCTTGTCCAGGCATTCGAGGCCACGTTGTCCGGCTCGCCACCCGAGAGCCCAACTCTGGCTTGGAACGTCGCAAGCAAGAACCGATTTCGACGAAGCGAACAGACATGTGGTTCGGAACGTTGACGACAAAGCGAGAAGCATCTCATCACGCCAATCCTTGACAGCGCAGATAACCAATCCTTCACAGCGGTGTGGCAAGAAGGGAGAAACTTTGGACGCCACATGACATACAGCCCAGACGAAAGAGCCTCAATCAAGCGGAAGATCGCCGAAGTCTGCTCCGCCCAGATCGCGGAGATGGGCCTCGAGAAAGTTTCAGCCCGCTCGGTGGCCAAGGGCATGCGAAAGACTGTTGGCTGGCTCTACACGATGTACGAAGATTTCGGCGAGATCATAAATGCCGCAAACTCGATGACGTTGAAGGAGCTGAACGATGCGTTGAGACATAACGGATCCGGTCAGGGTTCGATGCAGGCCGCCGACAAGCTCTCCGCGTTCGCCAACTCCTACCTCGTCTTCGCGCGAAAACATCCCGAACGGTGCGCGGCTCTGCTTGCACCCATGCCAATATCGCAAGCATTGCATCCAGCTCTAGACACCGGGTTCCAGTCGTTGGTGTCCCATCTAAAGGCTCCGCTCGCGCAGATCATGCCGGAAATTGATGGCGAGACGATCAACGCGACTGCAAAGACCGTATTAACGGCCTTGCATGCCATCGTCCTGCTTGATCATCCCAACAGGCCTGCCTACAGCCGCGATGTCGCAGTGGACGACCAACTCCGATCTTTCGTGAAGGCAATCGCTGCCGGCTACTCCGCGCTTCGCACGGATGAACTAGCAGGGCGCTGACCGAGTAGATAGGCCAGTTGCGAGGCATAGCGTGAAGAAGTAAAACGGGCACCTCCAATTTCTGGTGCAATCGAACCAAATATGGGTGCGACGTGTCGATGGTCGATTTTCTTCTCTCAGAACGGAAACAGAGGATGCTGAGCGCGTTGCTTCTCCAACCGGACCGACAATATGGCGCCAACGAGCTTATCGCGATCGGAGGGCCGGGGCAGGGCGCGGGGAAGCGAATCCTCGAGCAGTTCGAGAACTCCGGGGTCGTCACGAAGACACCACGCGGAAATCAACGCCTGTATTCGGCAAACAAGCAGAATCCGATCTATTCCGAGCTTCGCTCGATCTGCCTCAAGACCTTCGGGCTTGCCTACGTCATCAGTGAAGAACTCTGCAAGCACCGAGAACAAATCAGCGAAGCTTTCGTCTTCGGGTCGATCGCCCAAGGAACTGACAAGCCGCAGAGCGACGTCGATCTCATGCTTGTCGGGAGCGTAGACCTATTTGATCTGGGTGAAGTTCTAGAGCGCTTGGAGAGAGCGCTCGGAAGACGAATAGACCTGAATCTCTATACCGACGAGGAATGGAACAATGCACAGGGCGATCGCGTCGTCAGGTCGATAGTGGAGGGGCTGCGGATCATGATTTTTGAAAGGATCAGATGAGCGAGACCTTCGCCAACACGCGTGGCACTTTACAGCGGTTAGTCCAGACGCTCTTCTGACTGAAGTGCTAGCGCCAAGTTCGCTGCCTCCATATCCTTGCAACCATCTCCTGAGTTTCGCCGATCGCTGCGAGTTCCTCAAAGCCGATTACGCCGTTCTGAGTTTTAGGCCGCGGCGATCGACAATCTGGCAAACTAGGGCGCGGCTCGGCAAGATGTCGGTGCGAATAACAGTGAGTGAGAGGGGACTATTGCATTTCTGTCCGGCCCAACTGTCGCATTACCAAGATGGGCGCTACACACGAAGATCGCATAATATAGATTATGGAACTAAAACAATTCTTTAGTGGCTGCTGAGGCAGATAGCCCCTTGAACCGCCTTGAAATCGAGCGTGGATCATCTGATCATACTTATCGGAATTGGCGTCAAGGCTATGGGGTTTGTATTGGAACGCTTCGAATTACGGCGATTGCGTGCGGCGGATGCACCAGCGTTTCGGCATATCCGTTTACAGGCACTGTACAAGCATCCCGAAGCGTTTGGCGCTTCGTGGGCGGATGAAAATGAATTTGATGAACCGCACTTCGCCAAAAGACTGGAAAGCGGCTATGTTATCGGCGGGTTCTCTGATCAACAGACTATTGTTGGCACAATTGGTATCAAGTCCTCTCAAGCTGAGAAGACGCGACACATAGCTTCTATTTGGGGCATGTATGTCAGCCCTTCAGCGCGTAGTCGTGGGTTGGGGCGGCTTTTACTCATGGCGGCGATATCCGAACTGGAGCACTCCGTTAAATCGATAAGGCTCTGCGTGGAAGCCAACAACGGAGCGGCGATAAACCTCTATGAGTCTGTCGGTTTCAGACGTTGGGCTCTTGAGGCCGAAGCACTCAAGGTTGGAGATACGTATCACGATGAGATTTTGATGCGTTTGGATGTCACCTAGAAACGGTCTTCAACATCTGTCATCCGACTACTCCTCAAATCTCACCCGAAGCCTCGCGGCGTCGCATCTCCAGTTCTTCGCTGTAGCGGCGTAACGTGTGGCTTTCAGTCAACAGTCCCACCGGCCGGTTTTCCACCTTGTCATTGACGACGGCCAGCGCTTCGCTTTCGGTGTTGTCGAAAGCGGCAGCGGCTTGGCGCGCGTTCATGGTCGGAAGCAGCACGTCGTTCTTGTAATGCAGATATGTTTCAAGTCCGATCTTCGAAGCGTCGCGCTCCATCGGGTCGGCGTAGATTTCCGGCACCAGAATCATGCCTGCATAGCGACCGTCGTCGTGGGTCATGATGACGCGCTGGGTCGAGCCGAGCGGAAACTTTTCCTTGAAGGCTTCAAGGCCCATGCTGAGGTTGGCTTTGCGGATATCGGCACGCATCATCTTGCCAACGGTCAGGTCGCGGATCCAGCCGATGTCATGCGCGCTACGGATGCTTTCTCCGCGCAGGTGAAAACGCCATGTGGCGAAGGAGTAGCCGAAGGTGGTTCGCACCACGAGCGATGTGGTGATCACGGCGGCCAGCACAAGCGCGGTGATCTGGAAGTCACCGGTCAGCTCCAGGGCAAGAAACGTCATGGTCAAAGGGCCACCGATGATAGCGGCAGCAAAGGCGCTCATGCCGATAACGGCGTAGACGACCGGTTGCGTGGCGCCATAGCCGATATATGGTGCGCAGATCGCAAAAATCTTGCCCAGTAGCGAGCCCATGAACAGCGACGCGAAAAACAGGCCGCCACGGAAGCTCGATCCGATGGAGACCGCACTGGCCGTCGCCTTGAGCAGAAACAGCCCCACAAGGCCAAACAGTGTAATATTCGCATCGAGATTGAGATGCAGCGCGCCATGGCCGCTGGACAGCACCTGCGGTGAAATCAGTGCCAATGCGCCAACGACGAGACCACCGAGTGTTGGACGAAGCCAAAGTGGAATGGCGCTTTTGCGCGCGGTCTCCTCGATGAAGGATACTGCCTGCATCAGAACGATGCCGATGCCTGCGCACACGACGCCGAGGAAGATGGCTGGCACATAATCCGTCGGCGTCACCGTACTGGAGCCGACAACATCGATATTGATGCCATGGTGTGAAACGAGACCTGCCACGATATTCGCCACCAGCGCTGAGACGATCAGCGGTGCAAGCGTGACGATGGTATAGGTGCCGATAATCAACTCGATGGCGTAGAACGTACCCGTCAACGGCGCGTTGAAGGCGGCAGCAATGGCGCCGGCGGCGCCGCATCCAACAAGGATGCGCATGTCCCCTCGCCTCAGCTTCAAATTAAGACCGAGTTTCGACGCGACGCCACTGGCGACCTGCGTATAGCCAGCCTCAAGGCCGACAGAGGCGCCAAAGCCGTTGGAGACGATGTTCTGCACGCAGACAATGATACTGTCGGTCAAAGACAGACGCCCGCCATGCAGCGCATTGGCCTCGATCGGGTCGACCATCGGCTTTTTGCGGGTTCGGGAGAGAATGAAGAGAATCAAGCCAAGAACCGCACCACCGACGACTGGCCCGGCCAGCACGGTCCAACCAGTGAGATTGCTGCTGCTCAGCCTCTCGACCCCGAAGACGAAAACGTGAAGCGCCGTGCTCAGCGCGCCAATCAAAGCAACGAGAAGCCCTGCGGCGGCACCAACGAGGATCGCGAGAATGACGAGCGCAAGTTCGCCGCGACGGAACAGAGCACGCAGTCGACCGCTGCGGATATTGTCGAAAAAGCTCGCCATGCTGGGGGCGCGGAAGGGCTTGGTCGACATTGCATTCCTCTGTTGCAGCTACAGGCGCTCGTCCGCCAATTCCACCTCGAAACGCATCTGATCATAGCCGGGTTCGACATGGTCCGGCGTTTCCCGCAAGACGGTTTCATAATCCAGTGGCGTGTGCATATGCGTCAGTATCGCGTGCTTGGCGCCAAGCTTCTCGATCCAGGCGAGCGACTGCTCAAGCGAAAGATGGCTGGGGTGATAGCGATACTGCAACGTGTCGATGACAATCGTGTCGAGATTTTGAAGTTTCGCTACGGATTCTGGTGGAAAATCACTGACATCTGTGCAGTAGGCCACATCCCCGATGCGAAATCCAAGCGAGATGATATCGCCATGTTGCTGCAGGTGCGGCGTGATCCGCAGACGACCACCCTCGCCGTCGATGACGATGTCCTGATCCAGATCCTCGATCAGATGGGGTTCGATGATCGGCGGATAGTTGCTGCCGACGGGCGTCTCAAGACAGTAAGGAAAACCGTCGCGAATGCGTTGCATCGTGTCCGGCTCGGCATAGATCGGTATCCGGCTTCCAGAGGTGATGAAGTAGCCGCGCAGATCGTCGATTCCGTGCAGATGATCCGCATGATGATGGGTGTAAATCACGGCATCGATCGTCTTGACCCCGGCAGCAATCATTTGCTCGCGAAAATCCGGACCGGTATCGACAACGACCGTCGTTACACCGCCGTCTGGCGCGATCTGCTCGATCAGGAACGCGGCACGGGTGCGTCTGTTTTTCGGGTTGGTCGGGTCGCAGGCACCCCAGTCTCCATTGATGCGCGGAACGCCAGGAGAAGACGAACAGCCAAGAATGGTGAAGCGACGCCGGTATAATGCCAAGGATCAGACCTTTGTCATTTTCGAAAAACAGCGAAAAGCATTGTCCGTGGTGATCTCGGCCATTTTCTCGTAGGAGAGGCCGTGAACCTCGGCCAGTACCTCAGCCGTGTTGACGACGTAGGATGGCTCGTTGCGCTTCCCACGCCAGCGCTTCGGCGCAAGATACGGCGCATCCGTTTCCACCAGTAGCCGGTCCAGGGGAACTGTCGCGGCGATATCGCGGATGTCCTGCGACTTCGGAAAGGTCAGAATGCCGGAAAAGGACACGTAGCCGCCAAGCTCGACACCAGCCTTTGCAAGATCGGGACCTGCTGAGAAGCAATGGAGAATGAAGGGGAAGGCCCCCTTCCCGCTTTCCTCGCGCAAGATTGCGATCATGTCATCATCGGCGCTGCGGCTGTGAATGACGAGCGGGAGCTTGGTGATGCGTGCCGCTTCGATATGGCGCCGCAGGCCGGTTTTCTGGTCTTCCGGCTTCTGCGTATCATAGAAGTGATCCAGACCCGCCTCACCGATCGCCACGATCTTGTCATGGCTGTTGGCAAGCCGCACGAGGTCGTCCGTTGAAATATCCAACTCTTCGTCGGCATTGTTCGGATGCGTACCGACCGAACAGAAAACGGACGGATATGCGTCTACGATCTTAAGCAGTTCCGGCAGACGCCGAACACGGGTCGAGATCGTCACCATCTGGGCAACGCCCGACGCATGGGCGCGCGCGATGATGTCGTCGCGCTCCGCATCAAAATCGGCAAAGTCCAGATGGCAATGGGTATCGATCAGCATGCTGTGCTTCACGCCTCCGGCGCCACATAACGCGGGAAGACCGGCTTTGGCGCCTCAAGCGGCGTACCGGGCACCAGACGACCAGCTTCTCCAAGCGCCGCAAAATCCCGCTTGTCGGCAGGTGAAGCCACGAGATCGAGAAGCTTCTCGCAGGAGGCCGGCATGAAGGGCTGCAGCAAAATGCCGATCTGGCGCACGACTTCCGCCGTCACATAAAGCACGGTGCCCATCCGCTCCGGATCGGTCTTCTTTAGCGCCCATGGTTCCTGGCTGGCGAAATAGCGGTCCGTTTCGGAAACGACAGCGATGATCGAGGCCAGCGCCTTGTGGATCATCTGCTTGTTCATCTCGTCGCGGCAGCTCGCCAAAAGCGCATCGGCCGCAGCAAGCATGGCCTTGTCTTCATCGGTGTAGGGACCGGGTGTAGGGATTTGCCCATCGCAGTTCTTGACGATCATGGAGAGCGAACGGCTGGCGAGGTTGCCAATACCGTTGGCGAGATCGGCGTTGATACGGGTCGCAATACCCTCCTCGCTGTAGCTGCCATCCTGGCCGAATGAGACTTCGCGCAGGAAGAAATAGCGTACCTGATCAAGCCCGAAATGGTTCACCAGATTGACCGGATCGACCACATTGCCGAGAGACTTCGACATCTTCTCGCCCTTGTTGAGCAGGAAGCCATGAGCATAGACGCGCTTTGGCAGCGGCAGCCCCGCGCTCATCAGGAAAGCTGGCCAGTAGACGGCGTGGAAACGGATAATGTCCTTGCCGATGATATGCACATCAGCCGGCCAGTATTTTGCCCGCGGGCCATTTTTGTCTTCAATATAGCCTGTCGCAGTAATGTAGTTGGTCAGCGCATCTACCCACACATACATCACATGCTTCGGATCGTTCGGCACCTTGATGCCCCAGTCGAAGGTCGTGCGCGAAACGGAAAGATCCTTCAGACCCGATTTGACGAAGGAGATGATTTCATTGCGGCGCTCGGCCGGACCAATGAAATCGGGATTCTCCTCATAGTGCTTCAAAAGCTTGTCTTGATATTCTGAGAGCTTGAAGAAGTAGCTTTCCTCCTCCACCCACTCCACCGGCGTGCCTTGCGGCCCATAGCGAACGCCATCGGCGCGCACCTCGGTTTCGTCCTCGGCGTAATAGGCCTCATCGCGGACCGAGTACCATCCGGCGTAGCTATCCTTGTAGATGTCACCGGCATTTGACATCAGGTTCCAGATGTTGCGCGACGTCTCGTGGTGACGCTCTTCCGTGGTACGGATGAAATCGTCGTTGGAGGCATTCAGCAGCTTGCCCATCTCGCGAAACTGATCGGAATTGCGCTGCGCCAGTTCTTCCGGCGAAATGCCTTCCGCACGCGCCGTCTGCTGCATCTTCTGCCCGTGCTCGTCGGTGCCCGTCAAAAAGAACACATCCCGCCCATCCAGACGCTGAAACCGCGCCATGGCATCCGTCGCGATCAGCTCATAGGCATGGCCGATATGCGGCTTGCCGTTTGGGTAGGAAATCGCGGTGGTGATGTAAAAAGGGGTCTTGTCTGTCATGACGCTCGATCGGCTTTACGGTCTGATTTTTGAGTTAGACCGCTTTAGCCTATTGTTCGCACAAGCGAAAGCAAAAGCCGTACATTTCGTACGATCAAACCGAGCGCATGTCTTCCAGAATGGAAAGCACCATCTGCTTCTTGTCGAGATTGTAGGCCTGCGCAATCGTAATACGCTCGGAGAGCGACGATGACAGGCGCGCCTGGCGCTCGGCGCCCCTCAGATCACCGGCGACGGCCGCGGCTTTGGCGCGGTGCATCAGCTCTTCGGTCGCGTGCTCCATGAAAAATCCGAGAATGATATCGCCATCCTTCTGCGCCAAAGCATCGGCCAGCTTGTGCATCTGCTTGCGTGCCGAAGGCCCTTCCGCACTCATCACGGCGTTGAAGACGTCGACGATATCGGAGCCGCCATAATTGACGAGCTTCAGCGCTTGCGCGACGCTGCCTTTGGAGGCTTGTAGCAACGCCTCGCGCTTCTCGCCTGCGACACTCAGCCCCAGATTATCAAGTGCACGCTCCATGGCGCTGTCAGCCAAAGGCTGGAGACGCAGGGGCATGCAGCGCGATCGTATGGTTGGCAGAAGCTTGCCGGGCGCATGGGACAGCACCAGGAACATTGCCCGTTTCGGCGGCTCCTCCAGGATTTTCAGGATCGCATTGGCAGCGTTGCGGTTGAGGTCATCCGCCGGGTCGATGATCACGATCCGCCAGTTGCCAGTGCCCGACGTTTGCGAGAAGAAGTGCCCTGCCCGCCTCACCTCATCCACGGTGATGGCAGACTTCGTCTTTCCGGTTTTTTCATCGACTGGCCGAGTCAGGTGCAGGAGATTGTGCGATGCGCCCGATGAAATCTGGCGGCTGACGAAAGACGATGGCTCAGGATCGGCAATCTGGTCGGGCGCCTCCGTCGGATCGGGATGGGTGAGAACATGATTGGCGAAGCGAAAGGCGAGCGTCGCCTTGCCGATCCCTTCCGGCCCTTCGATCAGAACGGCATGGTGCCCTTTGCCGGAGCGATAGGACTGCGCTAGAAATTGCTCCGCCTCTTCATGACCGAAAAGGCGCGTATTGTCCTGAGGGGCAATGGCACCATCGAGAACGCCTGGCGTCTCACTCATTGCGCCACATCCGGAAGATGATCAAAACGCTCCAGCAACGGCTCGACCATGGACAGAACGTCTTCCGTCACCCTCTCTTGCGGCTGCTTGGCATCCACGATCCGGCAACGCCGTGGCTCGTTCAGCGCAATGTCAAGATAAGCTTCGCGCCGCTTTTCATGCGTTTCCAGCTCTTCCTTCTCGAAACGATCAGGCGTTGCGCCATCATCGGCGCGCTTGCGTGCCCGCGCCAAACCATCCACAGCCGGAATATCGAAGATCAGCGTGAGATCAGGCATGGTGCCGTCCACCGCAATACGTTGCAGCGTCTCGATAAAATCCGGCTCCAGGTTTCCAGTCGTTCCCTGATAAACGCGTGACGAATCGAGAAAGCGATCGCACAGAACCACCGCGCCGCTCTCGAGTGCCGGACGGATCACCTCTTCGACATGGTCGTTTCGTGCTGCGGCAAACAGCATCGCTTCCATGCGCACGCCAAATGCTTCCGCAGCCCCGGAGAGCAGCACGTGACGAATGGCTTCTGCCCCTGGCGAACCGCCGGGCTCCCGTGTCACGACAACTTCCAACCCGCGGCTGCGCAGGGTTTCCGCCAGAATACGGATCTGCGTGGACTTGCCAGCGCCCTCGCCGCCTTCAAAGCTTATGAACAGTCCTTTTTGGGGCAATGTCTTTTCCTGATAGTCTCAGCTTTGCTTCTTATTAGACGATATCGCCGCGGCGCGAAACGGCTTCGGCGACGCTGCGCATCCTTTTCAGGCGTACCGCGGGCTTTTTCAGAGCCAGAAAAACAGCAGTTCTTTCAGGGCGCCTGCCGCATTCTGGGTCAGCGTGCCGGGTGCAACGGCCGCCGTCGTATAAAGCGGCACTTCCCGCAACAATCGCTCACCGGAGAAGATGCGAAGCGTAGCAGCGTTGAAACCCGGCTCAAGCGGCGCGTTGAGCGGCCAGTTGTAGACGATCCGCCCCGATAACCGATCAGGGTTGTTGAGCGGCACGAGCACGCTTACCGTCTCATGCACCGCAAGATCGATGGCCGAAGCCGCGCCGCCATAGACGCTGACGCTGCCAACGGTCTCGTTCTTTTGAAACAGCTCGCGCTTTTGAAACGCCGTCAGTCCCCACTCGACGACGCGACGGGCTTCTTCCTGCCGCGTCTTGTCGTCTTCCATCCCGGCAAGCGTCAGGTAGATACGGCGACCGTCTCGTTCGGCGGAGATGACAGCGGAATAGCCATGGCCCTCGGCAAAGCCGAGCCCAAGACCATCGATGCCGAGATCAGGGGCAAGAAGCGTATTCTTGTTGCGTTGAAAGATGCGGTTCCACTCGAAATCCGGCTTGGTGAACAGGCTGTAGCGATCCGGATAGGTATCGCGCATATGCTTGGCCAGCGTCACCATGTCCTTGGCGGTCGTCTTGTTGGCCGGGTCGGGAAGACCAGTGGAATTGGCAAAGACGCTTCCCGTCAGACCAAGCGCTTTCGCCCGCTCCGTCATCGTCTTGGCGAAGGCCGCGTCGGAGCCAGTCATGCCTTCCGCCAGAATGATGCAGCCATCATTGGCATTTTGAACCACGATGCCTGTCAGAAGATCATTGATGCTGACGGAGGATTTCAGTGCTGCAAACATGGTTGACGTTCGGGACGGAGCACCACCCGTTCGCCAGGCATATTCCGAGACAGGATAAGCCGTCTCCGGCGTGACGCGCTCATTCTTCAGCGCATCCAGAACGGTTTCAACCGTCATCAGCTTGGCAAGAGAGGCAGGTGGAAATTGGGTGTTCTCATTCAGCGATAGCAGGACTGTGCCCGTCTCGGCATCGATCATATAGGCCTGCTGCGCTTTGACCGCGAGACCACCGGATTGGGAAAACGCAGTGCCTATGCTGCAGGCAAGCGCCAGCGCAACGAGGCTGAGACGCCGGAAGATTTTCGGTATCAAAGTCACCATGAAACGCCGGCCCGCCGTCTGTTTTGCTGCTTCACGCCCGCCGGACGATCCATAAAATGGAATCGTCCTCAGACACAGCGATTATGGGCCACAAGGCCGCCGAGGCAAAGCTCAACGGGCCTTGTTCTGCTTGTTCTTTACGTAGTTCAGAATGGACTGTTCCGTCAGCTCGCCACGCTCGACAAGAACGGCGTCGAAAACGTGAGCAGCCTTGGATGCTGGCGCTGCTTCGGAATAGGCGGAAGCGTAGCGCGGCGATGGGCCTGGAACGCGCAGGAAGTTGCCTTCAGGACGCTCGTTGATAAACGGACCGATCTCTGGAAGCGCGATGAACTGAACGTTGCCCTGCCCTCCAAAGGAAGCCGGAGCGGGACCCTCAACCAGCGGCATGGCCTGGAGCGCATTGTTCTTCTTCGTGCCAACCAGCGCGGTCTGCGCCGAGCCACCGTAAGCAGGGTTGGATGGAATCGGAATATTGCTTTTCGATGCAGAGGCAACCATCACACCGCTTGCAATCTGACCTTCAGGATTGACGCCCGGAGAACGCGATCCTTTGGGAATGTAGGACGCCATGAGGAATGGCATGTCGTGACCGTCAAGCGGTGCGCGACCGACATACTGCACGCGAACCTTGGCAGTGCCCGTACCCTTCATGTCGAGCAGATCGGCTGTCTTGCTGGAGACGTCGATCAGGCGACCCTCATGGAACGGGCCGCGATCGTTGACGCGCACGACGACAGAGGAGCCGTTTTCGAGGTTGGTCACGCGGGCGTAGCTTGGAAGCGGGAACGTCGGATGGGCGGCAGAAAGATGTTCTTTGTCGTAGGCTTCGCCATTGGCCGTCATGCGGCCATGAAAGGCGGAACCATACCAGGATGCCAGGCCTGACTTGTCGTAGCCCGGATCTTCCTTCGGGAAGTACCGACGGCCCTTGACCGTGTAGGCGTTACCGACGAGGAACCGGCCACCGCCCTTGGGGACGTTGGCACCTTCTGCGATACGCGGACTTGCCTTCACGCCATATTCCGACTCGGCGAAATATTCCTTGCTGCGCTTCGGCTTCGTTTTTGTTTCCGACGTCGTCGAACATGATGCGGTCGCGGCGCAGAGAACGGCAATGCCGACCCATTTGACGCTGACGCCAAGCTTCGTAACGGTAGACTTCAAATTCTTGCCCCGTGCTGCTTTAGACCGCGCCTGTGCACGGCCCCTCTCACACCTCGATGATCACGCCCATCACATCGAAGCACTTAACGGATGCCTAATCTTGCCCGCAACATGGCGAAAATGCGAACGATATGATCCGGAAAGCTAAAATTGTAATCAACGTGGTTAAGCAATGGTTAAATCTGAACTGATGAGAGCGACTGGTAAATAAGGCTTTTGAGGCAATTGACGCGCTGGCCCAAATGTTTATAAACCCGCGGCAGGCGAGGATGGGTGTCCGAGTGGTTTAAGGAACCGGTCTTGAAAACCGGCGTGCGGGAGACCGTACCGTGGGTTCGAATCCCACCCCATCCGCCATTTTCAGAAAAATCAAATACTTGCTGTATCACCCACGCAACGGGTTTGGCGTCCGCTGTCTTCTGATCGGTGCTTTCGCAGCGGCTAGGCTCCACATCCTGGCGTAGCGACGCCTTGGCTTGTGTTGAAAGTTGGTGATCCGAACCGTTCTTCGTCGTGGTCTCGAATGCCCGCCTTCAAGCGCGGTGGAACCTTGTGCATCGGCATATGTTAATGTCCGGCATTGGGAGAGAAATCATGAAGCTTTTAAGCGCAGCGATCTGCCTCGTTTCCGTCGGAATTCTGAGTGGATGCGTGGATGACCGCGGTTACCGCAGTGGCGGCTACTATTCGGCGGGCGTTTACGACCGATCCTATGAAAGGGATCGATACTACCGCAACTACGACCGCCGCGATTGGCGTGATCGCCGCGGCCCGCGCCGTGACTACCGCTACCGCCCACCGGTCTATGGCGGCACTCAAGAGTATCGCGTCATCGTCAGGTAAACTGTAGAAACTGTTGCGGTTTCAAACGTCTCAGCAGAATAAAAGCCTTTGGACATCGGCGCCGGTAAAGCGTTTCGCTAAGTTGCAAACACCAGACGGCCAGGGACACGATCGCTATTCAACTATTGGAGTAGAGTAGTCCCTTCGTGAGGCGACCAGACTAAGCAGTCGGCGGCATCCGGAGCCTCCTCAAGTGATGGCAAGGACCACATCTCCGGTCGTGCCCCACAAGCTTGGAGCCTACCCGCAATTCGCCCCCAGATTTAGGTGTTTCATCCGTCGCACACCTCGACGTCCGCCGCTAAAGATGAGCGGCAAAATGAGCCGAAAACCGATGACAGTTCCGGCTCATCGAGGTGGCTTACTTCCAGCTTCGATAATCTCCAGCCGTGCAGCCAAATGGTGCGTTTTGATCGCCGAAGCGTTTTTGCAATTGGGCGCATCCCCACTTGTTAATTGGACCCGGCATGAGGTTGTTAATGTCCATGGCCGGTGACGTGAATTGTGACGGCGCGGCGGTAACATACCAGAGCCAGTAGCCTCCGAGTCCGACGATCATCAGCAGGATGATGATACCGAATGCCTTAAGGCCTTGCAGGGCGGAAGCGCCAGCGGATTTTTGAGGCTGGGTTCCTGTCGTCCGCGTGACTTCCGACACCGCTGTATTGGCAGCGACAGCTGACAGCGCCTGTGCCCTCTCCGCGTCGGTCAATTCGATCCGCTCCAGACGATCGTCCAGAAGGACGGGCAGTGGGCTGTTCTTCTGCCAGGCTGCAAGCGCGATATCGTGTTTTTCGGATTGTCCGATGATGAATGGAACCTCATCCCTGCCCATCAGCGAGAAGGACTGCCGCTTCGTCTTGTTGTCGCGGATCGTGTCCGAATAGGTGAGGAAAACGCCACCGCGTTTTTTCGTGACATTCGTGAGAGCGACAGGCAACAGGGTCAGTGGCTGAGCTTCGCTGAGCTTGGCCTTTGCCCGGAAAAATCGAACGAGTGCAAAAAGCAGGGCGATCCCGCCGAAGCCGAGAAGAACAAAAAGGATTGCCAGGGTGATAATCCGGTTCCACAGCATGTCGAGACCGAGCGAGATGGTCGCAAGCTGCGGATCAGAGCCCGAGATGAAAAGACCTGCCTCATAGTCTCCGGAGTGCATATCGATGAACATCACCTCAACGTCGCTGTTATAGTGCTTGCCCTGATAATCGTAGGCGAGCTTGGCGTTGCAGGTGGTGAAGACAGCCTTCCGAGTTTTGCAGCTGCCGTTGAGATCGCCGTCCTCGATCTCCACCGGGTTCTGGCTAATCTTATAGTCCCGGATGATTCCAGGTCCTTCAGCCCACAGCATGAAGACGGCGAGTGCCAGCAGAATCAGCGGAGAGAAGTAGTAGGCGAATGGTACGGACAACACGCCACGCTTTAGTTTCAAAGGGCGCGGAGGAAGCTTGATGTCGGGGATTGTCATGATGGCCTTTGCGCAGTTTCTGATCACAAGCGCGGCATCAATAGTTTATCAGAGATAACTAAACAACCGCGACAAGCCACTTGACCGGTTTCACCTTATCCGGTTGCGCTGGCGGAATCGGCCGGGGCAGTACGCCGCGCGGTCTGAATTGCGCTCATCATAAAAGATGTCACAAGTCTCGCATGGTCATCGGTTCTCGTCGCGATGGCGATCGGTGCGCGCGGTGATTGCCCGGCGATCGGGCGGTAGACGGCGCCTTCATTCCGGATCGAACCAACCGAGCGCGGCACGATCGAAACGCCAAAGCCTGCGGCAACCAGAGGGATGATGGAAACGATCTGCGACGCCTCCTGGCCGAGCTTGGGGCTGACGCCTGCCTCGTTGCAGGCGGAGACGATGCTGTCATAGAGGCCAGGTCCGATGTCTCGGGGAAAGAGAATCAGATTCTCACCGGCAATGGCGTCGAGCGGCACCGCGTCATGGTCACGCAAAGCATGATCGGCGGGCAGCGCGATCACCATGTCTTCATCCAGACAGGCGCGAACGGAGAGCAACCCATCTTCAAGAACCGGCGGGCGGATGAAGGCCACATCCAGCCTCCCTTCCCGCAGGCCCGCAAGAAGAGCGGGCGTATTGCTCTGCTCCGGCGACAGCACAACATCTGGATAGGCTGAACGATAGGCGCGAATGATGAGCGGAATTGCCGGATGAAAATAGGTGGCGCCGGCAAAGCCTAGACGGAGGCGTCCCGTTTGGCCGGCCGCGTGGCGCCGCACCTGAGTGAGTGCGTCCTCGAAGCGCGCGACAATATCCAGCGCAGTCTCCTGAAATACCCTCCCCGCCGCCGTCAACTCCACGCCCTTGGCATGTCGAGTGAAAAGCTGTGCACCCACCGTTTCCTCAAGCTGACGGATCTGCATGCTGAGTGGCGGCTGGCGAATGCCAATCTTCTCTGCGGCTCGGGTGAAATGCTTTTGCTCCGCCACGACAAGGAAATAGCGAAGCCGCCGAATATCGATGTCATCCAATATCATATATGAAAAAGCCTCTGTTTATATATTGGAAATTAGATCGAAATGCTCCCAGCTTTCAAGGCAGACACCGATGCAAAGCAGAGAAGGAGATATCCATGACCATGACCGTCGCTGATCTACTGGCAGAAACCCTCGCCGATATCGGTGTCGAACGCATCTGGGGCGTCACTGGCGATAGCCTCAACGGGCTGAACGACAGCCTGAGGCGGCTTGGAAAAATAGAATGGATGCATGTGCGTCATGAAGAGACCGCTGCCTTTGCAGCGGGCGCCGAAGCGGCAGTCACCGGCAAGTTGGCCGTCTGCGCCGGCAGTTGCGGCCCGGGCAACCTGCATTTGATCAATGGCCTGTTCGACTGCAAGCGCAATCACGTTCCGGTACTGGCGATCGCGGCTCACATCCCCTCCTCCGAAATTGGTCTCGGCTATTTTCAGGAAACCCATCCGCAGGAACTGTTTCGCGAATGCGCGGATTTTGTCGAGCTCGTCTCCAATCCCGCACAGATGCCGGGCGTCCTCAACCGCGCGCTGAATACGGCAATCGGCCAGAACGGCGTTGCCGTGCTTGTCATTCCGGGCGATGTCGCTCTCGCCAATGCGCCCGTTTCGACAGTCCCGCCTCAGGCCGTTCCGGCCCTGCCTCGCATCCTCCCACGCGAGGAGGAAATCAGCCGCCTTGCCAATCTGCTGAATGAGGGCAAGGCCATCACCATTCTCGCGGGCAGTGGCTGCGCTGGCCATCACGATGCCGTTGTGGCTTTGGCAGAGGCACTGAAAGCCCCGGTGGTTCATGCGCTGCGTGGCAAGGAACATGTCGAATGGGACAACCCCTTCGATGTTGGCATGACAGGTCTGATCGGCTTCTCGTCCGGTTATCACGCCATGGAAAATGCCGACACGCTGGTGATGCTCGGCACCGATTTCCCCTATCGCGCCTTCTATCCGACGAAGGCGCGGATCATTCAGATCGACCGCGATGCGGGCGCGCTGGGAAAGCGCGCCACGCTGACGCAAGGCCTGGTCGGCGACGTTGGCGAGACAATCTCAGCTCTTATGCCGCACTTGAAGCCTCGCAGCGACGCGCATTTTCTCGACGCTGCCCGCGCCAATTATCTCAAGGCGCGCGAAGGACTGGATGATCTGGCGAAACCCTCTGGGGCCGGCCAACCGATCCATCCGCAATATCTGGCACAACGAATCAGCGAACTTGCGGCAGAAGACGCGATCTTTACCGCCGATGTCGGTACCCCCACCGTCTGGGCGGCACGCTATCTGGCGATGAATGGCAAGCGGCGTCTGCTGGGCTCCTTCAACCACGGCTCGATGGCAAATGCCATGCTTCAGGCCATCGGCGCCCAGGCTGCAGCCCCCGACCGGCAGGTCGTGTCACTCTCAGGTGACGGCGGCTTCACCATGATGATGGGCGACTTCATCACGCTGGCGCAACTCAATCTACCGGTCAAAATCGTCGTCTTCAACAATGGCTCGCTCGGCTTCGTGGCAATGGAAATGAAAGCGGCCGGCTATATCGATACCGGCACGGACCTCGAAAACCCGAATTTTGCCGCCATGGCCAACGCCATGGGCATCAAGGGCATCCGGGTCGAAGAATCCGTTGATGTCGACTGGGCTTTGAGTTCCGCCTTTGCCCATCCAGGCCCCGTGCTGGTGGATGTCGTGACCGCGAAACAGGAACTCGTCATGCCGCCGAAGATCAAGGCCGAACAGGCCAAGGGCTTCAGCCTCTACATGCTGAAGGCCATCATCAGCGGCCGCGGCGATGAGGTGGTCGAACTCGCACGTACCAATCTGCTGAGGTAAGGGAGACGACGGTGAACGAGACACGCGTCCGCGACCTGGCTTTTGTCCTGCGCTGCTCGGGGGCCGCGACGCTGTCCTATATTCTGGCGGAGGCGGCCGGGCTTCCTCATCCCGTCTGGGCTGCGATGTCCGGTATCATCGTTGGTCAGGAAAAGCTTGGCGATACGCGCCAGGCTACCATCGGGCGGTTTGCCGGCACGCTGCTCGGCGTGATCATCGCCGTTGTCATTGGAACGGCGGCGCAAGGCTTTGGCATCGGTCCTGTAGCGGAAATTGCCATTGCCGTCGCGCTCGCAGCCGTCATCGTGCGAAGCTATCCATCTTTGAAGGTTTGTATGTGGACCTGTCCCATCGTGTTCCTGACAAGCACGGCGGAGACGCCTCTTTGGGAAGTCGGCATGTATCGAGGCGCGGAAGTTTTGCTGGGGAGCGCTGTCGGTGCAGCGCTGCATGCCATCGCGGAACAGATTATCTGGATGCGTTATGGCCGACGCTGAACAGCAAAGACGCCGTGGTAATATCCGGTTGAAAGGCAGATGGGCGCTACCTCATCTTCGACGGGCCGCCCGCCGGCTGGAATTGCGCGCCGTCGGCCTGCTCCCCGAGCAATTCAGCGGCGAAGAAGGTGCGCGCGCCGCACTCGCTGTCGGAGCGCCGTTGATCATCGCGCTGACAACCGGTCAGCCCGCACTCGGCTGGGCGGTCTTCGCTGCGTTCTGGACATGCCTTTGCGACGGACCAGGTCCTCATGCCATGCGCCGCCACACCCTTGGACTTTTCGTCCTGATCGGCACCGTCCTCGCCTTTGCCGGATCCTGGGGCGCATCGGCGGGGATGGAAACTGCTCTCGCCGTCGGTCCTGCTCTTGTCTTCGTCGCCATACTGGCTGGTGCTGCCTTTTCCCTCGACGGTTTGCTGGGGACACTGCTCGCTGTGGTCGCCGTTGTTGCTGTCGGCTTTCCGCACCCGGCTCCCGCCGCTGCAGCGCAGTCGCTGACATTCCTGGCTGGCGGAAGCTGGGCCTTTATCCTCATCAATCTGGTCTGGCGCATCGATCCAACGGCCTCGCTCGACCGCAACGCGGGTGCGGTCATCGCACGGCTGTTCGATATGGCAGCAGATCTGGCCGCCATTGGCGATCGCGGCCATCGAGACGCGCAGTGGCACAGTGAACATGCCGAGCACAGACGCGCCGTGCGCATGTCGATGGAGCGATTGAGAACGGTGCTGGCTCGGCACCCGGCAGACGCGCGTCAATACCACAATGCGCTCCGGGCAACAGAGATCATCTTCGGCGCCCTCGTCGCCTTGGACCACGCCTATATCCACAGATTGGGGCCGACAACGGAGCGCGCGACAACAGCGCGTGCGTTCGCCACCGCCCTGCTCGGGGTCCGCCTCTCTCTGCGAGACGATGTCCGTCAGAGAAACCTCCTTCGCCGCGGCATCGAGCGGCTGGACAGGACAGCCAAAGATATGAAAGACGATCTCATGATCGGCTGCGTGCTGGCGCTTAAGAACGCGTTGCGCTTGCTTGAAAACCCGGAGCAATCCAACGAGGCTTTGGCAGCACCGCCGCATCAGGTCGCTCCAAACTGGAGGGAACGGGCAAGAGGTGCCATGAGGCTGGGCTTACGCCAGGCTGCGGGTGTCATTGGCGTCTACTACATCGCCATCATCTTTCAGTTGGGTTACCCCTACTGGGCAACAATGGCGCTGATCGTCTGCCTTCAGGGCGGCGCTCGTGTGACATGGGCGCGATCGCTCGAGCGCATTTTCGGTTCCCTGCTCGGTGGCTTTCTGGCTCTGGCACTGCTCTCCGTCACGCAGCACCCCGTCATCCTGTGCGTGCTGGCAATCCTGCTTGCCAGCGTCACGATTTCGCTGCGGGCGGTCAATTATTCCGTCTTCGTCGTGGTCCTGACCATGCTCTTCATCATCGTCACCGATATGATGCATCCAGGAAGCGGTGTCGCCGCAGCGCGTGTGGTGGATAACCTGCTTGGCAGCATCGCAGCACTGCTGGCCGTACTGGTTCTCTGGCCGGATTTCGGACTGCCGCTCCACACGTTGATCGTGAAAGGCCGGGAAGCAAATCGCGCCTATCTGGAAAGCGTCACGGCTGGAAGACCTGTGCTGGATGTGCGCACCGCACAGCGTGCCGCAGGACTGGCGAGCATCGATGTCGAAGTTGCGCTGCACGACCTCAGCGGCTTGCGATACCGCCGCCATCGACTGAATGAAAGTGACCAGTCGGCTCTGCGTGAGATGCGCAACCTTGCAGGCGAGGCAGCCGCAGCTTGGCACAGGCGGCTTGCAAGGGACCATGTGACGTGAAGCCATTCCGTCAACCAGAAACGGGGCGGTGGAAATCCCACCGCCCAGCAATTCTGTGATGCGCTAACGCTCTTTTCGGCGTCTTGGCAAACCGGATTAACCGGCAGGCTTCAACTGCAGATTAGCGATACCGGCGGCCAGGTTGACGCCCGTGCCTGCCTGGGCGCTCAAGGGCTGCAGCGCGAAGTTCTTGGCGTTACCGCCAATCAGGGCATTGGCGCCGAGACCAACTCCAACCGCGGCAGAGGCGGAAGCACCGACATAGTTACCGCTCAGCGCGCCATCGCCGACGCGGGATTCAGCCGTATTGAAGACGATCCAGCTCAAATACTGCTTGCCGGTCACGCCAACGTCGAGGCCAATCTTGCCGATCGTGCCGGTGTAGCGTTCGACGTCGCCCGAGCGCTGACGAAATTCGCAGGACACCGCCTTGCTGGAACCGATCACCAAACCGATGCCTCCTTCGATTTCACAAGACAGGGTGCCGACACGCTCTTTCTGTGCGGTTTCCATCTGCTTGTGGGAGCGCTTTGCTTCGGCATGGGCGACGGGTGCAACGGCAAGAGCGGCAATTGCGGTGGCAAGAACGATCTTCTTCATAGTGGACTCCTGTTGTCGTTGATATAGAGGTTTGGTTTGGTCAGGCGCGGAGGCGCCAGGTATTGAATGGTCGGTTTGATCGAGAGATCGGCGATGATCGGGCGCGAGGCAAAGCACTCCGCGATGAAGACCGCGCATTCGAGTGAGGCAAGCGTTTCCACCTCACCCGTCAGCATGACCCTGCCATTCTCCATGGACACCGTGATACGGCTGCCTTCCTGCCCATCCGCATAGGCGATGATTGCCTGAAGTGCGGCGCAGAGGCTGCAGTCCTGGGGGTTGGCGGCGGGCGCAAGTGCCTCGTCGGAAGAAATCATCATCTCGATCAACTCCTGGCCGAAGGCTTTACTTGAAGGTCTTGCGAACGGTGTCCTTGGACTCGCCGTATTTGCTTTGCACTTCGCCTGCGACCTTTTCGGCGCGGCCTTCAGCCTGCATGTGCGTGTTGCCGGCGATCTTGCCGACGGCTTCCTTGATCGAGCCCTTGACTTGGCGAACTGCGCCTTCGATGCGGTTGTTATCCATTTTAGAACTCCTTCCTTCTCATCATGATGTCGCCGTCATTGGCGCCATGGTGAAAAGATAGAGCGAGGAAAGCGTCCGCATCAGAGAGAAAACTACTAGTCCTACTGGTACAAACTGGCCTTTTTTCAATAAAATCAGCAGGAAAATTCAAACCTTGCGCAGTTTGCGCCCGCTGAAGCCTCGCTCGCGGGCCCAGATGACGGCGGCTGCACGGCGGTTGACGCCGATCTTGCCATAGAGAGAGGCAATGTGATTGCGGATGGTGTGTTTGGAGAGGTTGAGCCTGTCGCTCATCTCCTTGTCGCTGCAACCTTCGCAGATCAACGTCAGAATATCTTCCTCGCGCTCGGTGAGATCGCTGAGCGACGCCATTGATGCCGTTCCCCTCGATGTCTGGCGCAGGCCCGCCAGCCTTTCGACAACGGTGCGGCTGAACCACGACGTATCCGCCATTACGGTTTCGATCGCCTCGATCAACTCGTCCTCGGAGCGGCGACGTTCCGTTACATCCTGAAGCGCCCAGATGACACATTGCTGGTCGTTGATCTCGACGCGTTCAGCAGAGACAACGCATTCAGCGCTGCCACCATCCTTCAGGTTCATCCTGAGTGGCTCTTCGCGGATCGGCACATTGCCCTTCAGGCGGCGTTCCACGTCTCTGCGTGCATTCACGTCATCCCACAGTTTCAACTCGCTCGCTGTCTTGCCGATAACTTCCTGTTCCTTGCGTCCGCACAACTCCAGAAACGCGTCGTTGACTTCGGTAAAGACAAAGTCTTCGAGCCGGGAAATCGCTGTCGGCGCCGGAGAAAGGCGGAAGGACTTGAAGAAGCGCTCCTCGCTTTGGCGCAAAGCATTCTGCGCTTTTCTGCGTCCGTCGAGATCGGCAAAGGTGAAAAGCATGCAGGGCTCTTCGCCAACAGCGATCACCTCGCCAGCAACGATCACCAGTCGGTCACCCTCCGGGATGGGAATCAACGCTTCCCGGTGGCGAATGATGCGTCCGTCCTCAAGCCGATCAAGCGCGTCCTGTCCGGTTTCGCAATTGGAGAAGAGACCAAGCTCTTCAACACTGCGGCCGATGATCTCTTCCCGGGTAAACCCGGTCATCTCCATAAAACCCTGATTGACGCGAATGAAGCGCTTGTCCTCCATGCGGCAGATCAGGCCCGGCGCCGGGTTGGCGTTGAAGGCTCTTTCAAAGCGCTCTTCCGCCTCGTAAAGCGGCGTCTCGTCACGGATGATCAGAACCGTGACATCATCCGGCTTCGCACCAGAATCCTCGATCGTCAAACCCCGGATCGTGTGAACCCACGTCAAGTCGAGGTCAGAGGCCGGCGAGATTTCAACGGTCACATCGTCAACCTCTTCTCCGGCCACCAGCCGCTCCAGGGGATACTGCCCCTCGTCGAGCAGATGATTGTTGCGATAGCGAAGCGTGAAGTTCTTCCGGTAAGCCGCGATGTCCGTGCCGAGCTGCTCGAGCGTCTCGACCCGGTGCATCTCAAGCGCGGATTTGTTCGCCCACGAGATTGTGCCATCCGGCTCCACCAGAATGAGACCGTCACTCAAGCCCGCAATGACGTGCTGCAGAACGAGACGGTTGATCTTCGGGGACTGCTCGATGTCGCTCATGAGGGGCAATCTCTTTCGTTTATGAATGATTTGAAATGGATCGAAGACGATAGTCCGGTGAAACGCGGGCAAGCGCAAACATGTTGCGCAGGGGCGGAAAAAAGCTCAAATGGGCACCCAAGCGATTGCACGACGAACGATCCAAAAGGACGAGCCTTTTCAATGCCGCAGATTTATGTCGATGCCGATGCGTGCCCGGTAAAGCCGGAAATACTCAAAGTCGCAGAACGGCATGATCTCGACGTCACCTTCGTCGCCAATTCAGGGCTGCGACCCTCCCGCGATCCCAAGGTGAAAAACGTCATCGTCTCGAACGGTTTCGACGCGGCTGACGACTGGATTGCGGAGCGTGCCGGCGAAGGGGATATCGTCATCACCGCGGATGTTCCGCTGGCCGGTCGCTGCGTGGCGAATGGCGCCATGGTTACGGGTCCGACCGGCCGCGTTTTCGATCAAGCCAATATCGGCATGGCCACCGCCATGCGTGACCTTGGCGCGCATTTGCGTGAAACGGGTGAGAGCAAGGGCTATAATGCCGCCTTCTCCCCACGTGACCGTTCGCAATTCCTGGAAACCCTTGACCGGCTTTGCCGCCGGATAAAGAAGTAATCGAGCATGGCGATCGCACCCAAGACAAAAGAACAGACAAAGATCAGTCTCTACGCACGTCATCGGCCATTTCTAATTGCTGCCGTCTTAGGGGGCGCAGTGTTGGCAGCAATGCTCATGCTCATACCGAAGCTCGCCATCGAATCTGCCGCCGTTGCGTTTTTTCTGACCTACCTCTTCCTGCTCGCCCTCCGGCTTCCCTATCTGACAGCAGCCCATCTCAAGGCTCATGCCGATCGCGACGATCTTCCAGCGATCGCCATCATCTTCATCACGCTGTTTGCCGTCGTCGTCGCTGTGGTGTCGCTGTTCATGGCGCTCAATCATTCCGGCGAAACCGCGCTGTCTCTGACACTTTCCTTTCTATCGGTCATTCTGGGGTGGCTCACGATCCACACCATGGCCGCGGTCCATTATGCCCACCTGTTCTGGCGCCCATCTGCTGATGGCGGAAAGCGGGAGCCGAAGGGCGGCATGGACTTTCCCGATACCGCCTCGCCCGGTATTTACGAATTCCTCTATTTCTCCGTCGTCATCGGTATGACGGCGCAGACCTCCGACGTTGCCGTCACCACAACGGCCATGCGCAAGGTCACGCTCGTCCACTCGATCGTGTCGTTCTTCTTCAACACTGTGCTGGTAGCAGCGGCGGTCAACGCCGCGGTGTCGCTGGCAGGTTGAAACCGCTTTTATAAAGGATGCAGACCATGAAGGTAATTTCTCAGAACACGGCTTTTGGCGGCATGCAGGGTGTCTATGCGCATGAGTCCGAAACATGCAAATGCGAAATGACCTTCGCCGTTTTCGTGCCGCCAAAGGCGATCAACGAGCCCTGCCCCGTTCTTTGGTACCTTTCCGGACTGACCTGCACCCATGCCAACGTCATGGAAAAGGGTGAGTATCGAAGGCTTGCCGCAGAGCTTGGCCTCATCATCGTCTGCCCGGATACCAGCCCGCGCGGCAATGACGTCGCCGACGAGTTGACGAACTGGCAGATGGGCAAAGGCGCCGGCTTCTACCTCGATGCCACAGAGGCGCCCTGGGCCGAGCATTATCATATGTATAGCTATATCACCGAAGAACTCCCGGCGCTGATCGGTGAGCATTTCCGCGTCGATATGAGCCGACAGGGCATTTTCGGCCACTCGATGGGCGGTCATGGCGCCATGACGATTGCGCTGAAAAATGCGGACCGCTTCAAGAGCTGCTCGGCCTTTGCCCCGATCGTCGCGCCCTCGTCTGCGGACTGGTCGCGCCCGGCTCTCGAAAAATATCTCGGCGAAGATCAAGCCTCTTGGCGTGCCTACGATGCCTGCGCACTGGTGGAAGATGGTGCGCGCTTTCCAGAGTTTCTGATCGACCAGGGAAAAGCAGACAGTTTTCTAGAAAACGGCCTGCGCCCATGGCTGTTCGAAGAGGCCATCAAAGGTACGGATATCGGCCTCACGCTACGCCTTCACGACCGTTACGATCACTCTTACTATTTCATCTCCACCTTCATGGACGATCACCTGAAGTGGCACGCGGAACGTCTGGTCTAAGCCATTAGAATTGCGTCGGTCGTGATCGACATCAAGGCATGATTGAGGGCAAGTTTTCGTTATGCGAGTGATCTTTCTCGCGCCTTGCCCTTATCAAAACAAGAAATCTACCTTAATTAGATAAGCAATACATTGAGTTGATGAGATAATGCCGAAGTCACTTGTTCTGCCTCCCCTCCGGGAGTTTTTCGATAACGCAACAGTTGCCCTGGCGCTTGCCGAAGCGAAAGGAGACAACGCCCTTGTTCTCGTCAATCAGCACTTCAAAACCCTGACCGGCTATGACGACGCCGATGTTCTGGGCAAGAATTGCCGGATGCTACAGCAAGGCGCCAGCGGTGAGCGCGCTTCGAACGAAGAGGCGCGAGCGAAGATTCACTCCTTCCTGTCTCGGCCAACCTCGTCGGTGATACGCACACCAATCGTCAATTTCCGCAAGGATGGCCGCCCGTTCGTCAACTTGCTGTTCATGTCGAAGCTGAGTTCCTCATCCGGCGACGTCCAATACATATTCGCATCGCAATTCGATATCAGCCGGACGAGACCCGACCTGCTCGACAAATACAACACTGATCTGAGCACGACCCTCACGCGTATTCAGCCCATGCTTGAGGGCCATAATGTCATCATCGAAGGCAGCCTGGCAACGATCGCAAGCTCCGCCACCACGATTGCGCAGGCAAAAGTGACCTTGGCCGAGCTTGATAAGAGCGACCAGAGCCAGTCTGGTCGGACCCTGAGGGATTGAGTTTGGACCAACGTGCAGAAGCCCAGGATGTGCCCGTCGTCGGCATCGGATCATCTGCAGGAGGACTGGAGGCTCTTCGCGAGATGTTCAGCTCTGCTGAAGTCCCGACCGGCCTCGCCTTCGTCGTCGTGCAGCATCTCGATCCGCACCATGAAAGCATGCTGGCAGAACTGATCGGCAGGCATACGGCACTTTCCGTGAAACAATGTCAGGGCGGAGAGCGTATCCAGCCGGACACCGTCTTTATCATTCCGCCGGGACACGGTCTGTCCATTTCCAACGGAACGCTCGAGCTGACGAATTTCGCTCAGCCACGCGGATTGCGTCGCCCGATCGACGACTTTTTCGTCTCGCTTGCCAATGACCAGAACGGCAATGCCGCCTGCGTCATTCTGTCCGGCACGGGCGCGGACGGTTCCACAGGTCTTCGCGCCGTCAAGGAAAATGGCGGCCTGTGCGTCGCCCAGGAGCCGGAAACGGCAAAATATGACGGCATGCCGCTCGCTGCCGCTGGCACCGGCCTCGTGGATTTCATCCAGCCGCCCGACAAGATTCTTGCCTGCATCGCCGGCTTCTTCTTCCGGCGCACCAAGGTGCTTGCCGATGAGCAGCCTTCGCTGGTCGAGGATCATATAGACGAGCTGTGCAAGACGCTGAGAAGCTCAGTCGGGCACGATTTTTCCGGCTACAAGAAGACCACCTTCGTTCGCCGCATCGAACGCAGAATGCACGTTCTCGGCATCGAACGCGCGAGGGAATATCTGCACCGGCTGCAGCGCGATCAGGATGAATGCGAAGCGCTGTTTCGCGATCTGCTGATCAACGTCACGCGATTTTTCCGAGACCGGGAGTTTTTCGACGTTCTGCGCGATCGGGCGATCCGGCCCCTCCTCCAAAGCCAGGAAGCGCGCGACGGAGGCGTGCGCGTCTGGGTGCCCGGCTGTTCGAGTGGCGAAGAGGCCTATTCCATCGCCATGCTGTTTGCCGAAGCAGCCCGCGAGTTACAGATTCTATGCGATGTCCAAATCTTCGCGACCGATATCGATGAGAGCATGCTGCAGATCGCCCGGTCGGGCTCCTACCCGAATGCCGCACTGGCCGACATTCCAGCCGCGCTGCACGAACGCTACATTATTCCGCACAAGGACCGCTTCAACTTCGTCGGCCAGATCCGGGACATGATCCGTTTCTCCGGCCACAGCCTTGTGAAGGATCCGCCCTTTTCGAAGATCGACCTGATCTCCTGCCGCAACCTGCTCATTTATTTTGATGACAAGCTGCAGAAGACGATCATGCCGCTCTTCCACTATGCGTTGCGACCGGGCGGGTTTCTCTTCCTTGGTCCCTCCGAAAGCGTTGGTCGGTTCGAGACGGTTTTCGCCAGCATCGACCAGAAGGCGCGGCTTTTCGAAAGACTGCCGGGTCTTCCGACTTATCCCATTCCGCTTCCCGGAGGACGCCAGGATCAGGGTCGCCGACCGGGCGGCTCCGATGTTCAGCATGACGCAGCCAGAAGCGACGACGAAACCGTCGTGTCGCGTCTGCTTGAAAGATACGTGCCTGCCAGCATGCTTCTGGACCAGGAAGGTCAGATCATGGCAGCCTTCGGCAAGCTGAGCCGCTTTTTCGATTTTCCGGTGTCCCGCTCCAACGAGACCAGCGCTGCCTCGCTTGCCCGTCCCGGAGTCAAGGAGCAGATCGGACCTCTGCTGCGTCAAGCCCATTCAGCGAAGAAGCGTGTCATATCCAGCAAGGTCGAGGTCATCACAGAATTTGGCTCGCTGACGACAGACATCATCTGCGATCCGGTGGACGACGACAGGTTCCTCCTGGTGTTTCAGGATGCCGGGCAGTTCACGCCGCTGGAGGAAAGCGACCTTATCAGCCTTGAACCAAGCAACGGGCATGTCGAAGCCCTCGAGCGCGAATTGCGCTCGGCCAAGCACCGCCTTCGCTCCGCGACCGAAGAGCTTGAGACAGCGAATGAGGAGCTGAAGAGCTCCAACGAAGAAATGATGTCGATGAACGAAGAGCTTCAGTCGACGAACGAAGAGCTCACCACGGTCAATGACGAGCTGAAAAACAAGATCGAGCAGCTGACGATCGCCAATACCGATCTTCGCAACTTCTTCGATTCCACCAACCTCGCCATCATCGTTTTGGACCGAAACCTGCGTGTGCGGTCCTTCACCCGCGCGGCAACGGAGATCTTCCCGCTGCAGGCATCTGATCGCGGTCGGCCGATTTCGGATGTCACCACGCGCCTCTTGACCCGGGACTATCTCGATCATGTCCGTCATGTCATGGACGAAGGCGTGGATTACCAGGATACCGTCTGGCACGAAGAAACGCGAAAGACATTTACGCTCAGAATCCTGCCCTACAAAACCACGGATGGCACTATCACCGGCGCAACCATTGTCATGACCGACATCTCGCATGCGGTGAGCGTCGAAACCCAGTTGCAGCGAGAGCAGAACCGGCATGAGCTTGCCGTCGAAGCGGCAGGAATCGGCGTGTGGGAGTATCTGCCGGAACGGCAGGAGTTTCTTCTCGGTGGGTCCACAAGGGAGTTGCTGCAAGCACAGAGCGACCACCTCAGCAAGCAAGATTTCCTTGCGAAAATCCGCCAAGATGATCGGATCCAGGTGCTCGAAGCCCTCCAGCAGGCCGAGAAGGACCATGGCGGTTTCGACCTGACGACCGAACTTGCCTCCGCGCAAGGGTCTCGCTGGATCAAGGTGTTCGGACGTTACGTTGGCGATACGGATTCCCCGCGGATCATCGGTGTCACCGTCGATGTGACGGCCGAGTATCGGCTTGCCGAAACGCGCGAGTTGATGCTGAACGAGATGAACCACCGGGTGAAGAACCTCTTCGCCATGATCGGCGGCATCCTGCGCATGGCAGCACGCAAGCATGACACGGTGCAGAGCCTGGTTGCAGATGTCGAAGGCCGCATTCTGGCGCTGGGCAACGCCCATTCGCTTGCATCGAACCAGAAGCGCACTGGTCCGGTCGAGATTGCCGAACTGGTCAAGACAATCCTTGCACCCTACGAGCAGAAGGGCGGCATAAAAATCTCGCAAGGGTCCCTACCCATTCCTGCAAAATGCATCACACCGCTGACCCTCATCCTGCATGAATGGTCGACGAACGCGCTGAAATACGGAGCCCTTGGCCAGAGCCAGGGCAAGCTGAATGTGAGCTGGAACGAAGATAACGAAAATATTTATCTGCTATGGAACGAAACAATAGGAAAGCCCGTTGTAGCATTCGGGGAAAAAGGATTTGGGACTCTTCTGCTGTCAAGCGCCGCACGGCAATTGGGTGGCGCTATTGACACCAAGCTCGAAGGCTCCGAACTCCACCATATTCTGACTCTGCCACGCTCGGTATTAAATGACACGCAAATCGGTACTCATCGTTGAAGACGAAATCTTCGTTGCTCTTGACCTCCAAATGACCTTTGAAGAGGCTGGATGGGACGTCGCAGGGCCTTTTGCAAGCATCGAGCAATCATCGCTCTATCTCAAGGATCACACGCCAACCTGCGCAGTCCTCGATGTGCGCCTGATCGATGGCGAAGTGTTCCCAGTCGCAGACGTCTTGTCCGAACGCAACATTCCTTTCGTTTTCCATTCCGGCCATGCTGATGGCCGGCAATTGGCGCAACGTTACGAGGCTTCTGCTTTTTGCCAGAAACCATGCCTGCCTGGAAAACTGTTGAACGAGTTGGAAAAACTGTCGGACCGCGCTGATTCAAAGAGTTCTGAGGAAGTTCGAGCGAGCGCGTAAACCGTTCCCCTCCTGTCAGATCGACGCAAAAAAGCCGGCGTTTCAGCCGGCTTTTTCGTTGATAAACTCAAGGATTGTCGCGATCTTTCAGATTTGCTTCCTGCGCTTAGCTCTTCGCTTTATCGCAGGTCATTATCAAAAACCGCAGCACAGTTTTGCGTGGACCATGCTTCAGGTCACTGGCAGACCCGGAAACTCTCCATATGCCAACCACCATCATAAGAGTTCGGCACCCGGCGATCTTCCAACCAGCAGCGGGGTGGCGGTGGTGGCGGAGGCTCGACGTAGCGCGGACCGCTGTCATTGGCGATAGCGCCGCTGATGATGCCACCGAGAAGACCGGCTGCAATGCCGCCGGCAATGACGGCGCCCGTGTCGTTATGGCGATGCCTGCGTGGAGGGTCGCGATATGGCGGAGGCGGAGGGCCGCGGCGTTCGTAGCGATAAGGCCCGTCGTAATATTGCGCGGAAGCCGTCTGAACGCTGGCGAACAGAGTGCCAGTCGTCAGCACGGCGGCAAGGATCGAAAGCATAACTTTCTTCATGGCAGAAATCTCCAGGTGAACTGGCACAGAAGCTTGCCAGTCAACGCAGGATCAATCTGCCATAGAAGCTCTGAACACGCGATGAATGCTGAAGCCCATCGCAAGACCTCGACCGACGCCGACAAAACATGCCCCGTCAATTCTTTTGAGGCAGCGTACCGATCTCCAGCGCATTGACCTTTCGCAGCGACTGCCGCCGCGCTAATCCAGTCATCGTTCCTCTTATTTCAGAGGAGCTCCCAAGTCCTGAGAGCCAATCAGGTAACACCTCGCCCCGCCTAGAAGGTGGGGCTTTTTTCTTCGCTGCTTCAAGCGAGGCGCCTGCCCGGATGGAAGCGCGCCATATTCTATGCGACGTGATCGTTTGAATGAAAATCTGTTTTCCATCGCAACTTTTCTGGCGGCCCTCCGTTATTTGGCTGAGACTCCCAGTCTCTAGTTCCCCTCTCGACTGACAACCCGCCTCGCGCGGGTTTCTTTTTGGGAAATAGGTCGCGCTTACTGACATTTTTTGGGCAAGCGTACCGATGAGCCGCGATATGACCTCGCAGGCGCCCTCTTTCAGCGTTAGCTTTCCACCATCGCTCCCGGGCATTGCCCAACTTTCCCCGAGCGAACAACCTGCCCCGCCAATTTGCGGGGCTTTTTTGTGCCCTTATTAGGGTGACGGTGAGACAACTCGCCAGTTTTGGTCCGGCGAGGAACGCTCGCGACGGGACTCCTCGCCAAGGAGCTGGTCCAGCAGTTCGACAATGGCCGTCGGCATGTTGACGATCAACTCATCAACCATCTGGGTGAACCAATGATACCAATAGATGGCAAGCAGCGTCAGGACGAGCAGTAGAAGCCATGGCCAGAGCGGCTTGCGCGGCGGCTCCCTTTTCTCAGTCTGCGCGTCGAGACTCACATCGAACTCCTTGGGCAACGTCCTCTAGAAAGATGAAGATCAACTCAGGCCCTCCTGTTGCGAGGCTCGCCTCCGGGCGCGTAAGCTGTCTTCTGCTGAAAGCGAAAAATATTGCCGCACTGAGCACAACGGATCATGTAATCCGCCGGGTTCGTCGAAGGACGCTCCGCTCTGAAACCACGTGGCATTTCATCAATACGAAAATCCACGTGAGCAGAATCTTTTTCATCTATCTCAGACGCTTCGGCAAATCCGCTATGCCCGCAGCGCGAGCATTCGAGTTTCCGGGAGTATCGATCGCGAGAGGCCATTCTTCGTCCTTTGATTTCAGCATCAGGTAGCAGCGGCACGCGGGCGATTCAATAGTGACTCACACACCTGACATTTTCCTTGGCGCTCGAGAGCGATCGCACGTGGCGCTAAGATTCTGAAAAGATTCACTCTGTTCGAAAAAGGCGAATGCCGGAAATGCCGCATTTTATGGTTCGCGAATACGATTCATAAACCACTTGGTAACGTCATTCACCTAAATTTCGAAACGTGAAATTGTCTGGCGGGGCGTGTCGGACGGATCTGTGGCATGCGATTGAAGAGTTCAACAGTGTTGAAAAAACTATCTGAGGCGCTTGGTCGCGCAGTAGGCGCGACCTCTTTTGTGAAGGCTCTGCTGTTCGCAGCAGCCGTGGCGACAACCACCGTTTCCGCTACGCAAGTGGCGAAGGCGGACCCGAAATATGCTGGCATCGTCATCGATGCCAAAACGGGTAAGGTGCTCTACGGTGAAGATCCTGATGGTCTGCGCTATCCCGCTTCGTTGACGAAGATGATGACGCTTTACCTCACTTTCGAAGCGTTGAGCGCTGGGCGCATCACCCTTGACTCCAAGGTTCCAGTTTCGGCAAACGCCGCCAAGGAACCTCCGTCCAAGCTTGGCGTGCGCGCCGGTGGTTCGGTCACCGTCGAACAGGCCATTCTCGCCCTCGTCACCCGTTCCGCCAACGATATGGCAACGGCGCTCGGTGAGCATCTTGGCGGCTCGGAAGAGCGTTTCGCACGGATGATGACGGCAAAGGCTCGTGCGCTTGGCATGACACGCACCACCTATCGCAATGCCAACGGCCTTCCCAATACCGCGCAGATGACGACGGCGCGCGATCAGGCTCGTCTTGGTGTCGCGCTACGCCAGCACTTCCCGCAATATTATGGGTACTTCAATACCCGCACCTTCACCTTCGGTAAGCAGGTGATCGGCAACCACAATCGTCTCGTCGGTACGGTTCGCGGCGTTGACGGCATCAAGACCGGTTACACCCGTGCGGCCGGTAGCAACCTTGCAACATCAGCGCAGCTCGATGGCCGCTCTATCGTTGCTGTTGTCCTCGGTGGTCGTTCAAGCGCCGCCCGTGACGCCACCATGCGCAAGCTGGTTGCGGAATATCTGCCGAAAGCCTCGCGTGGCGGAAACAGCAACCTGATTGCTGCAACGCCTTCGGCTCCGATCGAAGAACCCGTCGCTGTCGTGGCCGCTACCACACCCACCTCCGGTCTTCCGAATGCTGGTCCTGTTCCGCAGCAGCGTTACGGCGACGAGGCCCCGGTCTCCGCATTCGCGCCGGCGCAGGCCAATGCAGCTGTTGCTGCCATGGATGTCGCAACACGTCCTCGCGCTCCGGTAAAGCCTATTCCTCCCGTCAGCATGAAGCCGGATCGTTCCGTGGTGACCAACTCCACGAAGGTCGACAACATCGTGACAGCCTCCACATCGCCGTCCAGCGCAGCCGCACCGTCTGCCGGCGCAGGTTGGGTGATCCAGATCGGCGCATCTCCAGACGAGAATTCCGCGCGCAACCTGCTTCAGGCTGCGCAGGATAAGGGCGGCAATGCACTGCGTACCGCCAAGCCATTTACGGTCGCCTTCACCAAAGACGGCGCCCAGATGTACCGCGCCCGTTTCGGCGGCTTCAACGGTCAGAATGATGCAGTCAATGCATGCAATGCTCTGAAGAAGAAAGGTGTCAGCTGCTGGGCTTCGCTCCAGTAGGCCAACAGACTGTTCCAGGACAGGCCGTGGTGTTTTGTAAAACACGGCCTGCCCACTCCTCGAATTGTATTGAGTAACGAGGCTTTACAGATGGCAATCAATGAAAACTACTTGGACATCGCCCCCAAAGGCAGAAGCCAGTCGGCGTCGGTGCTTCATCCAATCCACGAAGCAGCAATGAAAATTGCCGATATTGGGCTCAACAGATCTCGGCATAAGACCCGCGACCTGGTCAATCTCCTGCTTTGCCATGGCGCACGTGCCTGGCGCAGCAACCAGCCTGAGGCGAAGATCCATCTCCATATCGATGGACCATCCGGCCGGGCGCCTGTGCATCTCCGTCTTCGTTGAGAAACGGCGGCTCAAAAAGAAACCCTGCGAAACCTTCGTTTCGCAGGGTTTTTTCATTTCCGGGTTCGATCCTAGAGCGACCGTTTGAAAAAGGATGTGGCGGCTGGCGCCACACCCCACAGCTTACTCGGCAGAACCGTCCGTGTCGGGCGCGGGAGCCGCGTCGCCACTGGTCAGATCCTCAGCGCCTTCGATCAACGCCTCGACCTCTTCTTCGCCTTCCGGCTCGTTGATGCGCTCGACGGAGACAACCTTCTCATCCTTGGCGGTGGAGAAGATGGTGACGCCCTTGGTCGCGCGGCTGGCGATACGGATACCGTTGACGGGCACGCGGATCAGCTGACCACCATCGGATACCAGCATGATCTGGTCGGTATCTTCGACCGGGAAGGCCGCAACAAGTGCACCGATTTCCGTGGTCTTCGACGTGTCGGTGGCGCGGATACCCTTGCCCCCACGTCCCGAAGTGCGGAAATCGTAGGACGACGAACGCTTGCCGTAACCCTTCTCGGAGACAGTCAGAACGAACTGCTCGCGGCTCTTGAGTTCCTGATAGCGGGCTTCGCTCAGTTCGCCCTCTTCCGTTACCTCTTCACCCACAAGGGCGATGTCTTCTTCATCGACACCGGCGGCACGGCGCTCTGCTGCGGAGCGCTTCAGATAGGCTGCGCGCTCCCAAGGCTCGGCGTCGCTGCTTCCGACAATCGTCATCGAAATGATCCGGTCGCCCTCACCCATATTGATGCCACGCACGCCGACGGAGTTGCGGCCTGCAAAGACGCGCACGTCGTCGACCGGGAAGCGGATGCACTGGCCAAGCGCTGTTGTCAGCAGCACGTCGTCACGATCGGTACAGGTCTCGACGGAGAGGATTTCATCGCCCTCCTCGTCCAGCTTCATCGCGATCTTGCCGTTGCGGTTGACCTGAACGAAGTCGGAAAGCTTGTTGCGACGAACCGTTCCACGTGTGGTGGAGAACATCACGTCGAGCTTTTCCCACGTCGTCTCGTCTTCGGGCAGCGGCATGATCGTGGTGATACGCTCACCGGCTTCCAGCGGCAGCATGTTGATCAGCGCCTTGCCCTTGGACTGCGGCGTTCCGATCGGCAGACGCCAGACCTTCTCCTTGTAGACGATGCCACGCGAGGAGAAGAACAGAACCGGCGTGTGGGTATTGGCAACGAAGAGACGATTGACGAAGTCCTCGTCACGCGTTGCCATGCCGGAGCGACCCTTGCCACCGCGACGCTGCGCCTTGTAGGTCGTCAACGGCACGCGCTTGATGTAGCCCAGATGCGACACGGTCACGACCATGTCTTCGCGGGCGATGAGGTCCTCATCATCCATGTCCGGGCCGCCCTCAATGATCTCCGAGCGGCGCGGCGTGCCGAATTCCTCACGGATGGCCGCAAGCTCGTCCTTGACGATCTGCTGGATGCGGATGCGCGAGGACAGGATATCGAGATATTCGCTGATTTCGGCACCGATCTTGTTCAGCTCGTCACCGATTTCATCGCGTCCGAGAGCAGTCAGGCGTGCCAGACGCAGTTCAAGGATGGCGCGGGCCTGCTCTTCCGACAGATTATAGGTGCCATCCTCGTTGATGCGGTGACGCGGATCGTCGATCAGCAGGATCAGGCTTTCCACTTCGGTCGCAGGCCAACGACGCGTCATCAGCTCTTCACGGGCAGAGGCCGGGTCCGGCGCCTGACGGATAACGCGAATGACTTCATCGATGTTGGCGACGGCGATGGCAAGACCCACCAACACATGGGCACGATCGCGTGCCTTGCGAAGCAGGTACTTGGTGCGGCGGCTGACGACATCTTCACGGAAGGAGACGAAGGCGCGCAGCATGTCGAGCAGCGTCATCTGCTCCGGCTTACCGCCGTTCAGCGCCACCATGTTGCAGCCAAACGAGGTCTGCAGCGGCGTATAGCGATAAAGCTGGTTGAGGATCACTTCCGCATTGGCATCCCGCTTCAGCTCAACGACGACGCGGTAGCCCTGACGGTCGGATTCGTCACGCAGGTCGGAAATGCCTTCGATGCGCTTTTCCTTGACGAGCTCGGCCATCTTCTCGATCATCGAGGCCTTGTTCACCTGGAAGGGAACTTCGGTGATGATGATCTGCTCGCGGTCGCCACGCATCGGCTCGATAGTGGCGCGCCCGCGCATGATGACGGAGCCACGACCGGTCTCGTAAGCCGAGCGAATGCCGGAGCGGCCCATGATGAATGCGCCGGTCGGGAAGTCCGGACCTGGAATGATCTGCATCAGTTCCGGCAGCTCGATTTCCGGCCTGTCGATCAGCGCGATGCAGCCCTCGATCACCTCGGAAAGGTTATGTGGCGGAATGTTCGTCGCCATGCCGACAGCAATGCCGCCTGCCCCGTTGACCAGAAGGTTCGGGAACTTCGCAGGCACCACGACCGGCTCATGCAAGGTGCCGTCATAGTTCTCGCGGAAATCGACGGTTTCCTTGTCCAGATCGTCGAGCAGGGAATGCGCGGCCTTCTGCAGGCGGCATTCGGTGTAGCGTTCGGCTGCCGGCGGATCGCCATCGATCGAGCCGAAGTTACCCTGACCGTCGATCAGCGGCAGGCGCAAGGACCAATCCTGCGCCATACGGGCCAAGGCATCATAAATCGCAGCGTTACCGTGCGGATGGTATTTACCCATCACGTCACCGGTGACACGGGCGCATTTGACGTATTTTTTATTCCAGTCGATGCCGAGTTCGGACATGCCATAAAGAATACGGCGATGAACTGGCTTCAACCCGTCACGGACATCCGGCAGCGCGCGCGAAACGATAACGCTCATGGCGTAATCGAGATACGACCGCTGCATTTCCTCCATGATGGAAATTGGTTCAATGCCTGGCGGAAGCTTTCCGCCGCCTGGGGGGCTCTGGTCAGTCAAAACGGATCACATTCTCTGTTAAGAATCGGATGGATTTTTATAGCGGAAACGGCGTCCGCACGCCAATTTCTGCGCCGGTTTTGAACAGTCTTTTACGTCATTTACAAGACGATACACAGTTTTCTGCAGGCGTCAGGGCAAAAGCCGGAGCACGGGGTTCCAATAGCGCTGCCTCTTGCCTAACATCATCGCTAAACAGGTCGCCAGATACCTGTGAACGCCACCAACGGGGGCGGCATAAGAGCGGGGGACGGCATGGCAAGCGCAGAAATCTTTATCAATGCCCTGACGACGATGCTCGTCACGCTCGACCCTCCTGGACTGGCGCCGGTCTTTCTGGCGCTGACCATCGGCATGACCCGCGCTCAGCGCGGCCAGGTCGCCTTGCGCGGCTCGCTGATCGGTTTTGGCATTCTCGCGATGTTTGCGCTTTTCGGCGCGTCGATCCTCGAACTGCTCGGCATATCGCTTGGCGCGTTCCGGATATCCGGTGGCCTTCTGCTTTTCTGGATTTCCTTCGAGATGATTTTCGAGAAGCGTCAGGAGCGCAAGGAGAAGACGTCCGAAGTCGCGGTCACCCAGGATCACATCCAGAACATCGCCGTGTTTCCATTGGCATTGCCTCTCGTCGCCGGGCCAGGCGCGATTTCTGCGACTGTGCTGATCTCCGGCACGATGGAGACGGGCTTCGATAAAGCCCTCTTCATATTGCTGCTCGCCTTCAGCATGCTGATCGTCTTCGCAGCACTGCTTGCAGCCGATCGGCTGGACCGCTTCCTCGGCAATACCGGCCGCGCCATTCTCACACGCCTGCTTGGCGTGCTGCTCGCAGCGCTCTCCGTGCAGTTCGTGGTCGACGGAATAAAGTCTGTCATGAACATGTGAGTCCTGAACACATCGACCCATGACAGGATTTTTCAGTCCCGCATAGAAGCCGCCTCTAAAGGACATCTGTATTTGGAAAGACTATGAAAAACCTGTTGCGGTTCGTCGTGCCAGAGGCAACGCCCGTCAGCTACAAGGAGCGCTTACGCGCAGCCGCAGGCGCATGGATCGGCATTCTGGTCACAGGCCTGGTCGGATACATCGCCATCGGCGCGGGTCTGGCACCGCCCGCCCTGATCGCACCCATGGGCGCCTCAGCCGTCTTGCTCTTCGCCGTTCCCTCCAGCCCACTTGCGCAGCCTTGGTCGATCCTTGGCGGAAACACCGTTGCCGCAGTGATCGGCGTCACCATCGGCCTTCTCGTGCCACAGCCTTTCCTTGCTGGCGCTTTGGCAATTGCCGTTTCGATCGCTGCGATGATCACCCTGCGATGCCTCCACCCGCCGAGCGGGGCCGTCGCGCTTACCGCCGTTCTGGGTGGTCCAGCGATCCACGACCTCGGCTATGGGTTCGTTGTCTGGCCAGTGCTGGGCAACTCGGTGGCGCTCCTGGCGCTTGCGGTGGTCTATAACAATTTCACTGGGCGGCCCTACCCCCACGCCATCCGTCCGCAAGCAGCAGGTCATGGAACGAAGGATCCAGCGCCCGTCGAGCGAATTGGCTTTTCCTCTGCCGACCTGGATGACGTGCTGAAGGAATTTGACCAGGTTCTCGACATCGACCGTGACGATCTCGAAACGATTCTGCGCCGCACTGAACTCCGCTCCTATCGTCGGCGCGCCACCCATCTCGACTGCGCCAATATCATGTCGCGCGACGTCATCGGTGTAGCGCCGGACGATTCGCTGAAGAACGCCTATAGCCTGATGCGCAACCACCATATCAAAGCGTTGCCGGTGACGAATGATGTGGCGGAAGTCGTGGGCATCGTCACGCAGACGGACTTTCTCGACAAGGCCACGTGGACCCATGGCCGTCCGCGCATCGGCTTCCTCCAAAGGCTGCGTCTGATTGCAACAGGCAAACAGGCACCCAACGATACGGTCAAGGATATCATGACGTCTCCGGTACAGACGATCTCGCCGACGACGGCAATCGAGGATGCCATCATTATCTTCGCCGAGCAGGGTCTGCACTACTTACCGGTCGTAGATGCCAATCAGAAGCTGACGGGGATTATTTCGCAATCGGATGTGCTGGTGGGAATGCTGGCCGACAAGGTAGCGTCGGAACAGTGATACCGGTGCCTCTGACACAATTCGTTGACAGGGTCAGCTGCTGGTACCCGTCTTGCGGCACGGCCAGTTCCAGTCGCGGCTCTCACCAATGTCCATATGAACCGATTCCGTGTGGCAGTAGGTGCCGACGCCGCCTCTTCCGGGCAGAGATCGCAGATAGTCTGCAAGATCCCACTTGGACACACCCTTGATCTGTATGTCCACGGCCTCACAGGTGAAGTGCTTGGAGCCATGCGTCACGCCCTTTGGCGGGCGGTAGCCGGAGGTGATGATTGCTGGCTTGCGATAATGGGATTCGAGCTCCTTGATGCGATGCACCAACTCAGGCTTCAGGCAGCCCACATTCACCTGGTTCGTCTGCAAGACGAGCCCATTAGGCGCGATGCGCGTCAATCCTGGCATGGACACGAGTTTCATCAAGCCCGTCGGTTTATCGTCCTCGTCGTCCAGATGACTTTCATCAAAAGACTGGGCCGCCTTGCCGAGGGAGGCCACACCGGGTTGCGCCATGCCACCCAGAGCCGTTGCAGCATCCTGTCCGGTCGCCCCGCGCTTTTTGGGAACGCCGGCAAACAAGGCTGCGGCCATCGGGATGTTCTGCGGACCCTGCGACGGCTCTTCGTTGGTTGATGCCTTGCCACTCGCAAGCGCGGTCGTGGGCGCAGGACTGGAAGCGCCTGGCACCGCGTTGGACGATTGATCTTGGGAGGGCTGGGGCGTGGGTTCCGCAGGCGCGTGGCCTTGGGTAGAATAGACACTCTTCAACGCGGGCACGATCCGTCGCGTTGGAGCATAGGCCGGAACGCTGTCCATATCCGCTTGGCCAGTCGACGTCGTGCCGCTGGAGAAAATGCTGTGAGATCCGGCGGCAACTCCGGTCGCCTGCATGGCATAGCCGCCATTCGGCTGGTCCGCACCATTCCCGGCTGCCGGCACTTGCGGGGCCTGTGGCGCCCCGCTTGGCATGGTGTTGGCTGCCGACTTGCCGTTGGCCGCCGACACCATTCTCGGGTCGACGTAGCCCGGCTGAGTGGGTTTCACGCCATTAGGCGCCGAGGCCTGGGTTTCCCTATCGGCGCCCTCTCCATCCGAAAGCGCTGCGGGATCAAGAACGGCTGCCACATCCTTGCCCTCAGGCTTTGCTGAAACGCAGCCAGAAAGCATCAGGAGCGCCAAAACGATTGATGACGCGGCCGCTGCTGCGTCGCGCGATCGTCGTCGCTGCTGACCCATCTCCATCTTCAAAAGGAAAAACCTCCGCGTCTTGCGCTTCGACTGCACCAGGAACCGTGAGTTCGAGCAAAGCATAGCGCCGAGCCCGAAACATGCGCGGCTCTTGGGGCGATCAAGACGAAGCGCGGAGAATGCGCTTAAGCCTAAGGCCTTACCAGGAGCCGGTATTTTCCATAGATATCCACGGCTCGGCTGGTGCCAGGCTTGCGCCCTTCTGCAATATCTCGATGGAGATGCCATCGGGCGAGCGAACGAACGCCATATGCCCGTCACGCGGCGGACGATTGATGGTCACGCCAGCGGCCTGGAGCTTAGCGCAGATCTCGTAGATATCGTCCACCTCATAAGCCAGATGGCCGAAGTTGCGTCCGCCCGTGTAATCTTCGGTATCCCAGTTATAGGTCAGCTCAAGAGCAGGCGCCTTGTTTTCCGTCGCCGCCTTGACGTCGTCGCGCGCAGCGAGGAACACGAGCGTAAACCGCCCCTTCTCGTTTTCGATACGGCGAATCTCCTGCAAGCCGAAAATATCAGAGTAGAATTCGAGCGACGCCTTCAGGTCTTTGACCCGAACCATGGTGTGCAGATAACGCATTATGTATTCCTCTCATGTGTAGCATTCGGCTTGAGCGCAGACTCTAAAGCCTTTGGCCCGAAGACGGAAACGTTTTAGACGATGCCCGTCAGCCTTGAGCAAGCCCTGATCATTAAAAACCGGTCTGGAAACTGAAAACTAAGACTTGCGTACAACCGTTACTGCAATGTTAATCTCTTAGTAGGGAATCAGTTGACCGGTAGTGGTGCGTATTGAGGGGCTGGGCAAAATGGCTGATAGAATGTCGTCGAAGAGCATCGCCGAATTCGAAGATTTTTCTGGCGATGCCGTTGACCTGATCGAGATCACCGGCGTCGTTAAATGGTTCGACGTGGCAAAAGGTTTCGGGTTCATCGTACCGGATAACGGCATGCAGGACGTTCTTCTGCACGTCTCCTGCCTGCGCCGCGACGGCTACCAGACCATTCTGGAAGGCACGCGGATCGTTGCACTCATTCAGCGTCGCGACCGGGGCTATCAGGCCTTCCGCATTCTGTCGATGGATCAGTCGACAGCCGTTCACCCATCGCAGATGCCGCCGGTGCGTACCCATGTTCAAGTAACGCCTCACAGTGGCCTGGAGCGCGCCATCGTCAAGTGGTTCAACCGCACCAAGGGCTTCGGCTTCCTGACGCGCGGCGAAGGCACGGAAGACATCTTCATTCACATGGAAACGCTGCGCCGCTTCGGCCTTGCGGAACTCCGCCCGGGTCAGGTCGTTCTGGTTCGCTATGGTGATGGCGACAAGGGCCTGATGGCCGCTGAGGTGCATCCCGACAATCCAGCCAGAATTGGAATGGCGCACTGATGAACCGCTTTGACATTAGTACCGTCGCAAGCGCCTTCGTGGCGCTTCTCTTTTTTGTGGCGTCTTACGCAGGCGCTGTGGCCCAGGAAACGTTTCCCAGCGAGAAGCTCGAGATCGTTAGCACCTCAGGCAAAACACACGCATTCACTGTGGAAGTGGCAAGTAGCGACAGTCAACGTCAGCAGGGGTTGATGTTTCGCAAATCCATGGGCGAAGACCAGGGGATGCTGTTCGATTTCAAAGAGGACAGAGATGTGATGATGTGGATGAAGAACACCTTCATCCCTCTCGATATGCTCTTTATTTCCAAGGCTGGAAAAATCACGCACATTCACCCGAATGCGGTGCCTCATTCTGAAGACATCATCAGTTCAAACGGACAGGTACGCTATGTCCTGGAACTGAATGGCGGCGCTGCGAAAAAGCTGGGGTTGGCCGTCGGCGACTCGGTGAAGGCAGCGCAGATAAAATAGATCCTTCGGATCATCGCGCTGAGCGTTGTCACTCACAGTAGACAAGCTAGATTAGCCGAGAACATGCAGTCAGCCCGCATGAGCAGACATCGGCAAGATCAAGCCGGGCGCTTGTGGCCCGGCTCTTGATTCTCAGTAGACTGGCTCTACATGGCTAAGGATGCGGCAGTTCGAAATAGACGATGCCAGACTGATTGCGGTTTCGATCGCCTCGACGGAATCAGCAGTCCCCTGCAAGTAGATCACGTCGTTTTCAGCCGTTGCTGAGATGTTTGATTTCTCGAGGCCCGATTCGAAGGCCAGAGCAGATGTAATGGCCTGGCAAACGCCAGCCATGCGGTCGCCGAAAAAGCTTTCCTGAATTCCAGACAGATTGAACATAATCGGGCCTCCTTCATTTAGAGCAGTGTTAACGCGCGAACAGATTGTTTGTTCATCTCCGGTTCATGTGTTTGTTCATTTTCCATTCATCTTGCAAAAAAGATACCCCTAATGTGTTCACTTTTTTCGTGATCAGGAACCGAAGCGTGAGGCTGGGGTTATTCGTGCGCGGTGAGAAAGGAGAATGCGATGCTTATTCACAACTCAGAACCTTGCCATCACGCACAGTGGTGCAAGCCTGTCGCAGTCCATCTGCCCATGTGCCCGGCCGTGGAAATATACAGCCCGCTCGTAGCGCTGGAGATGCTCACATATCGCTGGCCCAAGGAACACGGTCCGGAATACGAAGCAGCCAAAAAGCAATGCCTGGACGCGGTCGCAGGACGTTGCGATCTCGAGGCGGCCCGGGAAGCCTTCATGCTCGCGAGCAGCCGCGCGCACATCCTGACCGTCCACTAACGTTCAAAAACCACCCTGACATTGGCCGCGATAAGCGGCCTTTTTTATTTCTCCGGGAACGACCAGAAGCTCCGTACCAACACGTTGGAGCGGCCAGACGGGCTCTCACCCGCGCGAAACGTTAGCATGTTCGCCAGACGAATCGATAATGGACAGACGATAGCAAAGAGCAGTACGCCTCCAAAAACGTCTGATAGATGGTGAGCCCCTTGAATTAGCACAGCCGGCAACATCACGAGGTTCAACGTCACGATGACCAAGATAACCGCGCGATAACGTGGAACAAAATAGACTGACATTGCCGCCATGAAGATATGAAAAGAAGGAAAACCAATCAGCCCCTCTACGTTTCGTGGCGTTAGGTATCGCACGCCTTCTTGACCCAGACGAACGAGTTCACGTCCATATTCAGGTCCCAGAGCCAGCGGCATTGCTTGAGGGACCCACGCGGGCAGCTCTTGAAATGCGCTGGGACTATAGGTTGGGAAGAATACCCAAAAGATTATACTTATGAGCGCGCCTAAAACTCCCGTAAGAAGAAACTGGTGAAGCTGCCGAATCTTACCTGTGAAACCGAGAACTATAATGATGAAGAGAAGTTGAGGCAGCGACGTGGCGTATACGAAGAATAGCAACGTCCCGACAAACGGATAGCTCGCGACCCATGTCACGCTGCGTGCCCAGTCATAGCCGATCCAGCCATCGATCCGCATCAGCATCTCGTCGATCAGCGGAAAACGCACTGGCAGGAACATGTAGTTAAAGATCGAGCCGCAGATAGAAAACAAAATAAAAAGGCCTGCCGCTATAAGAGCTGCCGCCATTTTTTCTTCCCGTTTTCTTGCGCGATAGATCTGCCCTAAGAAAACAAGCCCACTGCCGATACCAATGGAAAGGCAGTAGCCCACGACATCAATTTGTATGTCCTTGAATCCGACCAACGCGATATCGATGACGAATAACGCAGCTATGATCGAAGCCACGAAGCGTTCAACGGGGAGGAAATGCAACAGAAGTCACCATGTCACAGATTGTCTTGCGACATGATATCCAACAGGCATTAACAAGCTCTATTATCCGAAAATCACCAATCCCAAGCCCAGCAGTACAATTGGCACGACCACCCCGACAATGACGCGCTGACCGCTTGCCAGAAACGCAATGAAGCCGATGACGGCAGCACCGATTCTAAGCTCCATTGGCGAGTGCGACAGCGCCCCCGTTGGGAAGACGATGAGTTTCGCTGTCACTGCCATCACCAGCGCTGTGGCGACTGCCCTCACCCAATGCAATGCCTCCGATTCTTCCTTCAGCTTGTTTCCTGCCACAACACCAAGCCATCGCCAGATATCGGTAGCGATCCAGCCAGCAAGCGCGATGAAAAGGTAAGGTGCCCACCAGGCATCGATCATGGCTCGCCCTCCGTCGACGATGGGACGATTTTGCGACGAAACCAGAAGCGGTCGATCAGATAGGCGAGTGTTCCTCCACCGATCCCGGCATAGAGAATATCGAACTCGGGCTCGATCAAGGCGAACAAGGGTCCGCCGATCACCCCAATGATGAAGGCCACCTTGACGACCGAGTGTCGCGCAGAGGCCCATATGGAAGAGATGAAGTAAACCGGCGTCAGGAAGAACAGGACGCCAGCGACAAGCGGCGGAAAGGCAGCAACCACGCCGTAGCAGATTGCGACGATTGCTGTATTGATGAGCGTGAGAGTGATGCCGAAACCCGCAAACCATGCGACACGCGCTTCGCGAGGCACCTTCGTTAGGTTCTGGGTTGCGTAGACCCACGCCGTTATCGCAACGAAGTGGGAGAGAAACAGCAGCAGCCATGTGGGGGTCTTCGCTGTCCGCATATCCGGCACGATAGATGCCACCATCGGCATCATTCGGATCGATGACAATGTCACCGCCAGAAAACAGGCGGCCATCCCTGCCCCGCTCACCATGGAGCCGATCAATATCATCTTGGCCGGCAAGGCCCAGATGGTCAGCGTCATGAACACGGCCTCGCCGCGCGTGACGCCGGATTCCAAAGCAAAGGCGCTGAACCCGACGAAAGACGTCATCAGAATGAGAGAAGGAAGCGAGAATATTCCCATCATTCCCCTGGCAAACCAGAGAGGAAGAGAATGGGTGTCACCATGTGCAGACATCGGTCGTTCCGGAAGAATAGACAAATCGCTGGGGCCTGACCGAAGTACCAGACGCTTCGGCACAAGCCGAGGCTTGTCTAGCACGCTTTTCGAAATCTGCGCGTCTAAAATGACGCAAAGGGATACCGCGCAAAAGCGTGCAGCCGCTTTATGATCACGACACGCTTAGAGCACCGGCCCAAAAGTCAAATCGATACATCCTCGCAATTAAGCGCTTGGACACGCAGAGGTGGACAAAAGAAAAGGCGGCGAAGAGTGATCTCCGCCGCCATGTATCCGGGTGTCCAAGCGAACACCTTTTACTTTTTCTTCGGGACCTTCGGAACGGTGTTGCCCTTGCGACGTGGCTTGGCATCCTCGTCCTTTTTATCGGTCTCTGCCACCAAAACCTCAGCCTGTTCTTCAGCCTTTGAAGTCTTGGCTTTCGATTTGCCAGGAGACTTCGCAGCCTTCAATTCGGCTTCCGGCTTTGGCTTGACGGGCGCCGTCTCAGGCAACACATCGAGCTTGAGGCCATCCGTGCCGTCTTCCTTCTTGTCGAGGCTGACACTGACGACGCCACCCTTCTTCAGCTTGCCGAAGAGGATTTCGTTGGCCAGTGGCTTCTTGATGTGCTCCTGGATAACACGACCAAGCGGACGAGCACCCATCTTTTCATCATAGCCCTTCTCAGCCAGCCAAGCGACCGCATCGTCGTGCAGATCGAAGGTAACGTTACGCTCGGATAGCTGTGTTTCAAGCTGCATGACGAACTTCTGGACCACCTTGTGGATGACCGCAGTCGGCAGTGGCGAGAACGGAATGATCGCATCCAGACGGTTGCGGAATTCCGGGGTGAACAGGCGGTTCAATGCCTCTTCGTCTTCACCAGACCGCTTGGACGAACCAAAGCCGATCGCAGACTTCGCCATTTCAGAAGCGCCCGCATTGGTCGTCATGATCAAAATGACGTTGCGGAAATCGATCTTCTTGCCGTTATGGTCGGTCAGCGAGCCATGATCCATGACCTGCAACAGAATGTTGTAGATGTCCGGATGGGCCTTCTCGATTTCGTCCAGCAGAACCACGGAATGCGGATGCTGATCGACTCCGTCTGTCAGAAGCCCGCCCTGGTCGAAACCGACATAGCCGGGAGGTGCACCGAGCAGGCGCGAGACCGTATGACGCTCCATATACTCAGACATATCGAAGCGCAGCATTTCCACGCCGAGAGACGACGCAAGCTGCTTGGCCACCTCGGTCTTGCCGACGCCGGTTGGACCGGAGAAGACGTAAGAACCGATGGGCTTGTTGGGTTCGCGAAGACCCGCACGCGCCAGTTTGATGGCCGTGGAGAGTGCCTCGATCGCTGTATCCTGACCGTAGACGACCGAGCGGAGTTCCTGCTCGAGATTGGCAAGAACCATCTCGTCGTCCTTCGACACCGTTTTCGGCGGAATGCGTGCCATGGTCGCGATCGTGACTTCGATTTCCTTCTCAGTGATCAGCTTGCGGCGCTTCGATGCCGGAAGAAGCATTTGAGCAGCACCGGTCTCGTCGATCACGTCGATCGCCTTATCGGGAAGCTTGCGGTCGGAAATGTAGCGTGCCGACAGTTCCACGGCAGCCTTGATGGCGTCGTTGGTGTAGCGAAGGTGATGATACTCTTCGAAATAGGGCTTGAGGCCCTTCATGATCTCGATAGCGTCATCGATGGATGGCTCGTTGACGTCGATCTTCTGGAAGCGACGAACAAGCGCGCGGTCCTTCTCGAAGAACTGCCGATATTCCTTATAGGTTGTCGATCCGATGCAACGGATGGCGCCGGAAGACAAAGCAGGCTTCAGAAGGTTGGACGCATCCATTGCGCCGCCGGACGTTGCGCCTGCGCCGATCACCGTATGGATTTCGTCGATGAACAGCACGGCACCCGGATATTCTTCCAGCTCCTTAACGACCTGCTTCAGACGTTCTTCAAAGTCACCGCGATAGCGCGTACCGGCCAGCAGCGTACCCATGTCGAGCGAGAAGATCGTGTCGTTGATCAGCGCTTCGGGCACCTTGCCCTCGACGATGCGCTTTGCCAAACCTTCGGCAATCGCCGTCTTGCCGACGCCGGGATCGCCCACGTAAAGCGGGTTGTTCTTCGAGCGGCGGCAAAGAACCTGAATGGTACGATTGACCTCTTCATGACGACCGATCAACGGATCGATACGACCGGTTCTGGCCTTGTCATTGAGGTTGACGCAATAGGCTTTGAGCGCGTCCGGCTGCTTCTTCGCGCCAGCCGCATCCTCTTCCGCGCCACCATTGCGGGCAGCCTTGGGTTCGTTGTCGCCTTCGTCAGCACCGCGCGGCGTGCGGGTCTGGGAGGAGCCAGGACGTTTGCCGATACCATGAGAAATGTAGTTCACCGCGTCGTAACGCGTCATCTCCTGCTCCTGCAGGAAGTAGGCGGCGTGGCTCTCGCGCTCGGCGAAGATCGCGACCAGCACGTTGGCACCGGTCACCTCTTCGCGGCCGGAAGACTGGACATGAATGACGGCGCGCTGAATGACGCGCTGAAAGCCGGAAGTCGGCTTGGAATCCTCGTCATATCCTGTCACGAGATTGGAAAGTTCGTTGTCGACATAGTCGATCACCGTCTTGCGCAACGTGTCGAGATCGACATTGCACGCGCCCATGACGGCCGCTGCATCAACGTCGTCGAGCAGAGCGAGAAGCAGATGTTCGAGCGTCGCATATTCGTGGTGACGCTCATTGGCAAAGGTCAGTGCCTGGTGCAGCGCCTTCTCGAGACTTGGGGAAAAAGTTGGCACGTTGCGATCCTCATTTCTTTTCCATGACGCACTGTAGCGGATGCTGGTGCTGTCGGGCGAAATCCATGACCTGGCTTACTTTTGTCTCTGCGACCTCATAAGTAAAGACCCCACATTCACCGACACCATGCTGATGGACATGCAGCATGATGCGAGTGGCGGCATCCCTGTCCTTCTGGAAAAAACGCTCCAGAATATGAATGACGAACTCCATGGGAGTGTAATCGTCGTTCAGGAGAAGAACACGGTACAAATTCGGTCGTTTTGTCTTAGGCTTGGTGCGGGTGATAACAGACGTTCCGCGGTTCGTTCCGCCGTCCTCCCCTTCGCTGTCGCCTTGCATGTAGATCGACTTAACGATCATTTTTCATCATTCTCCAAAATCAAACTCGCAAGCAATGAAGGGTGCGAGCAAGAATTTCGCCTCTTCTTATTTAGGTCTGTCTCAGTCGATTTTAAGCCCCTCGCGCGGCACTGCAATCAATAATCTGTTGGCGTCCGGCGAAAAGTAGAAGGACGACAGAAAGCGTAAGGCTCAAAGCTGAGCCTTTCTCCCATGTTTCACGCTACAGCGGGGAAGTTGTGCGAAAGTTACGCGGCATTCTGTCGCCGCGCGGTCACAAGAAGATGGTTAAGCCACAGATTGAAGGCCGCAAAAGCGGCGCTTCAATCCTCACTATCGAGCATTTCGCGCACGGCAACAGCCAGTTGCTTCAGCGAAAATGGCTTGGGCAGGAAGCCGAATTTGGCCTCCGCCGGCAGGTTCTTGGCGAAAGCATCTTCGGCATAACCGGACACGAAGATGAACTTGAGATCGGGGTAGGACTTGCGCAATTCACGCAGCAAGGACGGGCCGTCCATTTCAGGCATGACGACGTCGGAGACGACGATATCAACCTTTCCTTCCAGCTCTTCCATCACCTCCAGGGCTTCCGTGCCGGAGCCGGCCTCGTGAACAGTATACCCGCGCGTTTCCAGCATACGCTTGCCGCCGCGCCGCACCGCCTCTTCATCTTCTACCAGCAGCACCACGGCAGACTTCCCGGTCAGATCAAGCGGCTCATCCTTGGCTTCCGGTTTGGCAGTGACGGCTGCTGCAGCCGTAGCCTGACCCTCTTCGCCAGGAACGACGGGTACAGGCTGTACCGGCTCGACGATATGGCGCGGCAACAGAATGCGAAACGCCGTTCCCTTGCCCACTTCCGATTCCGGGTAGATGAAGCCGCCGGACTGTTTGACGATGCCATAGACCATGGAAAGTCCAAGTCCCGTACCCTTGCCCACCTCCTTGGTGGTGAAGAAGGGTTCGAAGATCTTGTCCATGATCTCCGGCGGAATGCCTGTACCGTTATCGGCGACTTCGACCATCACCATGTCTTCAGCCGGAAGCTCCGACTTGCCGAATGCGGCGACCTCGGCAGCTGGCAAGTTGCGGGTCGTCACCTTGATCTTGCCGCCCTGCGGCATGGCATCGCGTGCGTTGACGCAGAGATTGATCATCACCTGCTCGAACTGGGACAGGTCGGTTTTCACCGGCCAGAGATCGCGGCCATAGTCCACTTCCAACTTGACGTTGGTGCCGGAAATCAGCCGGTCGACCAGCATGCGCAGATCGCCGATCACGTCGGTCAGATTGAGAACAGCAGGACGCATCGTCTGCTTGCGCGAAAACGCCAGCAATTGCCGCACCAGAACAGCGGCACGGTTCGCATTGCGCTTGATTTCCATCAGGTCTGCAAAGCTTGCATCCGCCGGCCGCGCCTGCAGCAGCAGATGGTCTGACGACAGCAGAATAGCGGTGAGCACATTGTTGAAGTCATGCGCGATGCCGCCTGCAAGCGTGCCGACGGCATTCATCTTCTGCGTTTGCGCCATCTGGGTTTCAAGCGCCTTCTGCTCGGTCACCTCGATGGCATAGACGATCGCCACCTCTTCAGGCGCCTCGTCATTCTGGTCGATGACGGCATTGACGTAAAAACGGAAGTGGCGCGTCTCGTCCTTCGGATGGCGGGAATCGAAAGGCGGAATATCGCCCTGGCGATCTTTCGCGGCACTCATGGCCTGCGCGAGTTTGGCTTTCTCATTGTCGTGCAGCACGGTTTCGAACGCGACGGCGCTGTCGATGTCATCGCGGCTGACGACACCAGAAAACAGCTTCAGGAACGGCGCATTGGTGCGCAGGATGCGTCCCTCGCCATCCAGCGAGGCGATCGCCATCGGCGTATTGTTGAAGAAGCGGGTGAACCGCATCGCGGACGAGGATTCCGCGTTTTCCTGCCCCTTGGGACGCATGAGAACGAGTGTCCGGGTTTCACCCGGCGCACCGTCACGCGCCGCGGTTACCTGATGAACGAGGCGAGCCGGCATGCTCTGGCCGTTGACCCGGCGCATGTCGAGATCGAGCATTTCCGTGCGGTTGCTGCCCGCGTGCGGCTGAACCGATTCGATCAGCGCCATCCCCTCGCCTGCGACGATATCGGAAACATTCAGAGAGCCCGGCGAAAACTGCGCGAGATCGATGCCAAGCCATTCGGACAGCGTCGCGTTGAGATAAACGATATCGCCCTTGCGTCCTGCGGCGAAGAAGCCAGCAGGGGCGTGGTCGAGATAATCGATGGCATTCTGCAATTCGCGGAAGAAACGCTCCTGGTCCTCGCGCTCGGCGGTAATGTCGGCGATCTGGAAAACGTGCAGATCCTGCCCGTTCACCTCCTTCAGCAAACGCGCCTTAAGCCGGAACCAGCGGGGACCGGGCTGACTGACGGCCGACTGGCTGAGAGGTTTGAGAAGACGAAATTCCTCGTAACCATCCCGTCCCTCTCGCAGTCCGTTGATCAGGCGGTAGAGTGCCTCGGTCGATTCCCGGTCTCGCGACAGAAGCTGTTCGAGGCTTTGAATTTCCGTCGCACGGGTCGCGCCGGTCATCTGGCAATAGGTAGCGTTGGCATAAACCAGCCGCCCCTTGGTGTCGGTGATCAACGTGCCTTCAGGATGGGACGAGAGAAACCGCCGCGCCATCCCGTCGGATTGAGACTGCGGCATGACCTCGATGAAACCGATCACGGACGAGACGAGGAAGAAAATCCCGAGCATGGCAAGAACGCCGAGTATCCCGAGCACGATCTCGTTTTCGAGCGAGTCCTTGAAGTAAACGAAAGCAATGGCAGCGGCGACGAGCACAAGTGCCAGCAATAGAATACGAAGCACGGTGGCGGAGCGCCCACGCCTGTCCACCAAGGGGAAGTCGTTATCAGTGGATTGACGCACCTTGGTCATCGAGGTTTTACCCTTGCAGTTCTGCTAGTGGAATGACTTTGACATTTGATGCCCACATGCGGAAATCTCGAGAATCAAATGTCAAATTCGTAAATTCCACTAGAAACAAAAACTTACTAGTGGTCTTGAAGATTTTGACATTTGCTCTCGAGTCCTCTGCCAGCGGTAGCAAATGTCAAAATCAGACCACTAACTGTTGCGGCATGCCGAAAAACAGCCGCGTCGAACGGAATCGCTTCTATTTCCTTGTAGCAATTTGCATAAATATCAAAAAGCTCCGTCCATCTATAAGCACCACCCATGCACAACCAATAACGATTTCGGCCATCTACGCGCTTTGAGACAAGCTCTATAGTCGGGTGCTTTCGTCAAACTTGCAGCAAATTCGTGGACGAACGGGATAAATTCTTGTGCGAGGCGAAAAAAAATCGTCTTTTCCCGTCACGTTCTGTGAACAAATGTAATGCGGGTACATTTCCGCTGCACGAAATGGCTGAAGGGACCGGCTCCGTTATGGAAGATTTCATTGGCACATATGGCAATCGCCTGATCATTGCAGTGGTTGGCGTGGGTGCGGCACTCCTGCTGCTTGCCATCGTCCTGTGGTTCATCCGCAGACGCAGTGGCTCTGCCCCGTTCATCCGTGGCGGCCGAAACCGCCAGCCGCGCCTGCAGGTGCTGGACGCGACAGCCGTCGATGCAAGGCGGCGTCTCGTTCTCGTGCGCCGTGACAATGTCGAGCATCTGGTGATGATTGGCGGGCCAACGGACATCGTCATCGAAAGCGGTATTGGCGCCATCCCGTTCATGAAGGATGTGCGCGATCCGCAGGAAGACGCCCTGATCGCACGTGATGCCGACCGCAGCGTATCCGCCGACCGACAGCGTACGCTCGCCCAGGCACCACAAGAGGATGTTCGCCCTGCAGGCGCATTTACCGCTCCCGAACTGAAGAGCGAGGCTCCCGAAGAACCCAGGAAGCAAACCGCGAGCACCGCGCCCGTGAAGCCTCAGCCAGCCGCCTCGCCTTTGCCAGCACCCGCCGTTGCGTCCAGGCCCATTCCTGCTGCGCCACCAGTTCCGCCGCAGCCCGCAGTCCGAAAGCCACAGCCTACGCCGGCGACACCTCCCGTTTCGACGGTCGCACCCTCGGCGTCGACTCCAAGCCGGGAGGCGCCTGAAGCGGTCGTACCACCAGCACCCAGAACGTTGGCCCGCGAGCCCGTCGCTCCGTCCATTCCAGTCGTACCGCCGTTGGTTGCCGCCGCCATTATGCAGCAGGAGGAGGACATGAACCGGTCTGCTGCACCGGCTTCTCAAGCTCCCGTGGCCTCCGAAGCCCCTGTCGCTCCACAATCGCCTCTTCCTTCACAGGTCCCTAGCGTTCCTCCGGTTGTCGCACCGGTCGTATCCACGACCTACGACCGAAGATTCGCAGAGCCTAAGCTCACGGCAGAGCCTACATTGGAAGAAAAGTCAGAGCCGGTTGGGCATAGCGAGCCAGCGATAGCGGAGCGAAATGCAGTCGATTTTCTCGACGCTGCCCGCGACCGCGTGCTTCCCGCCTACAGCGCTACACCGTCCGTTACCACCGCATCCGCAACGCCTGTGGCGCCGCTTGTCGCAAAACCGGAACCGCTTGCCCCAAGTGACAATGGTCCCGTCTTCGGCGACCAGTTGACCAGTGATTTCGAAAGCTTCCTTGAAGCCGAGATCGCTAAGAGCGCCAATGCCAATATCGATCTGCCGCGCCCGCTTGCCGTGGCGCCGCCGGTGAACTTGGACACAACGACACCTGACCCGCAACCCGATCCAAAGTTTTCGGAAGCGCCTGCGGATGCCGAACGAGACGTCCAAAAGGAAATGGCTCGCATCTTCGGTGAGATGTCGGTCACCCGCGACCGATAGTGACGATTTAAAGCAACGCCCGCGCGACACAGGAAGCCTCAGAGCTATCGTGTCGCGGCGGGCGTATCCATCTTCATCGCCCTTCCTGACGTCCTTGTGGCTCCTGATTGCGCCTCATTCTTCGACCGGCACAGGATTCTATTGCGGTTTTCCCCGCGCCTAATCTTGGTCATCATACGGCCGCCACCTCACCCCGAGCGGGCATATCCTTTCCGCGCCGAAGCTTGTCGAGCAAAAGGTAGATGACGGGGGTCGTATAAAGTGTGAGGACTTGGCTGACCATGAGTCCGCCGACGATCGCATAGCCCAAAGGTTGACGCAGTTCAGCACCGGACCCGTGACCAAGCGCCAGTGGTATTCCACCCAAAAGAGCGGCCATCGTCGTCATCAGGATCGGTCTGAAACGCATCTGAGCGGCTTTGACGATCGCCTCCTCGCTCGACAATCCCTCCTCCCGCTCTGCCTGGATGGCGAAATCGACGAGCATGATGCCATTCTTCTTGACGATACCGATCAACAGAATGACCCCGATCATTGCCACAAGCCCGAAGTCGAAGCCGGCCACCTGCAGAGCCAGAAGCGCGCCAAGGCCCGCCGAAGGCAACGTCGACAGGATCGTTAGCGGATGGATAAGGCTTTCGTAGAGCACGCCGAGAATGATGTACACGACGACAAGCGATGCCAGGATGAGCAGAGGGATGGTCCCAAGCGAGTCCTTGAAAGCCTTCGCGCTGCCGGAAAACGATGTCTGCAGCGACCCCGGAGGATGCATGTTGGACGCGGCATTTTCGATGACGGCAGTGGCGTTCCCCAGAGCGACATTGGGCGCCAGGTTGAACGAGATGGTCACAGCCGGCGATTGGCCCTGATGCGCAATCGATACCGGCGAGGTGCCATCCGTCGTCCACTTCGCCACGACCGAAAGCGGCACAAGCGTTCCATTGCTTGCTCTGACCGAGAGACGGTCAAGCGTGGCGATATCTCGCTGCAGATCCGGCAAGACCTCAAGAATGACACGGAAGGTGTCGGTCTGACTGGAGAAGGAGGCTACCTGGCGCTGACCAAAGGCGTCGTAAAGCGTCTCGTCGATGGTGGAAGGAAGGACGCCATAGAGCGTCGCTGCGGCGCGGTCGATCTTGATCGTCAGATTGGGCGCTTCAGCTTGCTGATCGCTCCCGACATCGCGCAGTTCCGGCAGCCCGGAAAGCTTGCTGGTGATCTTATCCGACCAGTCGCTGAGTTCCGCGATATCGGCATCCTGAAGTGTGAACTGATATTGCGTTTTCGCCGGCCGCGCACCGATATTGATATCCTGTGCCGACTGCATGAAGAGCTTGATGCCCTGCTGCGCATTCAGCGCCGTGCCCAACCGGTCGATCACCTGCTTGGCACTGACATCGCGTTCCTCCAGAGGCTTCAGCGTGATGTTGACATGGCCCTGATTGAGCGCATTGCCGCCGTTACCGCCGCCGATATCCATGAAGACGCTATAGACAGCGGGATCTTTCATGATGATCTCGCTGACGCGTTCCTGAAGCTTCGCCATCTCGGTAAAGGAAATGTCGGGAGAAGCCTGCGAAAGGCCAGCAATGAACCCGGTATCCTGCTCCGGAAAAAAGCCCTTGGGCGCGACGACGAACAGATAGCCGGTTGCCGCAATGGTCGCGAGAAAAACGAAGAGCGTCAAAAAGCGATGCCGAATGACGGGCTTGAGGCTGCGGATATAGAGTGCTGTCAATCCGTCGAAGAATGCCTCTCCCGCCAGATAGAAACGGCTGCGCTGATCCTTCTCGATGGGGCGGATGAATTTCGATGCCAGCATCGGCGTCAACGTCAGCGACACGATGGCGGAAATGACGATCGCGACAGTCAGCGTCACGGCAAATTCCCGAAACAGGCGCCCGATGATGCCACCCATCAACAGGATCGGAATGAGGACTGCAATAAGCGAGAGACTGATGGAAACGATCGTGAAACCGATCTCCCGCGTGCCTTGGAGCGCCGCCTGTCTCGGCTCGACCCCGTCTTCGATATGGCGGGTGATGTTCTCCAGCATGACGATGGCGTCGTCGACGACGAAGCCGACGGCGACGACCAGCGCCATGAGCGACAGATTGTCCAGACTGAAGCCCAGAAGCCACATGGGTGCCAGCGATCCGGCCAGAGCAATCGGAAGCGTCACCACGGGGATGAGTGTTGCGCGCAGGTTTCGCAGGAAAAGGAAGATCACGACAACGACGAGGCCGATGGTCAGCATCAGGGTAAACTGAATATCCGTCACGGACGCTCTGATCGTCGTCGTCCGGTCGGTGACGAGTTCCAGCTTGACCGAACGCGGCAGCGAGGCCTGGAGTGCGGGCAATTGCTCTTTCACCGCATTGACGACCGCAATCACATTGGCACCGGGCTGACGAAAAACGTCGAGCGCGATGCCTCGCTCTCCATTTGTCCAGTGCGCCATCTTTCTGTCTTCCGCACCATCCGTCGCCTGCCCGATATCGCGAATGCGCACCGGCCCGCCGTTTCGATAGGCGATGACGGCGTCGTTCCATTCCGCGCTGCTGGAAATCTGGTCGTTCGTATAGATCGGAAAGGTGCGTGTCGGGTCGTCGATGTTCCCCTTCGGCGCACTGAGACTGAGATTGCCGATGGCGGTGCGCACGTCCTCCATCGTCACGTCGGCCTGGGCCAGGCGACCTGGATCGACGGCGATGCGGATGGCCGGTTTCTGCTTCCCGCCAATGTTAACGAAGGCCACGCCTGAGACCTGACCGATTTTCGAAGCGACGTTGCGTTCGATGTATTCATCGAGTTGCGGCAGTGTCAGCGTATCGGAGGTCGCCGAAAGCTGCATGATCGGCGCATCGGCAGGGTTTGCCTTATGCACTGTGGGAAGCGAGGTCATATCCTTCGGAAGTTCACCCGCCGCTTCGCTGATTGCCGTCTGTACATCGCTTGCAGCAGTCTCGATGTTCTTGTCCAGATCGAACTGCACCGTGATCGAGGTGGTGCCAAGCGAACTGTTTGACGTCATTTCGGTAATGCCGCTGACGCGTGAGAGCGCCTGTTCAATGGGTTGCGCGACACTGGAGGCCATCGTCTCCGGCGAAGCACCGGGGAGATTGGCCGCGATCTGGATCGTCGGAAAATCAATTTGCGGAAGTGCCGAAACCGGCATGAATGGATAGCAGATGGCGCCGACCAGAAAGATGCCGGTCATCAGCAGCCCGGTCGCCACCGGATGCAGAATAAAGAAATCGAAGAAGCTGGACGTACGGTTTTGGTCCTGATCGTTTTTCATGGTCAGTTCGCCTTCTCGGCAAGTTCGCCTGTTGGCGACCCTGTCCAGGGGGTAGCGGTGACAGTCGCGCCATTGCCGATCCGCGACTGGCCGTCCATGACGACCTCCTCGCCCTCCTTTATTCCCTCCGTCACCAGCGCTCTTGCGCCGGTCACGAAGGCGGTCTTGACGTTTCGCTGTTCCACCTTGTTGTTTTTAGAGACCACATAGGCGTAAAGCCCGTTACGCCCTCTCGCCAACGCCTTGTCGGGAACGACCACCCCGCTCTTGTGCTCGACTGTCAGTGTGGTTGCGACCGGCAGGCCAGGCCAAAGAGCGCCGTTGCCATTGTCGAAGATCGCCTTGAGATGAATGGAGCCGTTGGAGGCATCGACCGAGTTGTCCATTGTCGTCAACTGGCCCTTCGCCAGGACGCGGCTTCCATCGGTCGTGATCAGGGTCACTGCCGCGATCTTCTCGCTCAGCGCTTGGCGGATCTCGCCGAACCTGTCGCCAGGCGCGACAAAGGACACGGCAATTGGATCCATCTGGGTGATTGTCACGATGCCATCGGTCGAGCTTGCGCTGACCACGCTACCCACATCGACCTGCTTGAAACCCGTGCGTCCGGAGATCGGGGCAATCACGGTTGCGAAGCCGAGTTGCGTTTCCGCACTCTTGATCATGGCATCATCATACTGGACGGCTGCAGCATATTGCTCGCTCAGCGCGTTCTTCTGTTCAAGCGTGGAGGCGGACGCCACTCCCTTTTCGGCGAGCGAGGCATAGCGCTGCGCTTCAGTTTTGGCACTGTTCCATTGGGCTTCATCCTGAGCCCTCTTCGCCTTGGCGGAGGTGAGCGCGGACGAAAGCTCACGGTTATCCAGCGTCAGCAAGACGCTTCCTTTTTCTATCATCTGGCCTTCAGTGAAGCGGATACCGGTCACCTGCCCGTCAATCCGCGGTCTGACCGTGACGCTCTGTAACGGGTCCACGGTACCGATACCGTTGATCACCTTGTCGATCTCCTCGACCTTTGCCTTATAGACCGTGACAGGAACGGCAGGCGCGTCTTGCGCGCGGACGATGTCAGGCTGCAACGCCAGCGCTACTCCCCCCAGACAAATCGCAGGGAGCACATAAAAACGGAAGGCTTTGACGAACATGCTGCTGATCTCGCGCGCTGGAGTTCAAATTCAGCAGTAAACTCGGATCACGAATTTTTGTTCTGATGTGATACTAATATTAGGAACTACTTTTCCGACGTTGCGCATTGTTGAGCGCCAAGATCACAGAGAAGTCTCACCCTAACTGATGAGCGCGACGCCACGGGGCGTTTCTATCTCCGCGATGTAACGGAAACTCTTGGCTTTGATCACCGTCGGCGGGTCGATAATCTCAAGATCAGCATAGAGTTCTCGAACCCGATCCGCCTCGGGATGTTCGATCTGGAAGCTCTTTAGCCGAAAGCCAAAATCCGGCATGGATGGCGCGGGGGGTTCCCCGCGCTCCCCAGTCCATCACGGAAGGTGCAACGCCGCCGCACGGCAGAGATCCATCGTCGGCGACCGCGAACAGCCACTCACGATCTCCACGTGACACCGTCTCTTGACGTCCCAGCAGATCGCCATGCCGCGCGAGCACGCTGGCAAAGTCGCTGGTCCGCGCCACCCAGGCGCGCAGCCGTCGCCCCTCGTCCCACGCCGCCTGAACGACCTCAAGATCATCGAGCCCGAACCAGCGTCGTCTCTTAGGCGGCTCTGCCTCTGGATCGACGGCAATAACTTCCAGAAAGACATCCGCGCCGAGCCGTAGCAGCAGATTGTGGGTGCCCATCTGTGGATGCTTGCCGCCTTTCGGCATGTCGATGCCGAGCGCGTCGCGCACATAGTCGGCGCCAACCTCAAGCGACGGCGCAATAATCGCCAGGTGATCCAGTTTCAACATCACGCACTCCATCGCTTGAAAAGCAAAAGGCCGCATTGCTGCGGCCTTTCAATCTCTAGTCCTGTGGTAGCCAGCCGATCAAACCAGACGGCTCCGAACCAATGCTGCCTCGATGAAGCTTGCAAAGAGCGGATGCGGATCGAGCGGGCGGCTCTTGAGTTCGGGGTGATACTGCACGCCGATGAACCAAGGATGATCCGGATACTCCACCGTTTCCGGCAGAAGACCATCCGGCGACATGCCGGAGAACACCAGACCGCAGCTCTCCAGACGATCCTTGTACTCCACATTCACCTCGTAGCGGTGACGGTGGCGCTCAGAAATGTCCGTTGAGCCATAGATGTCGGCGACCTTGGTATCCTTCTTCAGCGCCGCCTTGTAGGCGCCAAGACGCATGGTACCGCCGAGATCACCCTTCGAATTGCGCTTCTCAAGCTCGTTGCCCTTGACCCACTCGGTCATGAGACCAACGACGGGCTCCTGTGTGGGACCGAATTCGGTGGAGGATGCCTTTTCGATACCAGCCAGATGACGCGCCGCTTCCACGACAGCCATTTGCATGCCAAAGCAGATACCGAAATACGGAACCTGACGTTCGCGGGCAAACTGAGCTGCACGGATCTTGCCTTCAGAACCGCGCTCACCAAAACCGCCAGGAACGAGGATCGCATTGACCTTCTCGAGATAGGGAGCCGGATCTTCCTTTTCGAAGACTTCGGACTCGATCCACTCGAGCTTCACCTTCACCCGGTTGGCAATACCGCCGTGATGCAGCGCTTCGATGAGCGACTTGTAGGCGTCCTTGAGGCCGGTATATTTGCCAACGATGGCGATCGTGACTTCGCCTTCCGGCGTATGAATGCGGTTGCAGACTTCTTCCCACTGCTCAAGACGGGGCTTGGGAGCAGGCTCGATGCCAAAGGCGGCCAGCACTTCATTGTCGAGGCCTTCCTTGTGGTAGGCTGTCGGCACGTCATAGATGTTCGCGACATCCAGCGCCTGGATAACGGCAGACTGGCGCACGTTGCAGAACAGCGAAAGCTTGCGGCGTTCCGCTTCCGGAATTTCGCGATCCGCGCGAACCAGCAGGATATCCGGGTGGATACCCAACGCCTGAAGCTCCTTGACGGAGTGCTGTGTGGGCTTCGTCTTCAACTCGCCAGCCGCTGGAATGTAAGGCATCAGCGTCAGGTGAAGATAGATCGCCGTCCCGCGTGGGAGGTCGTTGCCGAGCTGACGGATGGCTTCCATGAAAGGCATTGCCTCGATGTCGCCGACCGTGCCGCCAATTTCGCAGATGACGAAATCATAGTCGTCATTGCCTTCGGTAACGAAATCCTTGATCTCGTTGGTCACATGCGGAATGACCTGAACCGTCGCGCCGAGATAATCGCCGCGGCGTTCCTTATCGATGATGTTCTTGTAGATACGACCCGTGGTGATGTTGTCGGTCTTGGTTGCGGAACGCCCGGTAAAGCGTTCATAGTGACCAAGATCGAGATCCGTCTCCGCGCCGTCATCGGTCACGAAAACCTCACCGTGCTGGGTGGGGCTCATGGTGCCGGGGTCGACATTGAGGTAGGGGTCGAGTTTGCGAAGCCGCACCCGATATCCACGGGACTGCAACAACGCTCCGAGTGCCGCGGCCGCAATGCCCTTCCCAAGGGAGGATACCACGCCGCCTGTGATGAATACATATCGCGCCATGGGAGTCACCGCTTACCTTTTAATAGATGATTCCGCCAGCCCCAAATTCATTGATCGCGAAATCATCTGTTGATGACGCGTGGAAGCTCAGCCGGAATGTAAACAAAAGAAAACCGGCAGGCTTTTGGCCTGCCGGAGTGTTAGTCGTCACCTGCGCCTTATTGGCCGGTGGGAACACCATTGGTGTTGGCGGGAGCCTGCTGCGGAGCAGGTGCGGCCGGAGCGGCAGCGCCACCTTCAGCCGGTGCCGCTGGCGTCGTCGTCGCAGGCGCCTGGTTGGTCGCACCATTCGTGGTGGACGGAACGCCATTGGTCGCTGGAGCCTGCGAAGGCGTCGTCGAGGACGGGCCGAGCGTATCGAGGATGCCGTTACTCTGCCCCTGCTGTGCCGGAATGCGGTCCAGGATGTCCGTTGGACGCGATTCGTAGCGGGTCAGGAGACCAAGGCCAAGGGACGTCGCAAAGAACAGAGCCGCGAGGATCGCTGTCGTGCGGGTCAGGGCATTTGCGGTGCCGCGTGCGGACATGAAGCCAGAGCCGCCGCCAATACCGAGGCCGCCGCCTTCGGAACGCTGGATCAGGACCACGCCGACAAGCGCCAGCACGATCATGAGGTGAATAACAATCAGTACGTTCTGCATGACAATCCATTCCATGCCCCATCAGGAGCACAATGAAGAAGTTTGCGGCTCTTTACATGAGGCGAAAGCGTATTCCAAGCCCCCAAGGATCGAAAGCCCGGCTGCTTTTCCTAAAAAATCAGGCCGTCAATTTCTCGTAAGCTGCATAGATGGACAGGAAGTCGGAGGCTTTCAAGCTCGCGCCGCCGATGAGGGCACCGTCGACATTCTCGATCGCCATGAGCTCTGTGGCGTTGGACGGCTTGACCGAGCCACCATAGAGAATGCGCATCCCCCTGCCCTCGCCGCCAAATCGCTTGACCAGCTCTTCGCGCATGAAGGCATGGGCTTCCCGCACGTCCTCAACGGTCGGTGTCAGGCCTGTGCCGATCGCCCATACGGGCTCATAAGCGATAACCGTGTTGGCGGCGGTCGCCTCATCGGGCAAGGATCCATCGAGCTGGCGCTTGAGCACGTCAAGCGTCTGGCCGGACTCGCGCTGCTCCGCCGTCTCACCGATGCAGATAATGGCGATGAGATCGGCCGCATAGGCAGCACTCGCCTTCGCGCGCACGAGGTGATCCGTTTCCGCATGATCGGTGCGGCGCTCGGAGTGTCCGACAATCACATGCGTGCCGAAGCAGTTGGCAATCATCTCGGCGGAAATATCGCCCGTATGCGCGCCCGATGCATTCTGGTGGCAATCCTGCGCGCCGATCTTGAGCGGGCTGTCGTCACAAAGCGCGGTCGCAACATAGAGAAGCGTCGAAGGCGGGCAGATCAGCGACTCGACCTTTTCTGCAAGCGGTCCCTTGACGCCCTCAGCCATCGCCTTGATCTGATCGAGCGAGGCGCGCGTTCCGTTCATCTTCCAGTTTCCAGCGACGAGCGGGCGAATATCAGGGGTCATTGAGCGATCATTCCTCTTTATTGTTGGCAGTGTCTTCTCAAAGAGACAGCGACAGGAATTCGGACGAAAAAGCAAGGTTTTGGTTCGAAATTTGGTGAATTTCGTACAAAACCTCTCGTGAATGACATGGTTTTCCGAGCTAGCGGGTCAAAATCCAATTAAGAACCGCGCGCCAGTCGGTCATGCGAACCGGCGTCCCGTGCGTGCCGGTTTCAAAGAGCGTGAAGCGGGTGGTAACACCGGCCTTCAAAAGCCCTCGGAATGTCGCGGCCTGCTGATCGGCCGAGTAGACCTTATCCACACTTCCATGGGTAAAATAGACGGGCTTCTTCGCCTTGATAAATGCACTCTTTGGAAAATCGGGATCGACCGCACCACCGAGAATGGCCATCCCCTTGAGATTGGCGACCGCAGCGGCATCGCGGCTTATGCCGTAACAGATGAAGCTGCCCATGGACGCACAGGTTAGAATGACAGGCTTGCCACCGGATTTCGCCTTGGCGTCCGCGATCAGCGCGGCAATATCCGCAACGCCGTTTTGATCGAAACTTTTCACGCTCGGCGCGTAATACGTCCCGCCGTTTTCGACAGCGAGGTTTTTCAGCCGGTTGAAGTTGCCGCCGAATGTATAATCTTTCATTGCAAGCCGGCGGTCCCCACCTCGTCCATGGATGAAGATCACAGTAAAGGCCTGCCCGTTCGCTGGACCGACGCGCCCCACATCGATGGACCGTCCGCCGATGGACATGGTCTCCATCTCCTGCACACGTTTCGGTGCGAGATCGACATATTGCCGTTTTACCCGCTGCTCAGGAATCTCATCGCGCCCGTTGATGTCACGCAATTCCTGGTAGTCGATCACCTGCGAGGCACCGCCATCCCCCGTGGAAAGCACTGTCTGACTTGAGAACAGATCATCCTTGAAGGGCTTCAGTGGTCCGCCGCTGGTCTGAGCGTGAGCGGGCATCGCTGCAACAGACAGGCAGAAAAGAGTACAAAAGGTGAAAAGAGCTGTGGACATGCCTTGAGGAACCGTTTGATTTGCGCCACAAGTCTTGCCATCCGGGCTGCTGCAACGCAATCCTTAGCGGTAAAGCATCAAGCCCTTTGTACCCTGCTAGAGTAGCCTGACACCGGTATCGATGTCTGAATCCTGTCTGCTCGCATGGACAAAATCCGGGCAAAATCTGATTGAACTGGACCTATGGACGATAGCAACGATCTTTTTTCCGGCCTTCCCGCAGCCACTCGCGCTGAAGCAGAACCGCGAGAAACCGCACCTGTTGTAGAACCAGTTGCCAAGGCGGCCGTGCAGCCGAAAGCCCCTTCCGCACCCGTCACGTCGTCGGGCGATGATTACGGCGCCTCGTCTATCCGTGTTCTGGAAGGTCTGGAGCCGGTGCGCATGCGTCCCGGCATGTATATTGGCGGTACCGACGAGAAGGCGCTGCACCACCTCTTTGCCGAAGTCATCGATAACTCGATGGACGAAGCCGTCGCAGGCCATGCCAACTTCATCGAGGTGCATCTCGATACCGAGGGTTTCCTGACGGTGAGCGATAACGGTCGCGGTATCCCTGTCGAAAACCATCCGCAGGTACCGGGCAAGTCCACGCTTGAAGTCATCATGACCAAGCTGCATGCGGGCGGCAAGTTCGACGGCAAGGCTTACGAGACCTCAGGCGGTCTGCATGGTGTGGGCGTGTCCGTCGTCAACGCGCTTTCCGACGTGCTGGAAGTGGAAGTCGCACGTAATCGCAAGCTCTACCGCCAGCGCTTCTCGCGCGGCATTCCGCAAGGTTCGCTGGAAGAGTTGGGCGATGTTCATAACCGCCGCGGAACCCGCGTACGCTTCCATCCGGATGCGCAGATTTTTGGCGACCATGCCAAATTCGACGCCGCCCGCATCTTCCGCATGGCGCGCTCCAAGGCCTATCTCTTTGGCGGTGTTGAAATCCGCTGGAGCTGCGATCCGGGTCTCGTGCCCGCAGGCGGCGAAATCCCTGAAAAGGCTGTCTTCCATTTCCCTGGCGGCTTGAAGGATTACCTCTCGGCCACGCTTGGCAAGGACTTCACCGTCACCCGCGAAATCTTCTCGGGCAGAACGGAAAAGACCGGCGGCCACGGTGCGCTAGAATGGGCGGTCACGTGGTATGGCGGCGACAGCCAGGTCCATTCCTATTGTAACACCATCCCGACGCCCGAAGGCGGCACACACGAAGCTGGTCTTCGCATCGCCTTGACCAAAGGCTTGAAGAACTACGCCGAGCTGACGCAGAACAAGCGCGCACGCGAGATCACCACCGATGACGTGATGATCTCGGCTGTCGGCATGCTCTCCGTCTTCATTCGCGAGCCGGAATTTGTCGGCCAGACCAAGGACAAACTCGCGACCGTCGAAGCCCAACGCATCGTCGAAAACGCGCTGCGCGATCCGTTCGATCATTATCTCACCGGCAATCCCGCAGAAGCGGCAAAGCTTCTGGAATGGGTGATCGAGCGCTGCGAGGAGCGTCTGCGCCGTCGCAAGGAAAAAGAGGTCAACCGCAAGACTGCGGTGCGCAAGCTTCGCCTGCCGGGCAAGCTCGCCGATTGTTCTCAGAACACCGCCGAAGGCGCAGAGCTTTTCATTGTCGAGGGTGACTCGGCTGGCGGTTCAGCCAAGCAGGCACGCAACCGCGCCAACCAGGCCATCCTGCCACTACGCGGTAAGATTCTGAACGTCGGTAGCGCCAGCCGCGAAAAGCTCTCTGCCAACCAGCAGATCGCCGATCTCATTCAGGCGCTTGGCTGCGGCACACGCACGAAGTACCGCGACGAGGACCTCCGTTACGAACGCATCATCATCATGACCGATGCCGACGTCGACGGCGCCCATATCGCCTCGCTGCTGATCACCTTCTTCTATCAGGAAATGCCTGAACTGATCCGCGGCAGCCACCTCTATCTTGCCGTTCCGCCACTCTACAAGATCACGCAAGGATCGAAGTCAGCCTATGCGCGCGACGACATCCATCGCGCTGAGCTGATGGAGACCGAGTTCAAGGGCCGCGGCAAGATCGAAATCAGCCGCTTCAAAGGTCTTGGCGAAATGTTGCCGGCCCAGTTGAAGGAAACCACGATGGATCCCTCCAAACGCACATTGCTGCGCGTGGAAATCGACGACGTGGATTTCGAAGGCACGCGCGAGGCGGTCGACAATCTGATGGGAACAAAGGCAGACGCCCGCTTCCGCTTCATCCAGGACAGAGCCGCCTTTGCGGAAAACCTCGATATCTGATTGGTGCCGAAACTAGACTTCCGAAAGGCCTGAAGTGCTTTTATGATCAAAGGTGATCACGGCAAAGGGCCAAACCGCTGCGTCGTCATGGTCACCCCTCGGATCAAGTCGAGGAGACCGGGTCATTCATAAGCCATTGAAAACCTGGATCCTTGGGTCAAGCCCGAGGATGACGCAGAACGAATAAGAGCGTGGCCGAACCTTACAGCTTAGGCCCGAAAATCGGAATCGATTTTCAGAAAGCACGATGCGTAGCTTCAAAAGGTAAAGCGCCATGCGTCCAATAAGACGCACGGCGCTTTAGCTGTCAAAATCGACTTGAAACTTCGAATCCATCTCACAAAGCTCATGGTCAAGCGCTTTGGCGCGCCGACCAATCACTCAGCAGCAGCCAGAAGCTTCTTCTCACGATTGGCGCGCAACCGTTCGAAATCGTCGCCGGCATGGTGCGACGAGCGCGTCAGCGGGCTGGACGAGACCATGAGGAAGCCCTTTGTGTAGGCAACCGTCTCATAGGACTTGAACTCTTCCGGGGTTACGAAGCGTTCCACCTTGTGGTGCTTGCGGGTCGGCTGCAGATACTGACCGATGGTCAGGAAGTCGACATCGGCGCTGCGAAGATCGTCCATCAGCTGCAGCACTTCGTTACGCTCTTCGCCAAGACCGACCATGATACCGGACTTGGTGAACATGGTGGGGTCCAGTTCCTTCACCCGCTGCAGCAGGCGGACGGAGTGAAAGTAGCGTGCACCGGGACGAACGGTCAGATAGTTGCCAGGAACGGTTTCCATATTGTGGTTGAACACGTCAGGCTTGGCCGCGACAACACGCTCCAGAGCACCTGGCTTCTTGAGAAAGTCCGGCGTCAGGATTTCGATGGTCGTGTTCGGAGACGCAGCGCGGATTGCCCAGATCACCTTTTCAAAATGCTCGGCACCACCGTCGGCGAGATCGTCGCGGTCGACCGAGGTAATGACGACGTGGCTGAGGCCCATCTGCTTGACGGCCTTGGCAACGTTTTCCGGCTCATTGAGATCAAGCGGATTGGGCTTGCCGGTCGAGACGTTGCAGAAGGCGCAGGCGCGCGTGCAGATCTCGCCCATGATCATGAAGGTCGCGTGCTTCTTTTCCCAGCATTCGCCGATATTTGGACAGCCAGCCTCTTCGCACACCGTCACCAGCTTGTGGCTGCGTACCAGTTCGCGCGTCTCGTGGTAGCCCTTGGACGTGGGCGCCTTGACGCGGATCCATTCCGGCTTTCGCGCCACTTCCGTATCCGGCTTGTGTGCCTTCTCCGGATGGCGGATGCGCTTCTCTTCCGGCTGGGACATCCTGTCGAGAATAGTGACCATAAGAAACCTGCTTCTACCGCTTATAAGCGGCTCTAACGCCTGACGAGCTTGGCGAGGAATAACAGAAGGCTTGCGCCCAGGAAAGACGTGACGAAGTAGCCGAGGCGGCTGTCTTGCACAAAGACATCGAATGTACGCAACAGAGCCACTGCCACCACCGAGCCGACAATGCCGAGAACGATGTTGATGAAGATGCCAAAGCGCATATCCATGAGCTTGCCCGCGAGCCAGCCCGCAAGGCCGCCGATGATGATGGCCGCAATCCAGCCTACACTTTCCATCCGTGATCCCTTTCTTTAACCCGCTGCTTCGCCTGGTGTCGGCTAAGCGATCAACCTGGCAATCAGCGTCACGATGATCGCACCCACCGTTGCATGGATGATCTGCACCACTAGCGCATTTTCAATACCAAGCGAAATGCCGAGAGCATTGAACAGATAGCCACCGACAAACGCGCCGATCACGCCGCTCAGAAGGCATCCGATCAACCCGCCACCCCCAACGATGAGGCTGGCGAGGAAACCGGCCACCAGACCGATCAGCAGAAAAACAATCCAGGCTTCTGTTGCAATAGACATGCCGGCTCTCCTTTGACGTCGCTCCCTTCAAGAGTGGGAGCGATCAAGCCAATTATCAAGCGTTCAGGACACATCCGTAAGCGTCCAGCACGCTCTCCTTCATCGACTCCGACAGGGTCGGATGCGGGAAGATGGTGTGCATCAGTTCTTCTTCGGTCGTCTCGAGGTTCATGGCGACAACGAAGCCCTGAATGAGCTCGGTCACTTCCGCACCTACCATATGTGCACCGATCAGTTCGCCCGTCTTCTTGTCGAAGATGGTCTTGACCATGCCCTGATCTTCACCGAGCGCCACGGCCTTGCCATTGGCAGCAAAGGAGAAGCGACCCACGCGGATCTCGCGGCCCTGCTCTTTCGCCTTGGCTTCCGTCAGACCGACGGACGCGACCTGCGGATTGCAATAGGTGCAGCCCGGGATCTTGCTTTTATCCATGGGGTGAACATTCGGAACCCCGGCAATCTTCTCAACGCAGATGACGGCTTCGTGCTCGGCCTTGTGTGCGAGAAGCGGACCTCCGGCAACATCACCAATGGCGTAGATGCCAGGAACATTGGTCTTGCCATAGCCATCGATGACGATGAAGCCGCGCTCGGTCTTAACACCAGCAGCCTCAAGGCCGATATTCTCGATATTGGCCTGGACGCCAACGGCGGAAATCATCCGATCCGCTGTGATCTTCTGCGAGGAGCCGTCCTTCATCTCGACGGTCGCCGTAATCGAGTTTGCACCCTTTTCGACTTTCGCTACCTTTGCCTCGAGGTGGATCTTGATGCCCTGCTTTTCCAGCTGCTTTTTCGCGAAGGCGGAAATTTCCGCATCCTCGACCGGCATCACCTGGCTCATGATTTCGACAACGGTAACCTCGACACCCATGGTGCGATAGAAGCTGGCGAACTCAATACCGATCGCGCCCGAACCCATGACCAGCAGCGACTTCGGCAGCTCTTCCGGCTTCATTGCTTCGAAATAGGTCCAGATCAGCTTGCCATCCGGCTCGATGCCGGGCAGCGCGCGCGGACGGGCGCCGGTGGCCACGATGATATGCTTGGCGGTGTAGGTTCCCTCGCCCAGCGTGTTCTTCGGCACGGGGCCCTGCGGCTGAACCACAGGCTTGGTCGACTTGCCGACGACGATCTCACCCGGCTTGGTGATCTTGGCTTCGCCCCAGATGATATCGACCTTGTTCTTCTTGAACAGGAAGCCGACGCCATTATTCATGCGGGCAGCGATGCCGCGAGAGCGCGCGACGATCGCCTTGACGTCCGGCTTGATCGACCCTTCCAGCGTCAGGCCGTAATCCTTCGCATGGGTGGCCGTGTGCATCACATCGGCCGTACGCAGCAACGCCTTGGTGGGAATGCAGCCCCAGTTTGAGCAGATGCCCGCGAGATGTTCACGCTCGACGACGGCAACCTTCATGCCCAGCTGAGCTGCGCGAATGGCGGCAATATAACCACCAGGACCGGAGCCAATGACGATAACGTCGTAGGATTGAGCCATTCTATATCCTGCCTTTATCTTTTTGACGGCGACTTCTGCGCCGCTGCGTCAATCGAATTCACATCAAATTCCAAGCAGCATGCGCACCACGGGCTCAAGCCCACGTCCCAGCGCACGCGTGTTTTCAGCGTCCAGGTGAACGCCATCGAGCGGTGTCGTCACCGCAACGGAGGCCGCATCGAAGAAGGCGCAGCCCTTGTCGTCTGCCAGATCGCGATAGAGCGAACCCATCATCTTCGACTGCTCGATGGCACCCGCATACATGGCCGCAAACATATCGTTTGCCGTTTCGCAAATATGCGGCGGCGAAACGATCAGAATCTCCGGCTCGTCATGATCCTCGAAAGACCACGCATGATGCCGGATGAGACTGACCAGCCGCTCCACGCCCTTGACCGCACCAACTGCAGAGCCTGCACCGATGCCCCGCTTCAGGTCGTTGGTGCCGAGCATGATGATGACGAGATCAAGCGGGGCATGGCTGTGAAGGATCGTCGGAAGCAGCGTCGCACCATTGCGGTCGCAATCCGCCAGATGATCATCATAGGCGGTGGTGCGCCCGTTCAGTCCCTCGGCAATGACATTGACCTCACTGCCCAGCGCCTTCTGCAGCACGCTCGGCCAGCGATCGTCGAAGGCGTGACGCCCGAGATTCTCGGCGTCATATCCCCATGTCAGGCTGTCGCCATAGCAAAGAACGGTCTTCGTCACATCCGCCTCCTGAAGGAGAAAAGCCGAAGGCTGACACCAGCATCCGGCTCGACTATTTTATCAGACCAGCATCGACATCGGGCTTTCGATGTAGCGCTTGAAGGCGGAAGCAAGCTCCGCGCCGAGCGCGCCATCGATAACGCGGTGGTCGAAGGCAAAGGTCGCCGTCATCACCGTACCGACTTCGATCTTGCCGCCGCGAACGACCGGCTTCTCGACGCCAGCGCCGATGGAGACGATCGAAGCCTGCGGCAGGTTGACGATCGACGTGAAGGACGAAACGCCGAACATGCCGAGGTTCGACACGGATGTCGTGCCGCCCTGGTATTCTTCCGGCTTCAGCTTCTTGTCGCGAGCACGCTTGGCGAGATCCTTGACCTCGTTGGAGATAGCCGAAAGCGACTTCTCCTCGGCCTTGCGGACGATCGGCGTGATCAGGCCATCCGGGATCGACACGGCAACGCCGACATCGGCATGCTTGTGAAGAACACGGGCTGTCGATGTCCAGGAAGCATTCGCCATCGGAACATCGCGCAGTGCAAGCGCCATGGCCTTGATGATGAAGTCGTTGACGGAGAGCTTGAAGGCCGGAACCTCGCCCTTCTCGGTCTTCTTCACCGGTGCGGATGCATTGATCTCGGCACGAAGCTTCAACATCGCATCGAGCTCGCATTCCATCGACACCGTGTAGGACGGAACCGTCTGGGTCGACTCGGTCAGGCGCGAGGCAATCGTCTTGCGCATGCCGTCATGCGGCAGAAGCTCGTAGGAGCCTTCGGCAAATAGCTTGAGGACGCTGTCATCCGACGGACCCTTGGCAGCGGCCGGAGCCGGAGCAGCGGACGATGCAGGTGCCTGTGCAGCAGCTGGTGCAGCCTTTGCGGCACCGGAAGCAACTGCCTTTTCGACGTCAGACTTCACGATACGGCCATGCGGGCCGGAGCCGGACACAGCGGAAAGATCAAGACCGGCATCCTTGGCCATGCGGCGTGCCAATGGCGAGGCAAAAAGGCGCTCGCCGGACTTGGAAACAGGTGCTGGCGTGGAAGGCGCAGCAGCCTGATCTGCAACCGGCTTGTCAGCCTTGGGAGCAGCTTCAGACTTCTCGTCCTTCGGGGCCTCGGCGTTGGCTTCCTGCTTGGGAGCTTCAGCTTTCGCCTCTGATTTGGCAGGGGCAGCATCGCCACCCTTTGCCGCTTCAGCCACGTCTTCGCCTTCGCCTGCGAGGATGGCGATCAAGGCATTCACCTTGACCGCTTCGGTCCCGGCCGGAACCACGATCTTGGCGACCGTGCCCTCGTCCACGGCTTCCACTTCCATGGTCGCCTTGTCGGTCTCAATTTCGGCAATCACGTCGCCGGGAGCAACCTTGTCGCCTTCCTTGACCAGCCACTTGGCCAGATTGCCCTCTTCCATCGTCGGAGAAAGGGCAGGCATGGTGATGTTGATAGGCATCGAAACGCCCTCCCCTTACTTGTAGCAGACGGCTTTGACAGCCTGGATGACTTCGTCAACGTTCGGCAAAGCCAGCTTCTCCAGGTTTGCAGCGTAAGGCATTGGAACGTCCTTACCGGCAATGGTCAGGATCGGTGCGTCGAGATAATCGAAAGCAGCGCGCTGAACCTGGTTGGAGATGAAGTCACCGACCGATGACTGCGGAAAGCCTTCTTCGACAGTGACCAGACGGCCGGTCTTCTTGACGGATTCGATCACCGTCGGAAGATCCATCGGGCGGATGGTACGAAGGTCGATCAGCTCGACATCGATGCCTTCCTTTTCCAACTCGGCGACAGCCTTGACCGCATAGGTCATGCCGATACCGAAGGAAACGATGGTTGCATCCTTGCCCTTGCGGTGAATGCGCGCCTTGCCGATCGGCAGGACGAAATCATCCAGCTTCGGCACGTCGAAGCTCTGACCGTAAAGGATTTCGTTTTCGAGGAAGATAACCGGGTTCGGATCGCGGATCGCAGCCTTCAAAAGACCCTTTGCGTCGGCTGCCGTGTAAGGCATGACGACCTTAAGTCCTGGGATATGGCTGTACCATGCGGCATAGCACTGCGAGTGCTGAGCAGCGACGCGGGCAGCAGCACCCGACGGACCACGGAACACCATCGGTGCACCCATCTGACCGCCAGACATATAGAGTGTCTTGGCAGCCGAGTTGACGATCTGGTCGATCGCCTGCATGGCGAAGTTGAAGGTCATGAATTCGACGATCGGCTTCAGGCCGGTCATGGCAGCGCCAACACCGATACCGGCAAAGCCGTGCTCGGTGATCGGCGTATCGATCACGCGCTTGGCGCCGAATTCCTGCAGGAGACCCTGGGTGATCTTGTAGGCGCCCTGGTACTCGGCAACCTCTTCGCCCATGACGAAGACTTTTTCGTCAGAGCGCATTTCTTCAGCCATGGCATCGCGAAGCGCTTCGCGCACGGTCTGGCTGACGAACTCGGTACCTTCCGGAATGTCCGGATCAGCGGCAACTTCGATCTTCGGTGCAGCCGGAGCCTTCGCCGTCTCTTTAGAAGCGGATGGTTCTTCGCTGGCTTCGCGGGCCTTGCCGCCGGCGGCATCAGAACCGGAGCCTGCGGCTTCGGCCTTCGGCTCTTCCTTCTTCGGTGCGGCAGAGGACGACAGGTCGTCTGCGCTTTCGCCTTCCTGAAGGAGAACGGCAATTGCCGTATTCACCTTGACGTTTTCGGTACCGGCATCGATCAGGATCTTGCCGATGACGCCTTCGTCCACGGCTTCCACTTCCATCGTCGCCTTGTCGGTTTCGATTTCCGCGATCACGTCGCCGGAGGTGACCTTGTCACCCTCTTTCTTCAACCACTTGGAAAGCGTGCCTTCCTCCATGGTGGGGGAAAGGGCGGGCATAAGAATTTCTACTGGCATTGTTTTCCCTTTCCCGATCAGAGCAGAATGTCGGTGTAAAGCTCGGATACATCCGGCTCTGGATCGTTCTGGGCAAAGTCGGCGCTGTCGGCCACGATGTCACGGACATCCTTGTCGATCGCCTTCAACTCGTCTTCGCTTGCCCAGCCCTGCTCCATAAGCCGCGCCTTGACTTGCTCGATCGGGTCATGCTCGGAGCGCATCTTCTGCACTTCGTCCTTGGAACGATACTTGGCCGGGTCGGACATGGAGTGACCGCGATAGCGATAGGTCAGCATTTCCAGAATGATCGGACCCTTGCCGGAGCGGCAATGCTCGAGAGCTTCGTCCGCAGCAGCCTTGACGGCGCGAACGTCCATGCCGTCCACCTGAACGCCCGGGATGCCGAAGCCGGAACCGCGAAGCGAATAGTTCGACTGCGCCGTGGCACGGCTGGTCGAGGTGCCCATGGCGTAACGGTTGTTTTCGACGATGTAGATGATGGGCAGTTTCCAGAGAGCAGCCATGTTGAAGCTCTCATAGACCTGACCCTGGTTGGCCGCACCGTCACCGAAGTAGGTCACCGACACATTGTCGTTGCCGCGATACTTGTTGGCGAAGGCGAGACCCGTACCGAGCGAAACCTGCGCACCGACGATGCCGTGGCCGCCGTAAAAATGCTTCTCCTTGGAGAACATATGCATCGAGCCGCCCTTACCCTTGGAAAGGCCGCCACGACGTCCGGTCAGTTCCGCCATAACACCGCGTGGGCTCATGCCGGCGGCCAACATATGGCCGTGGTCACGATAGGCGGTGATGACCTGATCGCCTTCCTTCTGCGACATCTGCATACCAACGACAACGGCTTCCTGGCCGATGTAGAGGTGACAGAAACCGCCGATGAAGCCCATGCCGTAAAGCTGGCCGGCCTTTTCCTCGAAGCGGCGGATGAGCAGCATCTCGCGATACGCGTGGAGTTCTTCGTCCTTACCGAAATCCGGGGCGTTCTTGCCGGTGAATTCCTTGGCAGGCGTCTTTGCCGTTGTCTTGCGGCCGGATACAGACGCGTTTTTGCGCGGCGCCATTCATCCCTCCCTAGTTGAATTAGAATGGTTGGATCGGCGCGTAACATATGCAAGAAAGGTCGCCACAGCAATGCCATAAACGCATGGCACATATTCTAAGTAAACGACTGTATTTAAAAATAAATTCCATGATTAACCGAAATCAGGTTAATCACATATATCCGTTCATGATGACGATTTCGTCCGGTTTGGACATGTTCAACTGATAACGCGAAATCTCGTCGATCATATCCCGCTCAAGCGACCCATCGCTCATCAACTCCACCTGACGCTCCAGCGCCACGCGAGTCTTGACGATCTTGTCCCGCTCAGCGGTTCTGGCGATACGCTGGCGCTCCAGGCGCTCCATAGCCTCCAGCCCGAAATCGCCATGAATGGAATGATAGCCGAAATAGGAAAGAAAGGCGACCGTGATCGCTGGAACAACGAGACGGCCGAACCGTCTTTTCTTATGATGCTTCGTCCACATACTCTGAAAACAGCCTTCAAACGCGCTACTGGAATCACAATAGCCGCATTTGCTTAACCATCCGTTGACCGTGTTTGGTTGACGCATCCTCTGGGTCATCGGGGTCGCTGACCAACAGGAATCCCAGTACTGATTGCCCATCTGATCGTCTTATGCGATGTTGACTGGGTAACGTCCGCACGCTCCGGGATTGATCTGGACGGTCATGTCGTTGCCGGTGGGTGCACGAATTATCTAGAATCACTGGCCTCGGACGAAGCGAACTCGTCCTTCTCGTTGCAGCCCTTATGGGGCTTAGCTCGATTTCCCTCCATATTATGCTCCCTGCTCTGCCCGATATCGGCCTGGCATTGGCGGCCTCATCGTCCAATCTTGCGCAATTAGCTGTCGGCGCATTTCTCCTTGGGGCGGCGATCTCATCCTTTGTCGTCGGCCCGGTCGCTGATCATTATGGCCGCCGTCTACCGATCTTGTGTGGGCTTCTCGTGTTCGTCGCGGCCTCGCTCGTCGCGCTTTTTGCCAAGAACATGGAAATGATGCTTGTTCTTCGGTTCATTCAAGGAGCCGGAGTTGGCACGACTCGCCTGTCTCAAGCCATCTTGCGAGATCGCTATTCCGGAAGCGAGATGGCGAGAGCCATGTCGCTCGTGTTGACGGTATTCCTCATCATGCCGGTTCTGGCGCCTCTGGTGGGCCGAGCTATTTTGATGGTCGGCGATTGGCGCGCCATCTTTTTTACAATGGCCGTATTTGGCTTGTCGTGCTGGTCTGGACTTGGTGGAGATTGCCGGAGACGCTCGCCCCGGCGAATAGGCGACCGCTAAGCTTCGGCTCGGTCTGGTCTGGGCTGGCTATTATTGCCGCAGACCGGAGCGCGATCGGATATGGCCTGGCCGCTATGCTGCTGCTCGGTACCCTATACGGCTTCATCGCAACTGCCCAACCGCTCTATGGTCAAGCTTATGGACTGGGAGATCGCTTCGCGCTTGCCGTGGCCGCGACAGCGATCGTCCAGTCAATCGCAGCATTTGTTTGCTCACGCTTAATTCCACAGTTCGGCCCGCAGGCTGTAGGAATGACTGGGCTCGCGACGTATCTCGTGTTTGCTGCCGTCGCGTTGATCATGCTCTATCTCGATGCGCTGCCGTTCTGGCTGCTCTTCCTCATCATCACCGCAATGATGACGATGTTCACCTGGGCAGACGCAACGCTCGGCGTTCTCTCCATGGCTAATCTCGGGAAGATTGCCGGCACGGCCGCATCGGCATTTGGCGCGATCCAGCAATTGGGTGCTACCTTGCTCGGTTCGATCATCGGCCAGTGCTATGATGGAACGCCGCGTGCATTACTCTGGGGATCGTTTCTCCTGGGGGCAATCGCGCTTGCCTTAGCGTTCCGGGCTGGAAAGTCTCAAAGACAGTGAAACGCTTTCAGGCTCGACCGCCCTGCAATGCCAGCCACCGGCCCGGCGTGATGCCGAAGGCATCGCGAAAATGCCGCGTGAGGTGAGCTTGATCCGCAAAGCCTGCTTCGACTGCCGCGCCCGCCAGGCTGCTGCCCGCCAACAGCAATTGCTTTGCTCGGCCAAGTCGGCGCATCACGAGATAGCGGTGCGGGCTGGTGCCAAGCAACTGCCTGAAATGCCTTGCAAGGGCATACCGGTCCAGCCCTGTGATGTTCTCAAGCGTCGCGGATCGAACAGGCTCATCACTATGGCTGAGAAGAAAATCCCGCGCCCGCAAGACAGCTGATTGCGCAACCTTGGTAACCCGCTTGCGAGGTGCTCCCGCTTCACGAGAGAGAATCGTCCCGATCCGCTGGATCGCATCATCCTTGGCAAGATCATCCGGTTCGTGATCAAGGTCCGACAGAATGTAGGCAAGCGTATTGGACAACTCGGCATTGCCGACCACGGGATCCGGCACGAATGGCAAGGAACGAGAGTAACCATCGATGGCGCCGATCAACTCGGGCGGCATGTAGACCATGCGATAGATCAGCCCTGCATCCGTTCCAGCAGCCCCATCGTGAACCTCATCTGGATGCAGCACGATGACGTTTCCGGGCATGCTGAACCGCTCGACGCCGCGATAGCGAAAGGTTTGCACGCCGTGCAGGGTCAGCCCCAATGCGTAGGTGTCATGCCGATGCGGTGTAAACCCATTGCCGTGGAACCGCACCTCGGTCCGCTCAATCCCTCTACTTTCCGCAACCACGCGCACGCCAGGCTGAAATTCCACGCACGAACGTTCAAGACCCAGCGCCCGCTGCAACGCTAGTTGCTCGATGTCCTCGATACCTTCAAAGGAGTAAGACATGTTCGACACCAAAATCGCGATCATCATTCGCGATGACCTTGCCACGTGGCAAAAGCTAAACGTCACCGCTTTTCTGACAAGCGGTATCATCGCTCAAGCGCCGGCGATCATCGGCGAAGCATATCGGGATGCCGCGGATAATGTCTACAATCCGATGTCCATCCAGCCGATCGTGGTTCTGGCGGCTGACCAAGAAACTCTGAGAACCATCCACCGGCGAACGCTGGAGCGAAATGTCACGGCATCAGCCTACATCGAAGAGATGTTCGCAACGGGTCACGATGCGGCCAATCGAGAGGTCTTTGCCAGGTTCACTCCGGACAATGCCAAGCTCGTTGGTCTCGCGTTGCGGTCCGATAAGAAGATCGTCGACAAGATTTGCAAGGGTGCAAAGATGCATCCCTGATGTCTCTAAAGCACGTCACTTATAAATGACGATCCTTATCGCAAGGAGCAGCGTGCCAGCAGCAACCGGCGCACCGCGCCGACTGGCGTATGTCCTTCAGGCTGTTGCCCTCAGCATCCTTGAGAACTCCCACTCCTTGTCCTCGATCTCGTCACGATACGGAGCATAGATCGCGTGGGCCTGAATCAACCCGACGCCTATCTCTTCAACTAGGCATACCAGTTGATCTACTGTCAGTATCGCATTGATCTCCAGCACCTCGAGTTTCTCGGATGGCATGTAAGAGCTTCGGACCATTTCCGCAAAATCACTTAGTTGTTCTTGGAGTGACTCGATATCGGTCCATGAAATATCTTCTCCATACTTCGTGAGATGATAAATCATATTAAAAGGAGAAAAACTGAAGGCATTTGGGCCGCAACACTCCTTCTCGCAAAATCTTTCACATTCTTTGACGAGTGCCGAAATTGAAGGCGGAAAACCTAGCTGCTCCATTCATAATTCCTCAAACGGACCCCTCGCTCACCGCTTCGCCTTCAGCAAACGCTTCCAGATCGTTCCACCGAGATATTTGTTAAACACAACAAAATAGGCGACGATGGAGGCGAAGAAGACGATGGCCGATAGGCCACTCAGCTCGAAGCCGTTTTCCGTGCGGCCGCCAAGGATCGACGCGACGAGGAAGCCCAGCACCCAGAACGCCGTAAAAAAATCGAGAATGAAGGCCAGGACGATCCGCCAGGTGGCGGGTTGCGGGGAAGGTGATGTCTGGTCTGGCATATGCGTATCCTTCAATGACTAAAGAAATAAGGGGCAGCGTAACCGCCACCCCTTCATATTGTCTTATCAACTGGCATGAGCGCGCAAAACAACGCGTGCCTCAACCGCCGTCATCAAAACGGGATATCGTCGTCCAGATCGTTGGAGAAGTTGCCGCCGGAGGGCTGGCCACCGCGCGACGCACCGCCGCCACGCGCGGGCTGCTGGTCGTAACCGCCACCGCTGCCCCCACCATAGGAGCCGCCGCCGGCATAATCGCCACCGCCACCAAAGTCTCCGCCACGGCCACCGCCGCCGCCTTCGCCGCGACCGTCAAGCATGGTCAGCGTCGAGTTGAAGCCCTGGAGAACGATTTCCGTCGAGTAACGATCATTGCCGTTCTGGTCTTGCCATTTGCGGGTCTGCAGCGCGCCTTCGATATAGAGCTTGGCGCCCTTCTTGACGTATTGCTCAACGACCTTGCACAGGCCTTCATTGAAAACGACGACCGTGTGCCATTCGGTCTTTTCCTTGCGCTCGCCCGAATTGCGGTCGCGCCAGCTTTCCGACGTCGCAATGCGCAGGTTGGCGATTGGTCGGCCATCCTGCGTGCGGCGAATTTCCGGATCAGCGCCGACATTTCCGACCAGAATAACCTTGTTTACGCTGCCAGCCATATTTATCTTCCTGTCTGCCGAACGTCATGAACGGCATTTTTCCTGTTCAAAAGTCCCGCGCACCATAGACCATCCCCCGCCGCGATGGGCAGCGAGTGGAACGACAATCCACAAGGAATGTTCTTGCCAACGGGCATAGTTGCAATATGTTCCTTTTTTGTTCTATTAAGGCGTGGTGAGTGAGTCAAGCAGATCCAGAAGCATTCCCAGGCGAGAGCGCGCCGGGCAATACCATACCGGAACGTCAATCGTCTCGACACGCCGTTCCAGATGATGACATAAGAACCGATCCGTCCAAACAGCTGAAATCCAGAGCCTTGTCATGAGTGAATTGAAGACGATTTCCATCCGCGGCGCGCGCGAGCACAATCTCAAGGGGATCGACCTTGATTTGCCGCGCAACAAGCTGATCGTCATGACGGGCCTGTCCGGTTCCGGCAAGTCGTCGCTGGCTTTCGATACCATCTATGCCGAGGGACAGCGCCGTTATGTGGAGAGCCTTTCGGCCTATGCGCGCCAGTTTCTGGAGATGATGCAGAAGCCGGATGTAGACCAGATCGAGGGTCTGTCACCGGCGATCTCCATCGAGCAGAAAACGACCTCGCGCAACCCGCGTTCGACCGTCGGCACGGTGACGGAAATCTACGACTATATGCGACTTCTCTTCGCGCGTGTCGGCGTTCCCTATTCGCCCGTGACCGGTCTGCCGATCGAGAGCCAGACGGTGAGCCAGATGGTCGACCGCATTCTTGCTTTCGAGGAAGGCACGCGTCTCTACATTCTCGCACCCATCGTGCGTGGTCGTAAGGGCGAGTACAAGAAGGAACTCGCCGAGCTGATGAAGAAGGGCTTCCAGCGCGTCAAGGTGGATGGCCAGTTCTACGAGATTGCCGACGTTCCTGCCCTCGACAAGAAGTACAAGCACGATATCGATGTGGTGGTGGATCGCGCCGTAGTGCGTCCGGACATGGCTGCGCGCCTGGCCGACAGCCTTGAGACCTGCCTGAAGCTCGCGGACGGTCTGGCCGTTGCCGAATTTGCCGACAAGCCGCTGCCTGCGGAAGAAACGTCCGCCGGCGGTTCCGCCAACAAGTCGCTCAACGAAACGCACGAACGCGTGCTGTTTTCGGAAAAATTCGCCTGCCCCGTTTCCGGCTTCACCATTCCGGAGATCGAGCCGCGCCTTTTCTCCTTCAACAATCCTTTCGGTGCCTGCCCGACCTGCGATGGTCTGGGCTCGCAGCAGAAAGTGGATGAGGCACTGATCGTGCCGGAGCCTGCACGCACGCTGAAGGATGGCGCTATTGCGCCGTGGGCCAAGTCCTCCTCGCCCTATTACAACCAGACGCTGGAAGCGCTCGGCAAAGCCTTCGGCTTCAAGCTCTCCAGCCGATGGAGTGACCTGACGGATGCCGCCAAGAAAGCGATCCTGAAAGGCACCGACGAGAAGATCGAGTTCCAGTATCAGGACGGTGCCCGCTCCTACAAGACGGTGAAGAATTTTGAAGGCATCGTGCCCAACCTCGAACGCCGCTGGAAGGAAACGGACAGCGCCTGGGCGCGTGAAGAGATCGAGCGCTACATGTCGGCAGCCCCCTGCCCGGCCTGCGCCGGTTATCGCCTGAAGCCCGAGGCGCTCGCCGTCAAAATCAACACACTGCATATCGGCGAAGTCACGCAGATGTCGATCAAGGTCGCTCGCGACTGGTTCGAAGGCCTGCCGGAAAAGCTGAACGCCAAGCAGAATGAAATCGCCGTTCGCATTCTGAAAGAAATCCGCGAACGTCTGCGCTTCCTCAATGACGTCGGTCTCGATTACCTCAGCCTGTCGCGCAATTCCGGTACGCTGTCGGGCGGTGAAAGCCAACGCATCAGGCTTGCGTCGCAAATCGGCTCCGGCCTGACCGGGGTTCTCTACGTATTGGACGAACCGTCCATCGGCCTGCACCAGCGCGATAATGCTCGCCTGCTGGAAACGCTGAAGCATCTTCGCGATATCGGCAATACCGTCATCGTTGTCGAGCATGACGAGGACGCCATCCTGACGGCGGACTATGTGGTCGATATTGGCCCCGCTGCCGGCATCCATGGTGGCCAGGTCATTGCCGAGGGCACGCCGCAGGAAGTGATGGCCAACCCGAACTCGCTGACGGGCAAGTATCTGTCGGGCGAAATGGGCGTGCCTGTTCCTGCAGAGCGGCGCAAGCCGAAGAAGGGAAAGGAGATCAAGGTCGTTGGCGCGCGTGGAAACAATCTGAAGAACGTCACGGCTTCGGTGCCGCTCGGCGTCTTCACAGCGGTTACCGGCGTATCGGGTGGCGGCAAGTCCACCTTCCTGATCGAAACGCTCTACAAGTCTGCCGCACGCCGCGTCATGGGCGCGCGCGAGATTCCGGCGGAACACGATCGTATCGATGGCTTCGAATTTATCGACAAGGTCATCGACATCGACCAGTCGCCGATCGGTCGTACACCACGTTCCAACCCGGCCACCTATACCGGCGCCTTCACGCCTATTCGTGACTGGTTCGCCGGTCTGCCGGAGGCGAAGGCCCGTGGATACGCACCTGGCCGTTTCTCCTTCAACGTCAAGGGCGGGCGCTGCGAAGCCTGCCAGGGCGATGGCGTGATCAAGATCGAGATGCACTTCCTGCCGGATGTCTATGTCACCTGCGATGTCTGCCACGGCAAGCGCTACAATCGCGAGACGCTGGACGTAACCTTCAAGAGCAAGTCGATTGCTGACGTGTTGGACATGACAGTGGAAGAAGGCGTTGAGTTCTTTGCCGCCGTGCCTGCGGTGCGCGACAAGCTGCAATCGCTTTTCGATGTCGGTCTCGGCTACATCAAGGTCGGCCAGCAGGCCAATACGCTGTCGGGCGGCGAAGCGCAGCGCGTCAAGCTTGCCAAGGAGCTGTCCAAACGCTCGACCGGCCGGACACTTTACATCCTGGATGAACCGACGACTGGCCTGCATTTCCACGATGTGAAGAAGCTGCTGGAAATGCTGCATGAGCTGGTCAATCAGGGCAACTCTGTCGTGGTCATCGAGCACAATCTCGAGGTCATCAAGACGGCCGACTACATCATCGATATCGGTCCGGAAGGCGGCACAGGCGGCGGTGAGGTCGTGGCAGCGGGCACGCCCGAGCAGATCGTCAAGGAAAAGCGCTCCTATACCGGTCAGTTCCTGAAGGAACTGCTGGAGCGCCATCCGGAAAAGAATATTCAGGCGGCGGAGTGATCCGCCCCCTTCATATGGCAATTCGCGTTGATGGGAGAGACGGATGAGCAAGTCGGGAACGATCCGCGCCGGTATCGGCGGCTGGACCTTCGAGCCTTGGGAAGGCACGTTCTATCCTGAGAAGCTCACCAAGAAACGCCAGCTGGAATATGCGAGCTCCAAGTTGAAGGCGATCGAGGTGAACGGCACCTATTATGGCAGCCAGAAACCCGCGACCTTCGCCAAGTGGGCCTCCGAAGTGCCGGATGGTTTCATTTTCTCGCTGAAGGCCAGTCGTTTCGTCACCAACCGCAAGGTTTTGGCCGAGGCAAAGGAATCGATGACGAAGTTCCTGACGCAGGGGCTGACCGAACTTGGCGAGCATCTCGGCCCAATCCTCTGGCAGTTCGCGCCGACGAAGAAATTCGAGCCGGAGGACTTTGCCGCCTTCCTGGCCTTGTTGCCGGAAAAGCAGGACGGGTTGAAGTTGCAGCATGTCGTCGAAGTGCGCAACGACAGCTTCCAGGTACCGGAATTCATCGAGCTATTGGCCAAGCACAATGTCGCTGTGGTCTGCGCCGATCATCACGACTATCCAATGCTGCCGGATGTGACGGCGGATTTCGTCTATTGCCGTCTACAAAAGGGCGAGGACGATATCGAGACCTGCTATCCTGAGAAGGATGTGAAGGCGTGGAGCGAGCGCCTGAAGACCTATGCAGCTGGCGGCGCGCCAGACGATCTTACAATGATCGCGCCCGACCGAAAAGCCGAGAAGACGCCGCGCGATGTTTTCGCCTTCTTCATCACCGGCGGCAAGATCAACGCGCCGAACGGCGCGCAGCTGCTGCAGACCCTCGTCTGAACCTGCCCTGATTATGCGTCGATTGCCGCCGGCGCTCGCTCGAAGTCGATGGCGTCGAAGGCGGCGGCAATGACTTCGCAGCCGGCGCCGGGTTTCGTCGCGTCGCTGGAGAGGATTTGCCGGAAGCGTCGTGCGCCGGGCAACCCCTGAAACAGGCCGACCATATGGCGGGTGACGTGGTTCAGGCGGCCGCCCTTGGCAATATAATCTTCTGCATAGGCCATCATCGCATCGCGCAAGGCGTCTGGATCGAGATCGCGGGACTGCGCGCCATAGATGCGGTGATCCACCTCCGCAAGGATCGAGCTGTTATGATAGGCAGCACGCCCCAGCATGACCCCATCCATATGCTTCAAATGCTCGTCCGCCTGATCGAGATCGGTGATCCCACCATTGATGCCGATGAAGAGATCGGGAAATTCCTGCTTCATGCGATAAGCCAGCTGATAATCCAGCGGCGGCACTTCGCGGTTCTCCTTGGGTGACAGTCCCTGAAGCCATGCCTTGCGGGCGTGGATCCAGACGGCATCCGCCCCTGCGGCAACCATACGTGCGATGAAGTCTGGAAGAACAGCGTCCGGCTCCTGGTCATCCACGCCGATGCGACACTTTACCGTCACAGGCACAGTCGCCACCGCCTTCATCGCTTCGACGCATGCCGCAACTGTCTCAGGCTCGCGCATCAGGCACGCGCCGAAAGTGCCGGACTGAACGCGGTCGGAGGGACAGCCGACATTGAGATTGATCTCGTCATATCCATAGTCCGAGGCAATTTTGATGGCCTCGGCGAGCTTCCCGGGATCGGAGCCGCCAAGTTGCAATGCCACGGGATGTTCTTGAGGGTGATAGTCCAGCAACTTGTCGCGCTTGCCGTGGATGATGGCATCGGCCACGATCATCTCCGTATAGAGAAGCGCATGCTGCGAAAGCTGGCGATGCAGGAAGCGGCAACGCGTATCGGTCCAGTCGATCATCGGCGCGACGGCGAAGACCTTTCCACGCGCGTAATGCGACGCGCCATCCTTGCGTTGAGAAGTCATCGTCATAATCGTTGGCCAATCCTTGATTGCCGCCTCGTCTCCTTCGCGTGACATAGACGTATCGAAGGCTTAGACGATCGGCGTTTCGGGTCCATATAGGGCGGAATGGCTGAGCGATCTACCCGCGTCTTTTCAAATCCGCGATGCACGAACCGGAACCCTCAATGATCGAAGGGGTTTATGAAGCACGGTGTCAGAAAATTTTGGGGAGATCATGATGAGTGAGAAGAGCGACGAGAAGTCTCTCTACTGGAGCATCGTCGGCGCCGACAGCAACACCAATGCGGGTGTTGGCAGGTTGCTCGCGGTCATCGTCGCCCTCATTGTCGTAGGGGGTTGTGTCGTGTGGCTCTTATCCTGACGGCGAATATTGCAGAAAGATTGGACTGGAAATCGCCTTGAAATTGCGGGACAACACCACTCCCAAGAAGGAGTGCCATTATGTCCGCAACAGTGATCCCCGCCCCCCAACCCGTTCTCCTGCCCGTCGAAGGCACGAACGAAACCTTCCCCGTGCGGCGGGTCTATTGCGTTGGGCGCAACTACGCGGACCACGCCATCGAGATGGGCCATGATCCATCCCGCGAGCCTCCCTTCTTCTTCCAGAAGAACCCGGACAACCTGCTGCCCGCCGGCCAAGACTTTCCCTACCCGCCCCTCTCTTCCAACGTTCATTACGAAGTCGAATGTGTTGTCGCACTGAAAAGCGGCGGCTCGAATATCTCGGTAGACGGCGCGCTCGATCACGTCTGGGGCTATGGTGTCGGCATCGACATGACCCGGCGCGACATGCAGGACGGATTGAAGAAGATGGGCCGCTCCTGGGAAGGCGCAAAGGCCTTTGAATTCTCCGCACCGATTTCGCCACTCGTTCCGGCCTCGAAGATCGGACACCCGGACAAGGGTGCGGTGTGGCTGGATGTGAACGGCGCGCGCAAGCAATCCGGCGATCTCGACCAGATGATCTGGAAGACTGCGGAAATCATCGCCGAACTGTCGAAGGTCTTCACGCTGGCCGCTGGCGATGTGATCATGACCGGCACGCCGGCTGGCGTCGGCCCAGTTGTCAAGGGCGACATCATGGAGTGCGGCGTGGATGGCGTCGGCACTTTGACGGTCAAGGTCGTCTGACACCCGAACAGAAATCGGAGATCCGCCTATGCCAGTCTATCGCCTCGGAACGAGAGTGCCCAACCTGCCAGCAGCGGATCGATACTGGATCGCGCCGGATGCCAATGTCATCGGCTCCGTTACCCTGGGTGACGATGTCGGCATCTGGTTCGGCGCGACGTTGCGCGGCGATAACGAGCCAATGACGGTTGGCCGCGGCACGAACATTCAGGAAGGCGTGATGGTGCACAGCGATCCGGGTTTTCCCGCAACGATCGGCAACGACTGCACCATCGGCCACCACGCCATCATCCACGGCTGCACGATCGGCGACAACACCCTGATCGGCATGGGAGCGACAATCCTGAACGGTGCGAAGATCGGCAAAAACTGCCTCGTCGGCGCCAATGCGCTCGTCACCGAGGGGAAGGAGTTCCCCGACAATTCCCTGATCGTCGGTTCCCCTGCCCGCGTCGTCCGCACGCTGGATGAAAAGGCCGCCGAGGGCATCAGAAAGTCAGCAGAAAAATATGTGGCCAACTGGAAGCGCTTTGCCGAAGAACTGGAGCCCGTCTAGGCTGCCCGCCTACCTTCCAGCCTCGTGCTTTTGAGACTAGACTGCACAGGCCTCACAAAGACCACGGATCTCGATCGTCGTCTTTTCGGCCTTGAACTTCTGTCCCTTGACCCAATCGCCAAGGCGATGATCGATCTCGTGATCGTGAAACTCCGTCACCTGGCCGCAGGCGTTGCAGATGGCGAAGGCCACCGTTCCGTGGTGATGGGTGCAGCAATCCGCGCTTGTGTGGGAGCAGGCTACGAAAGCGTTCAGGCTCTCCAACCGGTGGACCAGACCGAACTCGATCAGCTTTTCCAACGCGCGATAAACCTGCAAGGGCGCGCGAAAGCCGCTGTCCCTCAGCTTGTCGAGGATCACATAGGCACTGAGTGGCGCCTGCGAGCGGGACAGCGCGTCGTAGACCAGCGACTGGTTGCGCGTGAGGTTCTTCGCATTCGTATTCATGTTCATCAGTTCACTCCCTGCTCGGCACTGCGCGACCGTCCCGGCACAGGCAAAAGACTCAAGACGAAAAGCAAGACGGCGGCGACGACAATCGACGGGCCGGACGGCGTGTCGTATTGCAGCGATCCCATCAGTCCGCCGATGACGGCGACAGCACCGATGAGCGACGCCAGCACCGCCATGATTTCCGGTGTCGACGAAAAGCGTCTGGCCGTTGCTGCTGGAATGATCAGCAGCGATGTGATCAGCATGATGCCGACGATCTTCATGGCGATGGCAATGACGAGCGCCATCAGCAGCATGAAGAGAAGCTTCGAACGTTCCGGCCGCAGTCCTTCCGCCTCAGCCAGCTCGGCATTGACCGTGGAGGCCAGAAGCGGCTTCCAAAGATAGACGATCGCCAGGAGCACAAGGATTCCGCCACCCCAGACCATCTGAATATCGGTGACCGAGACGGCAAGAATATCGCCGAAGAGAAAGGCGACAAGATCGATCCGCACCCATGTCATGAAGGCAACGATGACGAGACCAAAGGCAAGTGCGGAATGCGACAGGATACCCAGCAGCGCATCCGCCGACAGAGCTTGACGCCGTTGCAGCAAGAGCAACAGCAGAGACACCGCCGCGGCAACGAGAAAGACGCTGACGATCAGGTTCAATTGAAACAGCAGCGAGAGCGCCACACCCAAGAGCGCGGAATGGGCCATCGTATCGCCGAAATAGGCCATGCGCCGCCAGACCACGAAGCAGCCAAGCGGCCCGGCGGTCAGCGCGACGCCGACGCCTGCAAAGATGGCGCGGATGAAGAAGTCGTCAAACATGCTTCACTCCGGGCGCATGGGTCGTGTCATCAGAGCGATGATCGTGGTGATGGCCGCAGCCGCAGGCATCTTCTTGTTCATCATGGGAATGATTATGAGCGTGGACGTGATCATGGGTGTGATCATGCTCATGATGATGCCCGTCATCGGGATGGCAATGGTCCGTCACCGAGCCGTCGGAATGCATGACGCGTCCATCCGGCAGATGCGTGTGATCATGGTGGTGGCTATAGACTGCCAGCCCCTTGGCAGCCGCACCGCCAAAGAGGCGCATATATTCCGGGCTCTGGCTCACGGCCTGCGGCGTCCCACGGCAGCAGACATGGCCATTCAGGCAAATGACCGTATCGGTCTCCGCCATCACAACGTGCAGATCGTGGGAGATCAGGAGAATGCCGCAGCCGGTGGAATTGCGGATGGTCTTGATAAGATCATAAAGCGCAATCTCTCCGGAAAAATCCACACCCTGAACCGGCTCATCCAGAACAAGCAGATCGGGCTTGCGGGCAATCGCACGCGCCAGAAGCGCACGCTGGAACTCTCCACCGGAAAGATGCTGGACCTCGGCCTTGGCGAGATGCGCGATGCCGGTGGCATTCAACGCCGCGTCAATTTCACGTGGCGGCAGGGCTCCGGTCAGCGTCATCAGCCGCCAGACGGTCAAAGGCATCGTCCAGTCGACGGAAAGCTTTTGCGGCACATAGCCAACCTTCAGGCCAGCCAAACGCTCGACCTTTCCTTCATCCGGCTTCATCACGCCGATCGCCATCTTGGCACTCGTGGACTTGCCAGAGCCATTCGGTCCAATCAGCGTCACGATCTCACCGCGACGGACGGAAAAGTCGACGCCGCGTACCAGCCAACGCCCGCTCCGTCTCACGCCTGCACTGGACAGGGAGACGAGATTTCCGTTGTTTTTGGCCGGAGAATGAAGCATGGGATTTTCCGATTGCGGCTGTTGCACATGGCTATGGCATACGTTATAGCGTTACGCAACTTATGTAATAACATTACACTTCGATACAAGTGGAGCATACCCTATGAAGTCACTCGCCGCCCTCCTCCTCGCCTCTGCCGCCATGATCGGCGCCTCCAATGCCATGGCCGCGCCGAATGTCGTTGTGTCTATCAAGCCGATCCACTCGCTAGTGGCAGCCATCATGGAGGGCGTCGCAGTGCCGCAGGTCATCGTCGATGGCGGTGCATCACCCCACACCTACAGCCTCAAGCCGTCCAATGCCAAAGCGCTCGAAAATGCAGATGTTGTGTTTTGGGTCGGTGACGGACTGGAAAAGTTTCTGGAAAAGCCGCTGGAATCGCTGGCCGGAAAGGCAACAGTCGTCGAACTGGACGACGCGCCTGGCATCGAAAAGCTGAGTTTCCGCGAAGGCGGCCCCTTCGAAGCCCATGACCATGGCGACCATGAAGGTCATGACCATGCGGAGGCCGAGGGCCATAACCATGCTCACGAGGGCGACGATAAGCACGATCACGAGGGTCATGATCATGCGCATGAAGGCGAAAAAGGTCACGACCACGCACATGAGGGTGAGCACGCGCATGCCCATGAGGACGGACACGACCACGGCGAATACGACATGCATCTTTGGCTGGATCCTGCCAATGCAAGGGCCATGGCGACGGAAATCGAAAAGACGCTGATGACCGCCGATCCGGCCAATGCCAAGACCTATCAGGAAAACACCAAGAAGCTGGTCGACAATCTCGACGCGCTCGACAAGGAGCTTGAGGCAACCGTCGCGCCGATCAAGGACAAGCCCTTCATCGTTTTCCATGATGCCTACCAGTATTTCGAACACCGTTACGGTGTGAAGACGGCAGGCTCCATCACCGTCAGCCCTGAAAACATGCCGGGTGCCGACCGCATCAAGCAGATCCAGGCCAAGGTCAAGGAACTCAACGCGACCTGCGTATTTGCTGAACCGCAATTCGAGCCGAAGCTGGTCAACGTCGTAATCGAAGGCACAAACGCCAAATCCGGTACGCTTGATCCGGAGGCCGGCACGCTGGAAGCGGGACCCGATCTCTATTTCAAGCTGATGCGCGGCATCGCCAATTCGCTGAAGAACTGCCTGTCCTGATCTGACGGGAGACAAAGGGCGGCACGGACCGCCCTTCTTTCGGACCATCTATGTAATGTTATAACAAATGAGGTTGTGATATGAAAAAGAAGCTGCCTGTTACAGTTCTGTCCGGCTTTCTCGGAGCCGGCAAAACCACCCTTCTCAATCATATTCTCGGTAATCGCGAGGGACTGCGGGTCGCGGTGATCGTCAACGATATGAGCGAGGTCAACATCGATGCGGCTCTTATTCGCGATGGCGGAGCGAACCTGTCCCGAACGCAGGAGCAGCTGGTCGACATGACCAATGGCTGCATCTGTTGCACGCTGAGAGACGACCTCCTGAACGAGGTCAGGCAATTGGCAGAGCAGGATCGTTTCGATTACCTGCTGATCGAGTCCACCGGCATTGCCGAACCGCTGCCCGTTGCGGCCACATTCGACTTCCGGGACGACAAGGGTGACAGCCTGTCGGATGTCGCGCAGCTTGATACCATGGTCACCGTGGTCGATTGCGCCAATCTGCTGAAGGACTACGGCTCGGCTGACTTTCTGGCGGATCGCGGCGAAACGGCGGGCCAAGGTGACGATCGGACGCTCGTCGATCTCCTGGTCGAACAAATCGAATTTGCCAATGTCGTGGTGCTGAACAAGGTCTCGGCCGCGAGCCCCGCAGAGCTTGATGCTGCCCGCAAGATCGTCGTCGGCCTCAATCCCGACGCACGTCTTGTCGAGGCCGATTTCGGACAAGTCGATTCAGCGGAGATACTCGGCACCGGCCTTTTCGATTTTGCCAAGGCGGAAACGCATCCGCTCTGGTTCAAGGAGTTGCATGGCTTCAAGGACCACATACCGGAAACGGAAGAATACGGCATCCGCTCCTTCGTTTATCGGGCAAAGAGGCCCTTCGACCCCGCCCGCTTCCATGCCTTCATCAACCGCGACTGGCCGGGCGTCATCCGCGCCAAGGGCTTCTTCTGGCTGGCTACGCGGCCCAACCATGTTGGCGAAATCAGCCAGGCGGGCGCCTTGGTGAAAACCGGCAAGATGGGGCTCTGGTGGTCCTCCGTGCCAAAAACACGTTGGCCGGATGATCCGAGCTTCGAGAAGATGCTGGCACCTTACATGGACACTATCTGGGGAGACAGGCGACAAGAGATCGTCTTCATCGGCGCAGACCCCATGAGCGAGGCAGCACTTCGCCATGAACTCGATGCCTGCCTCGTCAATGCCAAAAGCTTTACGCCGGATGCCTGGCAGACCCTGAACGATCCATTCCCCGATTGGAACAGACAGGCAGCCTGACCCTGCAAAAGAAAGCGGGCGCTCGATGCGCCCGCTTTCCTGTTCATTGGTTACCGCGCTGCGGCGAGGCCGATGATCAGGCCGCTGACGGCATTGATCAACAGGAATTGGTTGTCGACGCGCACCCAGCGCTCATTGCGGCGCGGTTCTCTGAGGTGATAGCGGCGATATTCACGACGGTCGACGAAGTGACGTCGCTCGGCCGGCGTCAAACGCTGACCGCGGTCCCAGCGGTGCTTCTTGATGATCACCTTCTTGGTCGTGACAGTCCGTTCGTGAACCCCACGGCGGTCATGCCCGTAGTCATGGCGACCCTGCGCCTGGGCCATCGGCGCTGCGAGAATTGTCGCAGCCAGAAAAACGGTGACGAGCTTTTTCATGGGTGTTTCCTTTCCTGTTATGATGGGATGACCCTACCGCGCCGAGGATGAATGGAAACTGAAGCATGAAATTACAATATCGTAATGTTGACTAGAACTTAGAGGAAGAAATTAAAGTTCACAATCTCTAATGTGACGAGCAAGTCGACGGTGGCCGCTCGGACTAGAATGCCCGAGCGGTGCTCTTGCCTTACTTTTTCAGTTCGGCAGATTTGGCCCAGAGGTTGATATCCGCATCTCGTGCATAGCGATCGATTTCGGCCAGTTCGTCCGCGGTGAAGTCCGGCTTCTCAAGAGCCTTCACGCAATCTTCCACCTGTTCAGGCCGGCTTGCGCCGATCAGTGCAGAGGTGATGTGACCGCCGCGCAGCACCCAGGCAATCGCCATCTGCGCCAGCGTCTGTCTACGCCTTTCGGCGATGGCATTCAGCCCACGTATGTTCTCGATGTTGCGATCATTGAGGAAGGCGGGGTTGAGCGACTTGTTCTGGCTGGCGCGGCTCGCATCCGGCACGCCGTTAAGATACTTCGTCGTCAGCATGCCCTGTGCCAGCGGAGAAAAGACGATGGAGCCGATGCCGAGTTCCTCCAGCGTATCGACTAGGCCGTCCTCCTCGATCCAGCGGTTGATCATCGAATAGCTCGGCTGATGGATGATGCAGGGCGTACCGAGATCTTTCAGGATCGCCGCAGCCTCACGGGTGCGCTGCGAATTATACGACGAGATGCCGACATAGAGCGCCCTGCCCGACCGCACGATGTGATCGAGCGCGCCGCAGGTCTCTTCCAGTGGCGTGTCCGGATCGAAGCGGTGGGAATAGAAGATATCGACATAGTCGAGACCCATGCGCTTCAGGCTCTGGTCGCAGGACGAGATCAGATATTTGCGGCTACCCCATTCGCCATAAGGACCGGGCCACATATTGTAGCCCGCCTTGGAGGAGATGATCAGCTCATCACGATAACCGGCAAAATCGGTTTTGAGGATTTCGCCGAAGGCGCTCTCGGCGCTGCCTGGAGGCGGACCGTAATTGTTCGCAAGATCGAAATGGGTGATGCCGAGATCGAAGGCTTTGCGGCAAATCTCCTGCTTCGTCTTGTGGGAGAAATCGTTGCCGAAATTGTGCCAGAGGCCGAGCGATATGGCCGGAAGCTTCAGGCCGGTGCGGCCGCAATGATTGTACTTCATGGATGCGTAGCGGTTTTCAGCCGGTTGCCAGGCCATGGTTTTCCTCCCTTGTATGGAATTGCTTATCCGCCGCGGAGGCGGCGGATCGTGGTGCAGTTTAGATTAGAAGATCAAAGTCGGCTTTCAAGCCTGTGACTGCGATGTGTACAGATCGAACAGCTTAAACGACGGCTTGGCCGTCTGCGACTTGTCGCTTGGCGAGAAGACGATGCGACGGCTTTCTCCCGCAGCCAGATCGAAGAGGTTGTCAAAATAGCGCCCGGCGATATCGGCTTCCACCATGACAAAAAGCGCAAGACCTTGCGCCTGAACCTCCACCTCGAAGTCACCATTGTCCAGCGCCGTTACCCGATGGCTGAGACCCGATGGTTGCAGATCGAGCGCCTTGTAGGTATCTCGCACGTGATGCCCCTCGCCCAGCATGCCGTTGGAGGCGATGAAATTCCAGGAGAGCAGCGCGCCGGTTGGAATTTGATCCAGGTCGATCTCGGTCAAGAGCGAGGCGGCATCCGGTCCGCAGGTGCCGCTGGCAGATTTCAGCGGAATCCGAACGCCGTCGAGCGCCAGCGCGAAGATGTTCATGTCGATTTCGACGTCATCCAACGTATCGTTGACCATGGAGAAGCGAACCGACTTACCGTCTTCAGACGGAACGGCTGACACGGCGACCGGCTGGAAGAAGCGCCGTGCCGCATAATGAAGGGCTTTCCAGCTACCGCCATAGTCGAGGCTCGACCACGAGGCGACCGGCCAGGTGTCGTTCAGCTGCCAATAGAGCGTGCCCATGCAATGGGGTTTGAGCGAACGCCAATATTCGACGGCCGTCTTGATGGCGAGCGCCTGTTGCACCTGGCTGACATAGACGAAGTTCTCGAAGTCCTTCGGGAAGCGGAAATAGCGGAACATCGTTGCGGCAATGCGCTCATTGCCGCCCGCATTCTTCTGGTGGAGCTCGATCACAGGCGACGCGATGTTCATGTCCTTGTTGTCCGCATAGGTGCGGATAATCGGCATGGACGTATAGGACTGAAAACCGAACTCCGAGCAGAACCGCGGACGCACCGTCCGGTAATCATCGAAGGATTTGTTCTCGTGCCAGACGGACCAGTAATGCATGTCGCCCGAACCATCCGCGTGCCATGCATCGCCATAGTCCAGATAACCGGAGGCCGGGCTTGACGGCCACCAGATGGCCGACGGGGCCGCCTTCCTCAGCGCGCGCTCGATGGTGCGGTTGAGGCGATCATAGGCGACAAGATAGCGGTCGCGATTGTTGCGGGACTCTTCGAACCAGTTAAGCGCTCCAACGAGTTCATTGTCGCCGCACCAGAGCGCGATCGAGGGATGCGAGGCCAGCCGCTTTACCTGGTAATCGACCTCGAGCTCGACATTGTCGAGGAAGTCTTCGGTGCAAGGGTAAAGATTGCAGGCAAACATGAAATCCTGCCATACCATCAGGCCCAACCGGTCGCAGAGATCATAGAACCAGTCCGGCTCGTAGAAGCCACCGCCCCAGACGCGGATCATGTTCATATTGGCTTCGACCGCGGACAGAAGCAGGTCTTCCGTCTTTTCTGCACTTGAGAGCGAAAACAGCGCGTCCGAAGGGATCCAGTTCGCGCCGCGGCAGAAGATCTCACGGCCATTAACGCAAAGCGTAAAACGGCTGCCGGCCTCATCCTTGTCGGTCAAAAGCTCGACTGTGCGCAAGCCGATCTGACGGGTCATCGTCTCGTCTGGCAATTCGACGCTCAGCGTATAGAGCGCCTGCTCGCCGCTGCCTGCCGGCCACCAGAGCTTGGGATTCTCGACGAAGAACACCTGGCGGATGACAGTTTCGCCGGCAGAGACGCCACAATCGAGGCGTAGCCGTTCATCGCCGAGCGACAGATGCACGGGCAGACTGGCAGGCTGGGCGGCATGGAGTGTCACCTCGACATGCAGTTCAACACCGCCATCCTTATGATGCTGCGTGGTCGTGACATGCTCAATGCGCGCTGTCTCAAGCCGGCGCAGCATGATGTTTCCATAAATACCGAGTGGCGCTATCGCGATGTTCCAATCCCAGCCGAAATGGCACTGCGGTTTTCGCAGAAGATTGCCGTTGGGGATGGGTGAGTTGCCCGGGTGATACGGCACATAAAAAGGCTGAGCCGCCTGGCGGTCCGCGCCTGCCTTTATGCTGGAATGGAAATGGATGCGGATGACGTTTTCACCCGGCTGGAGAGCCGAGGACACGTCCGGTCGGTAGCGACGGAAACAATTGTCGGCTGCAAGCACCGGCACATCATTGACGAAGACGACGGCCACCGTGTCGAGATTGTCGATATCGAGATACCAGTCGGCATCGACATCATCGACCGTAAAACGGCGCTCGATGATCCAGTCGCGATGCGCCACCCACTGCACGTCGTTCTCGTTACGGCCAAAGTAGGGATCGGGAATGATCGATGCCTCATGGAGCGCCGTATGGACGTCACCCGGGATCGTTATGGTGGTTGCATGATCACCCTCGGCCGATGCCAGACGCCACTGGCCTGAAAGATCGATAACGAGATCGCTTGCGTAAGTTGATGCCATTTTCACTGCCTTGCTTATTACGCAACGGCCATGGCGTTGCGACTCCATCCACTGTCAGCAATGCGGTCAAAACGAGTCGTCGCTCTTTCCGCAGCCATGAAAAATCAGATCGAGAATTCCTCCGGGCAGAAACGTTATCGTAAAAAACTATGACCGTCACGCCCGAAAAGTTCGATCAACACACATCGGGATTTACGTCAGCCAAGATCAAGCGTAAGAAATCAACATATATTTTGAATATCAGCTAACTAGAAGAGTTTTTTAAGATCATTTGGAAACAAATCATCCCCTTGTTGTCGTCAATATGTCCTACTATCTCCCCTTCTCACACCAACCTTTCAACCTCTCTCACGCCATCCAACCTGCATCGTTTCAGACGCTCCAAGTCACAAGCCGTACCGGTTACGACACCTTGAGCTTTGCAATGGAATAAAACCGCACTACGATGCCCGTCCGGTTATGGGAGGCGGCGGCAAATGAACGATAGCACGGACATAGAAGCAGGCGGCCAAGCGCTTTCGTCCAATGAACGCCCGACGCTGAAGACCATTGCCTATATGACGGGTCTCGGCATCACTACAGTCTCCCGCGCCTTGAAAGACGCACCCGATATCGGGGCGGATACCAAGGAGCGCGTGCGGCGTGTCGCCCGCCAGATCGGCTATCAGCCGAACCGTGCCGGCGTTCGCCTTCGCACCGGAAAGACCAATGTCATTGCGCTGGTTCTCAGCGTCGATGAAGAGTTGATGGGTTTTACCTCGCAGATGGTCTTCGGCATCACCGAGGTTTTGACCAACACACCCTACCATCTTGTCGTCACACCCCACACGCATGCCAAGGACACGATGACCCCAATCCGCTACATTCTGGAGACGGGATCGGCAGATGGCGTCATCATTTCCAAGGTCCGCCCCGAAGATCCACGCGTGCGCCTGATGACCGAGCGCAACATGCCCTTCGCCACCCATGGCAGAAGCAGCATGGGCATCGATCACCCCTTTCATGACTTCGATAACGAAGCCTATGTCTACGAGGCGATGAAGCGCTTAGCCCAGTGCGGCAGGAAACGCGTGGCCGTGCTGCTGCCGCAAAGCCAGTTCTCCTATCACGACTTTGCCCGTCGCGGATTTGAGCGTGGATTGAAAGACTTTGGGATCACTGAGTTCGCCCTGCCCAATATCAACAACGACACGCCTTTGGAGGAGCTGAAGCAGGAAACGGCACGGTTGATGAGCGGCAGCGATGTGCCGGATGGCATCGTGTCGATCAGTGGCAGTTCGACGATTGCGATCGTGGCCGGGATCGAAGCGAGTGGCAAGAAGGTCGGAACGGATGTGGATATCGTGTCGAAACAGTCAGCCGACTTTCTCAACTGGCTCCGACCGGAAATCCATACAATGAACGAGGATATCAAGCTGGCGGGTCGCGAGCTTGCCCGTGCCGTGCTGGCACGCATAGAGGGCAGACCGACGTCAGAACTTCAGACGATCAGCAAGCCCGTCTGGTCCAGCCATACGCCGAAGCTGTAACACACTCGTCAGCCTGTCCTGACCCTCGCCTCGAAAGCCTCGAATGGCCGTACCGCCGATGCCAGATCTTCGGCGATCAAGCCCGGCCCAAGCCTCTGCCCCATCTCCCCATGCAACCAAACGGCCGCAGCGGCAGCTTCGAATGCCGGCACCTGCTGCGCCAAAAGCGCGCCGCAGATACCGGCCAGCACATCGCCAGATCCCGCAGTCGCCAGCGACGAGGGTGCGTTGGTGTTGACGCTTGCCCGACCGTCGGGAGCTGCAATCACCGTATCGGCTCCCTTGTAGATGATGACGGCATTGCTGCATTTGGCAGCGGCTTGCGCCTTTTCGATTTTGCTTAGTGTGGCATCCGCATGAATATCCGGGAACAGTCGTGCAAACTCGCCCTCGTGCGGCGTCATGATCCTGGGCGCGTCTTCGGAAAAGAGCGAAATGAGCTTGAGAGTATCATCCTTGAAGGCCGTAATCCCATCGGCATCGAGCACGAGCGCGCGATCCTTGAGGAGCGCTACGAACGCTCTGGCTTTTTCCAGATCGCCAAAACCAGGCCCGAGAACATAAGTCCCATGGCGTGCGTCTTCAGCCCATTCCCCGAGAGCGTCTCCATCGTCGATCGGTGTCACCATCACCGCCGTGAGTGTCGCCGAAAGAACGGAGATCGCCTCTTGTGGAGCCGCGATCGTCACGATCCCGGCGCCTGCCCGCAAGCCGGACATCGCCGTCATCCGCGCGGCCCCTGTCGAATGGGACGGACCTGCGAAGACCGTCAGATGACCGCGTTTGAACTTGTGCGTCTCCACATCATCATGGACAAGATAACTCTTCCAAAGATCGGGGGAGTTTTCCCATAGAGCTCCAACATTCGCTTCGACGATGCGTCGAGGAATGCCGATATCGAACACCTCCAGCGCACCGCAAAACTCGCGTCCCGGCATCAGCATATGACCCGGCTTCTTTGCCACGAAGGTTACTGTCCGGGCAGCCTTGAATGCAGAGCCGAGGGCAACACCCCGGCGGCCGCAGAGCCCCGAGGGAAGATCAATCGCAATGACTGGTGTTCCTGCGTGCCCCACAGCGCGAATAACCGCAGCAACTTCCGGCGGAACTTCGCGCGAAAGCCCTGCCCCGAAAATCCCGTCGATGACCACGTCGCCATCACGCGGGGTGAATGCGGCGAGCGATTGATTGCCGATATCGCCCGAAACATCGATCCACGCCTCATAAGCCTGCTGGGCGGCACCTTTGAGCTTGACCACATCGCCGAACACGAACACCGCGACATCCGCCCCCGCTTCACGAAGAGCGCGAGCGGCAACAAAACCGTCGCCGCCATTGTTGCCTGCTCCACAAAGCACAGCGTATCGGCGCGCTTCAGGATAGTGCCGCAATGCGCAAGCAGCGACCGCTTGTCCTGCGCGCTCCATCAGCGAGATGATGGAAATCCCGCTGGCTTCAGCGGCGGCATCAATGCGGCTCATAGCAACCGGATCGACCAAACGATATTGAACGGAATGAGTCATAATTCGCACCTCATCGGAAAATGCGGCGAAACGCAACCGGCGCTTTTTAAGGCAAGAAAGAAAGACTAAAAATAAGTCAAATGATCATTTTTTTAGCAACCACACGACATCGGGGCGTGTAGGCTAACGAATTGTAATTGTGGCCGCTTCAGATGAATTCTGCCATATTTGGCGCGGTTGGTGAGCATGTTGTGGACTCAACATGCTCAGACCGCGCGGAATTGTTCCCTTCGACGTCAGATTTCGCAGATTTTTTATCCAAAGCGGCTTCCGATCTGGCACGATACGTGCATTCTTGTGGCGGAGCGGACAGACCGCTTTAACGGGAGAAGCGGAGAGATATTTTCTCATGAAAAAGATCGAAGCGATCATTAAGCCTTTCAAGCTCGATGAAGTGAAGGAAGCCCTTCAGGAAGTCGGCCTCCAGGGAATAACGGTTACGGAAGCCAAGGGCTTTGGTCGTCAAAAAGGCCATACTGAACTTTATCGCGGCGCAGAATATGTCGTCGACTTTCTGCCGAAGGTGAAGGTCGAGGTGGTGCTTGCAGATGAAAATGCGGACGCTGTGATCGAAGCGATTCGCAATGCCGCTCAGACAGGGCGCATCGGCGACGGAAAGATTTTCGTCTCGAATGTGGAAGAAGTTATCCGTATTCGTACGGGTGAAACGGGTGTTGACGCCATTTAAAAAAAGACGAGCCGAAAAAGGCTCATGCTTCACCGGGTTGAACATTACCACTCAAGGAAAATTGCTATGACCACCGCCAATGATATCTTGAAGCAGATTAAGGACAACGATGTAAAATTCGTCGACCTGCGCTTTACAGACCCAAAGGGCAAGCTGCAGCACGTCACCATGGACGTGGCCTGCGTGGACGAGGACATGTTTGCCGACGGCGTCATGTTCGACGGCTCCTCCATCGGAGGATGGAAAGCCATCAACGAGTCCGACATGGTGCTGATGCCGGATCCAGCCACCGTTCATATGGACCCGTTCTTCGCGCAGTCCACCATGGTCATCATCTGCGATATTCTCGATCCGATCTCCGGCGAATCCTACAACCGCGACCCGCGCGGCACGGCCAAGAAGGCTGAAGCCTACCTCAAGGCGTCGGGTATCGGTGACACGGTTTTCGTTGGTCCCGAGCCTGAATTCTTCGTCTTCGACGACGTGAAGTACAAGGCCGATCCCTACAATACCGGCTTCAAGCTCGACTCGTCCGAACTGCCATCCAACGACGATACGGATTACGAGACCGGCAACCTTGGTCACCGTCCGCGCGTCAAGGGTGGCTACTTCCCAGTACCACCTGTCGATAGCCTCCAGGACATGCGTTCCGAGATGCTGACGGTTCTTGGCGAAATGGGCGTGGTCGTTGAAAAGCACCACCACGAGGTCGCCTCTGCGCAGCACGAACTCGGCGTCAAGTTCGACACCCTGGTCTCCAGCGCCGACAAGATGCAGATCTACAAGTATGTGGTCCACCAGGTCGCAAACGCCTACGGCAAAACCGCAACCTTCATGCCGAAGCCCATCTATGGCGACAACGGCTCGGGCATGCACGTTCACCAGTCTATCTGGAAGGGCGGCAAGCCAACCTTCGCAGGCGATGAATATGCCGGCCTCTCCGAGACCTGCCTCTATTACATCGGCGGCATTATCAAGCACGCCAAGGCGATCAACGCCTTCACCAACCCGACGACCAACTCCTACAAGCGTCTGGTCCCGGGCTATGAGGCGCCGGTTCTGCTCGCCTACTCGGCACGCAACCGCTCGGCATCGTGCCGCATTCCGTTCGGCTCCAACCCGAAAGCAAAGCGCGTCGAAGTCCGCTTCCCGGACCCGACCCAGAACCCATATCTCGGCTTCGCCGCCATGCTGATGGCAGGCCTCGACGGCATCAAGAACAAGATCCATCCCGGCAAGCCGATGGACAAGGATCTTTACGACCTGCCGCCAAAGGAACTGAAGAAGATCCCAACGGTCTGCGGCAGCCTGCGCGAAGCGCTCGAAAGCCTCGACAGGGACCGCAAGTTCCTGACCGCTGGTGGCGTGTTCGACGACGACCAGATCGATGCCTTCATCGAACTGAAGATGCAGGAAGTCATGCGTTTCGAAATGACCCCGCACCCTGTCGAATTCGACATGTACTACTCGGCTTAAAGGTTCGCGTGAGGCGCTCTTCGGAGCGCCTCTCTCAAACCTTACGCCATCCTGGCAGGATATATGCCCATCGAACGACTTGAGGCGCCCTGCGGGGCGCCTTTCTCTTTCCAACGAGCAGGTCGCCGATGAGTAGTCTGCTCACATGCGAAAACTGGAAATGCCCATGAGCCCCGCCCCGTCCCCTCGCCTGCGTGACTGGCTGATCTTTCTGGCCGTTCCCTTCTTCTTCTCCAGCAATGTGATATTCGGGCGCGGCATCAGCGGCGAAGTCTCACCCTTTACCACGGCATTTCTGCGTTGGTCGCTATCCACCCTTTTCGTGCTACCCTTCATCCTGGGCGACTGGCGCGCCTGCGTCACCTTCATCCGCAAGAAGACAATGCTCTGGTTTGTGCTCGGCGCGCTTGGCATGGCGGTGTGTGGTGGCGTGGTCTATTGGGGCCTGACAAAAACCTCGGCCGCCAACGGCACGCTGATTTACACCACATCCTCGCTCTTCATCATCATCTTTCAGCGCATCTTCCAGGCTCGACCGATCAGACGGCTTGAACTCATTGGTATGCTCATTGCCTTTGCCGGCGTGGCGGAGATCGTTCTGAAGGGAGATATCTCGCAACTATGGGCATTGAATTTCAACATTGGCGATCTCGCAATCTTGAGCGGCGCCATCGCCTTCGCAATCTACTCCCTGCTGCTGCGTGATCCCGCCGCGCGCGATCTCGCATCGCTGAGCCTCTTTGGCACGATCGCCTTTTCCGGCGCTCTTGTTCTGGCACCACTCGCTGGCATAGAACTTTTCAACGGCGGCCTTTTACCCTCGACGCCGACGGCCTGGGCAAAGATTGGTGGTATCATTCTCTTTGCGTCGATTGCGGCCTTCTACTGCTTCACGCATACGGTCCGCGTGTTCGGACCGGTTACAGCCGGCATTACGCTTTACATGATGCCGCCAGTATCCATCGTCATGGCCGTGTTGTTTCTTGGCGAGACATTCGAACCATATCATGCGGTGGGCATTATACTTGTGACAGGAGGCGTGGTTCTCGCAACGGCACCTTTGGGAAAAATCCGCTGATAGGCGCTTGAGACCGCTACATCTTGATATTTCCGCATCATACCCCAAATTATACGGGGAAAGGATGACATGCCATGAAACAACGAAACGCAAAATTTACGATCGGTGAAGTCGTTCGCCACAAGGTGTTTCCGTTCCGCGGTGTGATATTCGACGTTGATCCCGAATACGCAAATACCGAGGAATGGTGGAACGCGATCCCGGCTGAGATCCGCCCCGACCGCGACCAGCCCTTCTACCACCTGCTGGCGGAAAACGATGAGACGGAATACGTCGCATACGTCTCTGAGCAGAACCTTGTGCATGACGAGAGCGAGCAGCCATTGCGCAATCCGAATATCACCCGGATATTCGACACCACTCCCAATGGTGAACTCAGGCCAAAGTCGGCCATGACGCATTGAGCCAGCAAGCCCCAAAACCCAGACACGAAAAAACCGGCCTCAAACGAAGCCGGTTCTTTTTTTTGATCTCTGCAGATCAGATTAGTTTGCAGGCTTGGCCTTGGCAGCGTCCTGTGCTGCTTCCAGCTTCTTGCGGGCTTCCTCAGCCTTCTTCTGCATGCCTTCCTGCAGCGAACGCTGGCTTTCGGCAAGCTGAGACTGGCTGATCGGCTGGCCGTCATAAGCACCGGTGAAGCCGTTCAGCGCAATCTTGATCGGGTTCGGAGCGCGACGGAAGTTGATCGAGGTGAAGACGACTTCGTTGCCCTTCTTCAGGCTTGCAATCATCGCATCCGTCAGCTGCACTTCAGCGGTGCACTTGTCTGGAAGGCAGACGGCGTAATCGAGCTTCTGGCCCTTGCCGCCATCGATCTGCATGACGACGCCCGGAGGCAGAAGACGTGCAGTCGGGACGGACACCTGAAGGATCTTGCGGTTGACCTTGCCTTCGACGCTGATCAGGCCAACGGCGGTGATCATCTGGCCGTTCTGGGCAAGAACGATATTCTGCACGACGCAAACATCATTGTCTTCCTGCTTGCTGCAGGTCTTGAACCAGCCCAGCGGCGGAGCGCCTGCCGGAGCGGCAGCCTGCTGAGCCTGAGAAACAGCCGGTGCAGACACGGCGCCCAGAGAAAGAACGAGAGCAGACAGGGCCGCCCGGGTGAATGTGTTTGCAGTTTGCATCATAAGAGTTCCGTCTCCTGAATTTATGCGAAGCAGCGCTTCATGTGAGCACCGCTCAACATCGCCGGTATCCGTCTGCCCGTTCCACTGTCGTTTAAATGAGGCAAATGCGTGACCCGAGTGTTTCGGGACTCCTGTTACATCCCGATCGACCTGATATCCAGCATTTCTTTTACTTTTTCCTTGTATCCGACAAGATTTCCATGATCGGATGCCCCTGTCCGCTGTGATAGATTTGCGCGGGAATCAAACAAGACAGGCGATTTGAGTTCAGGTCCCACGACCTTGGAATCAACAGCCCGAATGCGACAGGATAGTGACATGCGAAGCCTTTTGGCGCTCATTCCCGCCCTTCTTATCTCCGGCATGGCGATGGCTGAACCGCTTCACGGCATTTCGATGCATGGCAAACCCGCCCTGCCGGCGGACTTCAAGAACCTTCCTTATGTCAATCCGGACGTCAAGAAAGGCGGACGCGTCTCCTACGGCGTCGTCGGCACATTCGATGCGCTCAATCCCTTCGTTTTGAAGGGTATGCGCACCACCGCGCGTGGCGTTTGGGACCCGGAATTCGGCAATCTTCTTTATGAACCGCTGATGCAGCGCTCCCATGACGAGCCCTTCACCCTATACGGCCTGCTGGCGGAAAGCGCCGAATGGGACGATGAGCGAACCTACATCCAATTCAACCTCAATCCGAAAGCCCACTGGCAGGATGGCAAGCCCGTCACGCCGGAAGATGTGATCTTCAGCTTCAATCTTTTGAAGGAAAAGGGTCGTCCGCCTTTCGACAGCCGCCTGAATGGCGTTGCCAAGATGGAAAAGGTGGGCGAGCGCAGCGTTCGCTTCACCTTCAATGAAAAAGCCAATCGCGAGACACCTCTCATCCTGGCATCCTCCACGCCGATCCTGCCCGCCCACGCCATCGATGCCAAAACCTTCGAGCAGGCAGGCCTCGGGCCGGTGATCGGCTCCGGTCCCTATCGAATCAAGACCCTGCGACCTGGCGAACAGATCGTCTGGGAACGGGACAAGAATTATTGGGGCAAGGATATTCCCTCGAAGATCGGTTTCGATAATTACGACGAGATCAGCGTCACCTACTTCCTGCAGGTGACGACGATGTTCGAAGCCTTCAAGAAGGGCGATATCGACATCTATCCGGAAGGCGATGCAATCAACGGTACCTCTGATACCTCCCACTGGGGCCAGGCTTATAATTTCCCGGCGGTTCAGCGGGGCGACATCTCGAAAGATGTTTTCGAACCGGGCCTACCGTCTGGCATGTTCGGTCTGGTCTTCAACACCCGTCGCCCTATGTTTGCCGACGAGAAGGTGCGTGAGGGACTGTCCTACGTGCTCGATTTCGAGTGGATGAACCGAAACATTCTCGGTGGCGCCTTCAAGCGAACCCAAAGCTACTGGCAGAACTCCAAGCTCGGTGCCTATGGCAACCCGGCCAACGAAAAGGAATTGGCGCTGCTCGGCGACGCCGCAAAGCGTCTGCCGCCGGAGATCCTGGCAGGCACCTACGAAATGCCGACGACCGACGGAACGGGCGCAGATCGCACCGTCCTGAAGAAAGCCGTCTCCAAGCTCGGTGAGGCTGGCTTGACCATCAAGAACGGCAAGATGGTCGATAAGGATGGCAGGCCGCTGAGCTTCGAGCTCATGACGCAAAACCCTGCTCAGGAGCGTATTGCGCTTGCCTACCAGCGTTCTCTGAAGCTGATCGGCGTCGATATGGCGATCCGCTCCGTGGATGACGGGCAGTATCAATCCCGCTCGAATAGCTTCGATTATGACATGATCATCCGTTCCTTCCCGTCGTCCTTGTCGCCGGGTGCAGAACAGATCAATCGCTGGGGCTCGGTCTCGAAAAATGCCAACGGCAGTTTCAATTATGCCGGCGTTGCGGACCCGGATGTCGACCGGATGATCGAGGCCTTGCTGCAGGCCCGTGAGACGGAAGATTTCGAGGTTGCCGTGCGCGCCTATGATCGGCTTCTGACGGCTGGCCACTATGTGATTCCGCTCTACTATATCGGTGCACAATGGGTAGCCCGCTGGAAATATATCGACCGGCCGGAGAAGACCCCGCTCACCGGAAACCAGAAGCAGACATGGTGGGACGCGCGCGCGCAGTAGAAGGCTTGCGCCGCTCCACCAGTGACGGTTCCCTTTTGGTAACGCCTTGTGCCGTAAGCACAGACTATCTAGATGAGGCGTTATTCAAACACAGGAAGGAACAGCACCATGCAACGCATTGTCATCGACATCGTCTCGGACATGGTGTGTCCCTGGTGCTATCTCGGAAAAGCGCGTCTCGATCTGGCCCTGGCTGAAGTTCAGGACGAAGTCAGCGTCGACATCAACTGGCGTCCATATCAGTTGAACCCGGATTATCCGCCGGAAGGAGTCGATCAGAAAGTCGAGTTGGAAAAGAAACTCGGCGGCAAGGATCGCGTCGAACAGGCCCATAAGATGCTCACCGAACTCGGTCGTGAAGTGGGTATTGCCTATGATTTCGAGGCGATCAAAATCGGTCCGAACACGCTTGACGCGCACCGGCTTTCGCTCTGGGCGCATGCCGAGGACCGCGCGCTTCAGGACAGAATCGTCACGGCACTGTTCAAGGCAAACTTCGAAGAAGGCCGCAATATCGGCGATCATGCCGTGCTGATCGACGTCGCAGGTAAATGCGGTATGGACCGCGAACTCGTATCCCGCCTACTGGCGTCAGATGCTGATAAGGATACGATCAAGGCCGAGATTGATGCGGCGCAGCAAATGGGCGTTTCCGGGGTCCCGTTCTTTATCCTGGATCAGAAATACGCCGTCAGCGGCGCACAAACGCCGGACGTGCTTATTAATGCACTGCGGGATATTGCCAAAATGAAAGCGGAAGAGCATAGGGCAATGAACTGATCGCAGCGCCCGAAATGGCGTGAGTAGCGCCTCGTCGCCGCTGCGATTTTCGACCCAGTAATCCAGCGGTGATTTCGTGCCAGACAGCAGGTTGAAGGGCATATTGCTCGCCTTTGCCGCCTTCGCGGCCTATGCTTTCAGCGATGCAAGCGTAAAACTTATCGACGGGCAACTCCCACCCGTCGAATCGGGCTTCTTCGGAGCGTTCTTCGGGCTGCTCGCACTCCCCTTCATCCGCAAGCGTCACGATGCCTGGACAGATATCGTCCGCACGACGAACCGGTCTCTCTGGCTTTTGCGGTTCTTTGCCACCGGTGCCAGCACCATCGGCAGCGTCGTCGCATTTACCCATCTTGCCATGGCGGAAGCCTTTGCCCTGATTTTCCTCCTGCCCTCCTTCGTCACCATCATGTCGGTCATCTTTCTAAAGGAGCAGGTCGGCATCAAGCGGTGGTCGGCGGTCATCATCGGCTTCGCCGGCGTTCTCATCATCTTGAGACCGGGCTTCCGCGAACTCTCCATCGGTCATCTCGGGGCGATCATTGGCGGCATGGGCGGGGCGATCTCCATCGTCATCTTCCGCGCGATCGGGCCACGGGAAAAGAACATCTCGCTTTATGGAGCGGGCCTGCTTGGCTGCCTTGCTGTCTGCGGCGTGTTGATGATTCCCACCTTCACGCTTCCGAACGCCGAACAATGGCTGATGCTGGCTGGCTACGGCCTGCTGGCGGCGCTTGCCAATGTCCTCATCATGTATGCCGCGCAATATGCGCCCGCAGCGGTGATCGGCCCGACGCAGTACAGCCAAATGCTCTGGGCCATTCTTTTCGGATACCTGATCTTCGGCGACAGGATAGACGGCTGGATGCTCGTCGGCATCGCACTGATCGTGGGCTCTGGCCTGCTGACGCTGATGCGCGAAAAACAGCGGAACGTGCCACTGCCAAACTCTGTTGCTGCATCGGACCAGAATGTAACGGCCGTTATGTTGCCGGATGAAAAAACGGAGGCGGGCCGATAGTCGGCCCGCCCCGTTTATAACCACTTGATTGAAAAATTTTATTTATTTTCGTCTTACAATATCAGCTCACATCAACAGCAATATCATTCACATCAATCGCAGACACGGACGCGATACATGTCGCCAAATCCGTCCTGACGCCATGCAACATGGCAACGGGGATAGACGGGCTCGTAAACGACAGGGGGCGGGCCGTAATAGGTGGGTTCGGCGTAAACAGGCGTGCCATAAACCGGCCTGTCATGCGCAGCAGACAGCAATGCGCCGCCTACGAGTGTACCAGCAATACCGGCGGCAAGGCCGCGGCCGAAATTGTTGCGTGCTTCAGCTTGGCTGGTGGTGGCAATTGTGGTGCCCGCAATTGTCAAAGCAACCAGACCAGCGGTGACAAATCTGTTCTTCAATGTCCACATAGTCCTGCTCCTTAAAATCTGTCAGCACATCGTCCTGTGCTGATGAGGATGAGACTACGCCCCGGAAGACTACCGATACATGTCCGTTTGATTAATTCCCTGTAAGGAATCTCAAGGACGCGATTTTTCTTACTTGCGTCAGGATTTCGCCAGTTCCGCAAGCTGTGTCATGATCATCGCCGCGCCGGCCAGGCGCTTTTCAGGCGTCGGCAGATCGCGGGTGAGGAACACGCTGTGGTCAGGCCTGATCTTTGCCATGGAGCCCTGCTTGGCGATGTAGCCAACGAGTGCCGCCGGGTTCGGGAACTCCTTGTTGCGGAACTGCACGACGACGCCCTTCGGACCGGCATCCAGCTTCTCGACATTGGCGGTACGGCAGAGCGACTTGACGTAAACGATCTTCAAGAGATGCTGCACTTCCTTCGGCAGCGGCCCGAAGCGGTCGATCATTTCCGCGCCGAAGCCGTCGATCTCGTTGAGGTCCGTCAATTCGCCCAGGCGACGGTAAAGCCCCATGCGCAGGTGCAGGTCAGGCACATAGCTTTCCGGAATCATCACGGAGGTACCGACGGAGATTTGTGGCGACCAGCCGGTGTCGATAACGTCGTCCTCGCCCTTCACCTCGGCAACCGCTTCTTCCAGCATCTGCTGGTAAAGCTCGAAACCGACTTCCTTGATATGGCCGGATTGCTCTTCGCCAAGCAGATTGCCGGCACCGCGAATATCGAGATCGTGGCTGGCAAGCTGGAAGCCCGCACCGAGCGTGTCGAGCGACTGAAGCACCTTCAACCGGCGCTCGGCCATCGTCGTCAGCACCTTGTTGACCGGCAGCGTGAAGAGCGCAAAGGCGCGAACCTTGGAACGCCCGACACGACCACGTAGCTGATAGAGCTGTGCCAGACCGAACATGTCCGCGCGGTGGACGATCAGCGTATTGGCGGTCGGCACGTCGAGACCGGATTCAACGATGGTGGTGGACAGAAGCACATCATATTTGCCGTCATAGAAAGCATTCATGATGTCTTCCAATTCCCCCGCCGGCATCTGCCCATGGGCAACTGCGACCTTCAGCTCGGGCACATCCGATTGCAGGAAGGCTTGAATGTCCGCCAGATCGGCCAGACGCGGGCAGACATAGAAGCTCTGCCCGCCGCGATAATGCTCGCGCATCAAAGTTTCGCGGATGACAAGTGGATCGAAAGGCGAAATGAAGGTGCGAACCGCCATGCGGTCGACCGGCGGCGTGGTGATCAACGACAGTTCGCGCACACCCGTCATTGCCAATTGCAAGGTGCGGGGGATTGGCGTTGCGGATAGTGTCAGAACGTGAACATCGCTCTTCAACTCCTTCAGCCGCTCCTTGTGCTTGACGCCAAAATGCTGCTCTTCGTCGATGATCAGAAGGCCGAGATTGGCGAAGGTGATCCCCTGCCCCAGAAGCGCATGCGTGCCGACAACGATATCGGTCTTGCCTTCCGCTACTTCCTTCTTGACGAGATTGAGCTCCTTCGCGCCGACCAGGCGCGACGCCTGCTGTACGCGGATCGGAAGTCCACGGAAACGCTCTGAGAAGGTGCGGAAATGCTGACGTGCCAGAAGCGTGGTCGGCACGACGACGGCCACTTGAACGCCATTCATGGCCGCAAGGAAGGCCGCGCGCAGCGCCACTTCCGTCTTGCCGAAGCCCACATCGCCGCAGATCAGGCGGTCCATGGGCCGGCCGGCACCAAGATCGTCCCGGATCGAGTCGATGGCATTCATCTGATCTTCAGTTTCCTCATAGGGGAAACGCGCGGCAAACTCGTCGTAGAGGCCATCGGGTGCCGTCAAAACCGGCGCCTGGCGCACGAGACGAGCGGCAGCAATCCGAATGAGATCGCCTGCCATATCGAGGAGGCGTTTCTTGAGCTTCGCCTTGCGCATCTGCCATGCGCCGCCGCCAAGCTTGTCAAGCTGGGCTTCCGCCGCATCCGAACCGTATCGGGACAGAAGATCGATATTCTCGACCGGCAGGAACAGCTTGGCATCGTCGGCGTAATGCAGTTCAAGGCAGTCACGCGGAGCACCGGCGGCCTCGATGGTGCGGAGCCCGACGAAGCGACCGATACCATGTTCGGCATGCACGACGAGCGATCCTTCGTCCAGTCCCGCTACTTCCGAAATGAAGTCGGCACCGCGCTTGCGGCGTTTGGAGCGGCGCACCATGCGGTCGCCAAGGATGTCCTGTTCGCCGATAATGGCGAGATTGCTCGTACCGAGGGTCGTCTCAAAACCGGCTTCGAGGCTGAGAACCGCCGATGCCGCCTCGCCCTTTGCGAGTTTCTCGATCTCTTTGAGTGATGAGATCGGCTTGATTTTTTCAAGCCCGTGCTCGTTCAAAACCTGCAAGAGGCGGTCCAGCGACCCTTCCGACCAACCGGTGATCAGAACCTTCCAGCCCTTGGACCGGCGCTCGGCAATGTGTTTGACTGCCAGATCAAAGACATTGATGCGGTCTTCGCTGCCGCCTTCGGCCGGAGGCTTTGCCCAGCGAGGACCCACATGTGCATCGAGAGTGGCCACTGGCCTGTCGTTGGAGTCCTGCTCATTGAAGGGCGTCAGGCGCACGGCATTGACGGCGTTCAGCGCCTCATCGAAGCTCTTGCCGCCGAGGTAGAGTTGGCTGGGTGACACCGGCTTGTAAGGCGCGCCCTGCGTGGCACCCTTGGTCTGGCCGGAATTGCGCCGCGCCTCGAAGTAATCATGCACGAGCTTGGAGCGCTCGACAGCCGCCTCGCGCGCGTTGTGATCGGTGACGATGCGGAAGCCTTGCAGATAGTCGAATGCGGTTTCCAGCTTCTCGTAGAAGAGCGGCAGCCAGTGCTCCATGCCGGCATAACGTCGGCCTTCCGAGACAGCCTGATAGAGTGAATCGTCACGGGTGGCGGCGCCGAAGAGCGACAGATAATTCTTGCGGAAGCGGCTGATCGTATCCGGCGTCAGCGTCACTTCACTCATCGGGCTGAGATCGAGCGAGCGGGCCTGGCCAATGGTGCGCTGGCTGGCGGGATCGAAGGTGCGTATGCTCTCCAGCGTATCGCCGAAGAAATCAAGACGCACCGGCTCTTCCGTGCCGGGAACGAAGACATCGAGAATACCGCCGCGCACGGCAAATTCGCCGACCTCGCGAACCGTCGCAACACGGTCGAAACCGTTACGCTCCAGACGCGCGGCGATCTCTTCCATGCGGATCTGATTACCCGGCTTGGCGGAGAAAGCCAGACTCTCGATGACATCGCGCGGCGCCATCTTTTGCAGCATCGCATTGACCGTGACGAGCACGATGGCCGGATGCGGCTTCTTTTGATGCTGGATGAGGCCGGAAAGCGCTGCCAGCCGGCGCGCGGAAGTATCCGCACTCGGGGACACGCGGTCGTAGGGAAGGCAGTCCCACGCGGGCAACGTCAGAACCGGAATGTCCGGGGCCACGAACCCAAGGATCTGCTCGAGATCTGCAACGCGGTGTCCGTCCGATACGACATAGGCAACGGATGTTCCACCGCGCGCCATATCTGCCAGGAGAAGCGCCTCCACTCCGGACGGCACATTTCCAATGGTCAGCGGCGTATCGGCCGATGCCACCAGCTTCACATCAATCCCGGCGATCATAAATCAGGCTTTCGTTGTCTCGGATGTGACCGGATCGAAGTCCGGGCGATAAGAGGCGATTTTCATGAAGAGAGGCGTCTGGAATTTTTCAGGGATCGGCAGAGCGCCCGTCACCATCTTGACGAGGTCGTTGTCCTCCTCAGCCATGATCACTTCCAGCTCGTCGAGTTCTGCATCTGAAAGATCGCCGATATTGTCTTCGGCGAACTGGCCCAAAACCAGATCCATTTCGCGAATGCCGCGGTGCCAACAGCGATAGAGAATCCGCCGGCGTCTCGGTTCGAGGTCGGCACTCGTGCGCACCAGTCCAGTCATCGCAGTCACCTGTTTGTTGGAAATTCAACAAATTGTTGATTTTCGTTCTCCTATAGAACAGGACAGGAACGCTTGGGAACCGCTATTTGTGCAAATATGCGGCACAGGGCATAAAAACTGCCGGTGATAAACGCGCTTTATCGGTGTCGCGCTATTGCAATGGGGACAGCCTTCCCCGATTTTGCAGCCCATGCGCCCCGCCATACTCGATCCCCTGTTTGCCACAGTCTCTTCGCTTGCCGGCGTCGGGCCGAAGCTTGCCGATCTGTTGGCAAAACTTTTGGGCCGCGAGAACGCCGAAGACACCCGCGTTATCGATCTGCTGTTTCATGCGCCGTCCAATATCATCGACCGGCGTAACCGCCCGGGCATCGCGCTTGCACCGCAGGGCGCCATTGTCACCATTCAGGGACGCATCGACCGGCACCAGCCTGCGCCGCCCGGCAATCGCTCGGCACCCTATCGTGTCTTCCTGCATGACGAGACAGGCGAACTGGCGCTGACCTTCTTCCGCGCGCGCGGCGACTGGCTATCAAAGGCGCTTCCTGTCGATGAAGAGGTGATGGTCAGCGGCAAGATCGACTGGTTCAATGGCCGCGCCTCCATGGTTCATCCGGATTTCATGGTGAAGGTCTCGGAGGCCGACAATCTGCCGCTGGTCGAAGCCGTCTATCCGATGACGGCCGGTCTTTCGCCCAAGATATTGAAGCGTTCCATCGATAGCGCGTTGCAGCGCCTGCCGGTCTTCCCCGAATGGATCGACGAGACGCTTGCCACACGCCAAAGCTTCCCGCATGTGGCCGATGCCTTCCGCGATTTGCACGATCCACGCGACACTGTCGATATCGATCCGCAGGCCCCTGCCCGCCGCAGGCTTGCCTATGACGAGTTCCTGGCCGGACAGCTTTCGTTGGCACTGGTCCGACAGAGACTGCGCAAGGTCGCGGGTCAGCCGATCCGCGCCAAGGGAGATTATGCAGCGCGCATTCTGGCAGGCCTGCCCTTTTCGCTGACCGCAAGCCAGAACGCTGCGGTGAAGGATATTCTGACCGACATGGCAGGCGAAGACCGCATGCTCCGCCTGCTTCAGGGCGATGTCGGCGCGGGCAAGACGCTGGTGGCCCTGATGGCGATGGCAACGGCTGTGGAGGCCGGTGGCCAGGCCGTACTGATGGCGCCGACGGAAATTCTGGCGCGCCAGCATTTTGCAACGATGACGAAGTACGCCGCCGCCGCCGGCATCTCCTGCGAGGTTCTGACGGGCAGAACCAAGGGCAAGGAGCGCCGCGAAATCGAGGAGCGCATCGCATTCGGCGAAGCACAGATCGTGATTGGCACGCACGCCCTGTTTCAGGACAGCGTGTCCTACAAGAACCTCGTTCTTGCGGTGGTGGATGAGCAGCATCGCTTCGGCGTGCATCAACGCCTTCGTCTCACCGCCAAGGGCATCACGCCGCATATGCTGGTCATGACGGCAACACCCATTCCCCGCACGCTGGTTCTCGCCGCCTTCGGCGATATGGATGTCTCCAAGCTGACTGAAAAGCCCGCAGGCCGAAAGCCGATCCAGACGGTGACCATTCCCAATGAGCGGATCGGGGACATCGTCGACCGGCTGCGCAGCGCTTTGGCAGAGGGCAAGAAGGCCTACTGGATTTGCCCTCTGGTCGAGGAATCGGAGGAATCGGATCTCATGTCGGCAGAGGAACGACATGCGGTGCTCTCGCAGTCCTTGCGCGCCAATATCGGCCTCATCCATGGGCGGATGAGCGGGCCTGAGAAAGATGCTGCGATGCTTGCCTTCAAAAGCGGCGAAACGCGCCTGCTTGTGGCAACCACTGTCGTCGAAGTGGGCGTGGATGTGCCGGATGCCACGATCATGGTCATCGAGCACGCCGAGCGTTTCGGCCTTGCCCAACTTCACCAGCTGCGCGGTCGTGTCGGACGTGGCGACGAGGCCTCCACCTGCATATTGCTGTACAAGGGTCCGCTCAGCGAGAACGGCAAGGCGCGGCTCTCTATCCTGCGCGATAGCGAGGACGGCTTCCTGATTGCCGAAGAGGATCTGAAGCTGCGCGGCGAAGGAGAACTCCTCGGCACCCGCCAATCCGGCACGCCGGGCTTTCGCATAGCGAGCCTCGAGGCGCATGCCGATTTGCTGGAGATCGCCCGCAAGGATGCAGCCTATATGATAGAAAAAGACGCCGAGCTTGTGAGCGAGCGCGGCAAGAACCTCAGAACCCTGCTTTATCTCCATCGCAGGGACGAAGCCATCCGCTTCCTCCACGCAGGCTGATACACTCATGACAATCACACCCAACCCGCCACCGGCCTTCCAGAAGGGCTTTGCCCTGTGTTCGCCTGAAAACATTCTTCAACCGAAGACCTTCGCCAAGAGCGAGAAGAAGGCGATCGCAAAAGGCTTTAAGAAGCCCGGCCGCAAGCAAGCCTGGGCAGACGCTCTGGAACAGGGCTGGAGCGTCAGGCTCGTCTATATGCGCCTCTTCGTGCCCGTGTTTCATTCCACCACGTCCGGCGCGCAGGAATTCGAAGAGATCGACGACGATTGATATGCGTAAAAGAGCCGCGCCGAATGTTTTCGGCGCGGCTCTTTTTATGCGTAGATTCAAAAAGGTAAAGCGTTCTTTGTGCGTCCAATTAGGACGCACGGCGCTTTAGCGCTTGGCAACGCCCGGCAGCGTCACGCGGAACACCTGGAACATGGTGTCCACATCCGCATCACCTTCCGCCTTGTAAGACTTCCCAACCTGGAAACCGTCTTGCGTCAGGAAGTCGTTGTCATTGGCGACGAAGAGGAAATAATCATCCGGTGCGGAAGCATCGAGGACGCTTGCAATCGACATGGCCTCCCACTTCTCCGACAGGTTGTTCTTGTCGTTCGCGGCGCCATTGTGCAGGCCGAAGCGGGCAAGGTCCTTGGCGTCGTTGAGATCGATGAAGTCATGCAGAGCGGCTGGCTTGATGGCGCTATCCAGTACACCCTTGGGCGCAACCGGCTTCACATCGTCGAATTCGCCACCGGCGATGTCCGTCGCGCCGGAGAGATCCACGAGTTCTATTCTGCGGTAGACCGATGTATCGCCCTTCATGCCCTGACCATTGTTGCTGTCACGCGCCAGCATCAGGAATGCCTTGTCCGACAAAGCCAGGATTTCGCTCTGTGCTGCGACAAGCTTCTTATCCTTGCCCTCGAACTTCGGCAGCGGCACGACATATTCATGCACGAGCTTCAGGTGATCGACATCGCTCGCATCATAGACAAGTGCGCGGGTGTGATCGCGGGTCGATGAGGAATCGCCGCCATCCTGACGGGTTGCCGATTGCAAAACGGCGATGAGGTATTTGCCATCCGGGGTCAGCGACATGCCTTCCAGACCCTGATTGTTCTGGCGCCCAGTTTCGGGGTCCTTCGGATCGGGCTTCTTACCGCCTTCGCCAACGTTGTTGGAAGAGAAGTTGATCTCACCCTTGCGCATCGGCAGCAGCGCCTTGGGCGGTTGCGTGGCCGAGATCATCTTACCGTCGGCAGAGAAGTGATAGATATACGGGCCGTACTCGTCGCTGATGAGGAACGAGCCGTCGGCCAGACGCACCACCGCCTCGGCATCGAGAGAGACTTTGCCTGTAGACGCGAAAGGCAGCACAGGTGTGGCGCCGCTCGCCGGACGGGTACCGGCCTCAGGATCGAGGCCCGTCATGTTCTTGCCCTGCTCATCGGTCAAAAGCAGCGTATCGGCAAGCGTTGCCTGAACACCCGTCTGCTGCTTGTCCGCAGCCACATCACCGCCCGTTGCGGGCATCAGCGTCACATCGATCTTGTTGATACGGGCATTGTAGTCCGTCGTTCCTTCGACATTGTAGCCACGGTCCGGCAGCAGCCAGAGGGAACCGCGATAGCCATCGCCTTCCTTCTTCCAGCTGGTGACATCGATCGCCATGCCCGAGCCGGAGCCAAAGGTTTCGCCGAACTTGTCGCGCTGGCTGGCGGGGATACGACCAACGGCGACCAAGCCCTTGCTCGCGTAGCTGACGCCGTTTGCAGCAGCGGTGGTTTCAGCCATCACGGCAGCAGGAAACATGAAAATCGATGCCGCCAAGGCGGCAGCAAGCCGGCGAGAGGCAGAAGAACGGAATGATGTCATGGAACGGTATCCTTGAGAAAACAAAGAAAGACGAAGTCTTCGACACAGCATGTAGCGCGGGCGCACCGTGTTCCGGTTCGTGAAGAAGCCTGCTCCCTGGTACCTGTCTCTAAGATCGATCCATGACACTTGCATGACGGCTGAGGTTTATGGCGTTAGCGAGCTTAGACGAGCTTTCGGTCGCCGGCCGCAAACTTTGCCTTGAGAAGGCATTCGTCATATTCGGACTGCGCGGTGGAATCGAAGACAATCCCGCCACCGACATTGAAGGTCGCGCGCCCATCGTCGAAAAGGGTGATGGTGCGGATCGCGACCGAAAACCGCATGTCACCCTTTGGTGAAATCATGCCGATCGCGCCGCAATAGACGTCGCGAGGCCCGACCTCCAGGTCATGCAATATCTCCATCGCCCGCATCTTCGGTGCTCCTGTTACCGAGCCGCAGGGAAAGAGTGCTGCAAAAATGTCGGCGATCGTCATGTCCGGCAGGAGCTTTGCGCGCACATGGCTGACCATCTGGTGCACGGTCGGATAGGTCTCGATTTCGAAGAGCTTTGGCACATCCAGAGTACCGACTTCTGTGATCCGCGAAATGTCGTTGCGCAGCAGATCGACGATCATGCGGTTTTCTGCGAGCGTCTTCTCGTCCTTGCCCATAGCGGAAATGATTGCTGCATCCTCATCAGCCGACGCTCCGCGCTTGACCGTACCCTTCATCGGATGGGTCTCGATCCAGCTGTCCGCATTGACGGAGAAGAAGAGTTCCGGCGAACGTGAAAGGATGACGGGTCCGTCCAGGTGAACCAGCGCACCGTATTTGACTGGCTGTCGCTCGATCAGAGACCAGAAGGCGAGAAGCGGATCTCCATGCCACCGACCAGTGACAGGCATGGTAAGGTTAGCCTGGTAACAATCTCCTTGGCGGAGATGCTGATGCAGTCGATTGAACTGTTTCTCGTAGTCAGCAAAGGTCCATGACGCCGTGAGATCGCTCAAAAAATCGTCAGGCGCCATAAGTTTCAATGGCTTGGATGCCGCACTTGTATCACCGGATGGTGACGAAAACACACCAAAGCACAATAGCGGGCAAGCCCGATCTTGCTCTGCGAGAGGCCTCAGCTTGGGCTCGAAAAGGTATCCTGCCTCATAGGACATATAGCCGGCTAAATATTTTCCGCTTGTTCTGGCGGCCTGCATTCTTTCAAGCGCGGGAAAGACGTCGCTGGCCTCATGCGCAACGATAATCTCCTCCGGCTCCGTAAACAGCGTCACGGTGCCGGTCGTATCGTCACGAAAAAGAACGTAAGGCGCATCTAGCATTCAGCTATCCGATGATGGTTGTCACACCGGATCGATATCGCCTTTCGCCCACATTTCAATGGTCTCCGCATAGAAATCCGGAAAGCGACCTTCTTCGATCGATTTGCGAATCCCCTGCATCAACTCCTGATAATAGGCGAGATTGTGCCAGGATAGAAGCATGCCGCCCAGCGCTTCGTTGGACCGAACCAGGTGGTGCAGATAGGCGCGCGAATAATCGCGCGATGCCGGGCAGTTGGACTGCTCGTCCAACGGACGCATGTCTTCCGCGTGACGGGCGTTGCGGATATTCACCCTGCCTCGGCGGGTAAAGGCAAGGCCATGACGACCGGAGCGGGTCGGCATCACGCAATCGAACATGTCGATGCCGCGTGCCACGGATTTCAAGATATCGTCCGGCGTGCCGACGCCCATCAGGTAGCGCGGCTTTTCGGTCGGCAGAACCGGCAGCGTCGTATCGAGCATGGCAAGCATCACATCCTGTGGCTCGCCCACCGCAAGACCACCCACGGCATAGCCCTTGAGATCAAGCTGCTTCAGCCCTTCGGCGGAACGAATACGCAGGTCCGGCTGGTCGCCACCTTGAACGATGCCAAACATCGCCTTACCCGGCTGCTCGCCAAAGGCGACCCGGCAGCGTTCCGCCCAGCGCAAAGACATTTCCATCGCGCGTTCGATTTCCTTGCGCTCGGCAGGAAGCGCCACGCATTCATCGAGCTGCATTTGGATATCCGAATCGAGCAACCCCTGAATCTCGATGGAGCGCTCCGGCGACATGTGATGAAGTGAGCCATCGACATGGCTCTTGAAGGTCACGCCCTTCTCATCCAGCTTGCGCAGGCCAGACAGCGACATCACCTGGAAGCCGCCACTGTCTGTCAGGATCGGATGCGGCCAGCGGATCAGCTCATGCAGGCCGCCGAGACGTGCCACGCGCTCCGCGCCGGGCCGCAGCATCAGGTGATAGGTGTTGCCGAGAATGATATCGGCGCCAAGCTCGCGGACCTGATCGAGATACATGGCCTTGACGGTGCCGACGGTGCCAACCGGCATGAAGGCGGGCGTGCGGATGACGCCGCGCGGCATCGCAACTTCGCCAAGACGCGCGCCGCCGCTGGTTGCTTTAAGGGTGAAGGTGAAATTCTCGTGCATCAGACTTTCCGGAACAGCAGGCTGGAATCGCCATAGGAATAGAAGCGGTAGCCGGTTTCGATGGCGTGAGCATAGGCAGCCCTCATCGTCTCCAGCCCGCAGAAAGCCGAAACCAGCATGAAGAGCGTGGATTTCGGCAGGTGAAAATTGGTCATCAGAATATCGACCGCTTTGAAGCGGTAGCCGGGCGTGATGAAGATACCGGTGGCGCCGGACCATGGACGTATCTGCCCGTCATCACCAGCCGCACTCTCGATCAGCCGCAGCGATGTGGTGCCGACACAGACGATGCGCCCGCCCCTTGCCTTCACCGCGTTCAGCTTCTGCGCGGTCTCATCCGAGACACAACCGATCTCCAGATGCATCTTGTGATCATTGGTATCATCTGCCTTGACCGGCAAGAACGTCCCCGCTCCGACATGCAGTGTGACGAAATGGCGCTCGACCCCAGCCTTATCCAGCGCGTCGAAGAGTGCCGGGGTGAAATGCAGACCCGCGGTCGGTGCGGCAACGGCGCCTTTTTCGCGGGCATAGATGGTCTGGTAATCCGTCTGGTCCTGCGCATCTTCGGCGCGTTTCGCGGCGATGTAGGGCGGCAGCGGGATATGGCCGACAGAAGCAATGGCCTCATCCAGCACCGGTCCGGAGACGTCGAAGAGCAGCGTGATTTCGCCCTCGTCGCCCTTTTCCTCGACCGTCGCTTCCAGGAAAGCGAGACCGCAGGCATTGTCGCGCTCATAACCGAAGCGGATGCGATCGCCTGCCTTGATGCGCTTGCCCGGCCGCGCAAAGGCCTTCCATCGGCTGGCACCGGCACGCATGTGAAGCGTTGCCGAAACCGGTGTCTCCTGCGCGCCATCGCGCAACCGCACACCTTCGAGTTGGGCAGGAATGACCCGCGTATCGTTGAAGACCAAGGCATCGCCGGGCTTCAGGAAGCTCGGAAGATCGAAAACCTGATGATCGGTCATACGATCCGTATTGGGATCCACGACAAGCAGGCGCGCGCTATCGCGCGGATTGGCTGGGCGCAGCGCAATATTCTCCTCGGGGAGATCAAAATCGAACAGGTCAACGCGCATGAAGGGCTCTTATCAAGTGTCTCGATCGGCTCGCATTGCCCTGCCAGATCGGCAGCGAAACGAGCAGAATATCAAAACCCGCCTCGCAGAGACTGCCGGCGGGTTATGGTTGGCAAAAAGGTAGCCGTGCTGCACTCGGCAAACGTCATCCCGCCCTGCCAGTCAGCAAGGCGGGAGACTTCACTTTGATCAGGCGGCAGATGCCAGACGGATCGACACGATCGAATCGGGGTCCTTGACGGGCTCGCCCTTCTTGATCTTGTCGATGGCGTCCATACCCTCGATAACCTGGCCCCAGACGGTGTACTGCTTGTTGAGCCAAGGAGAATCCGTAAAGCAGATGAAGAACTGCGAGTTGGCGGAATTCGGGCTCTGCGAGCGCGCCATGGAGCAGGTGCCGCGGACATGCGGAATGGCAGAGAATTCAGCCTTCAGGTCTGGCTTCTCGGAGCCGCCCATGCCGGCACGCGCCGGGTTGAAATCGGCAGAACTCTTCTTGCCGAACTTCACGTCACCGGTCTGCGCCATGAAGTCGGCGATCACGCGGTGAAAAACAACGCCGTCATAAGCCTGCTCGGACACCAGTTCCTTGATGCGAGCCACGTGGCCAGGAGCGACGTCCGGCAGAAGCTGGATGACAACCTTACCGGTCGTCGTTTCCATGATGAGGGTGTTTTCCGGATCCTTGATCTCGGCCATGTTATCTCTCCTTGCTAGGGTAGGTTTGAGGGGGCAGAACGCCCGTTTGACGTGATCTTCCTGACGTTACTTCTTCGTCACCGTCACCTTGACCATACGGTCAGGCTCGGAGACTTCACCGTTTCCGCCGGCGCCACGCTTGATCTTGTCGACGAATTCCATGCCCGAGACGACCTTGCCGACCACAGTGTACTGGCCGTTGAGGAAGGGTCCCTGATCGAACATGATGAAGAACTGCGAATTTGCGGAGTTGGGATTTTGCGAACGGGCCATGCCGACCGTGCCACGCTCGAAGGGAACCTTCGAAAATTCGGCTGGGATATCCGGCAGGTCGGAACCGCCGGTGCCTGCGCGGCGCGCATCGAAGCCCCTGTTCATGTTGCCATACTGCACGTCACCGGTCTGCGCCATGAAGCCATCGATAACGCGGTGGAAAGCAACGCCATCATAGGCGCCCTTCTTGGCAAGAGCCTCGATCTGCGCCACATGCTTCGGCGCGACGTCCGGCATAAGCTGGATGACGACCGGGCCGTCTTTCAGCTGGATGGTCAGAAGATCGGCAGCAGATGCGATCGTGCTTGCGGCAATCGCGCTGACGAACATGGCGCCTGCAAAGGCAAACTTCAGCAATTTCATTCGGACTGGCTCCACCTATGTGCCGAAACTAGCGTTTCAGCTTTGTGTTAAGGGCTTCAAGCACGGCTTTGGGCACGAAGGCCTCGACATTGCCGCCCATGGCTGCGATCTGACGGACCAATGTGGCGGTAATGGGCCGGGACGCGGTTCCCGCGGGTAAGAACACCGTCTGGATATCCGACGCCATTTGCCGGTTCATGCCTGCCATCTGCATTTCATAATCGAGATCGGTTCCGTCTCTCAGGCCTCGAACGAGAAGTGTCGCGCCGTGCTCTCTGGCCGCATCGACAACGAGATTGCTGAAGGAAACGACCTTCAGCCGGTCTTTCGCTGCAGGCAGCACATTGTTCAGGGATTGGCGGATCAGATCGGCCCGTTCATCAAAGCTGAACATCGGCACCTTGCCCGGATGAACGCCGATGGCGACGATCACGTCAGACGCAACATTCAATGACTGGATGAGAACATCCAGATGTCCGTTGGTCATCGGATCGAAAGATCCGGGATAAAAGGCAATCGTCATACCGCTCTCGATACTTCCGTCTTTGTGGGCCTTTTGTCACGTCAGCATCGCATCTGCAAGACTGATGCAGTCAAACGTCAGGTGAATAGCGGATGAATACAGCATTCAGCGCAGCTTCAAAGCGATGCTCTATAACGTCAAGCATCGATAGCGCACCGGGCCCGACGCCCAAGTGGAGATGGAAATGCTGGCATTCATGGTGATCCTCACAGTCGCCACGTCCTTTGTGGTCGAGCAGGTCTTTATGGATTGACGTGGACTGCCAATTTTCTGAACGCCAGATGAACGCGACATTCAAGGAAGCTTCAGAGGCGCAATGCTAATCGATTTTTAACAGTATTTCGGAACCCGACTCGATGTCAGGCGTTCAGTTCGCAGGCAAAGGAACAATCACATGTTTGCAAAAGAAAATCGGTCTACCTCAGCGAAGATCGGCGTCATCAGCACTGCCTGGACAATGCTTCTCATCGCGATGGTTGCAACAACGTTCAGCCTCTATGCGCAGAAGCCACAGCAGCAGGAAGCAAGCTTCCCTCAGCTGACATCTCGCTACCAGTACACGAACTACTATTGATCCATCGGGGAAACTCGAACAGACCGGAGTAAGAAATGATGATCACCGTTTTGACAGTCCTATCCGCTTTGATAAGCGTCATGTTCGTCGCATCGGTGGTCTCGGTTGTTTCCGAACTTCGGAAAGAGGACGAGGAGTTCAAGGAAGTGATGGAACGCAGCAAGGCGTTCTGATCGGCGACCAATCACTTGTAACTGTCATGGAAAGCCGTCTCATACGAGGCGGCTTTTTTTAATGTCTGCACGCAAGCGCACCGTGATCGAATCGGTAGTGACAGCGTGACTATCGGCGCCTGTCTGCAGCCCAAACCACGTGGCGATCTCAGATTCGCTCATACGCTTTGGGTCCTTGTTTTATCGCATGTCGCTATCACAAAACCACTGCACACTTTTGCTTGGACCAAGCTTTAACGGCGAAAGCGCCCCGTCCTAGTCAAGAGGCAGTCAGGCTGAAGCCTTTGGGTGGCATCGTTCAATTCGCACAATCAGTTGACTCGTCCGCACCAACAGAATTGCTTCCATTTACCAATAAAACGCTCTAAGGAACCCCGATAGACCCGGCATAACGGGCGCATAGTGTGAGGTTTGCATAACGATGCTCGATTCCCTGAGAAACGCTTCCAGAACCCTGGCGGCAAAGCTGCTCCTTCTTCTTCTTGTCGTTTCGTTCGGCATCTGGGGTGTGTCGGCATCACTCGTCTCGAGCAATTCTCACGCCGTGATGACCGTGGGCGATCAGACGGTGACGCCCAACCAGTTTCGCTTCGCCTATCAGCGTCAGATGGCGCTACTCAGCCAGCAATTCGGCACGCGCCTGACAACGGAACAGGCCAAGGCATTCGGCATTGACCGCCAGGTCTTGGGCGAGCTTGCAGCCCAGGCATCACTGAACCAATTGGCTGACGATATGAAACTCGGCCTCTCAGAGGATCGCCTGGTCAATCTCATTGCCGAAGATCCCGCTTTCAAATCGCCAGGAGGTCAGTTCGACCGCCAGGTGTTCAGAGAGCGCCTTCGCAGTGCTGGCTATACAGAGGACGATTACATCAAGGATCGCAGCAATCTTGCGGTTCGCAACCAGATCCTGGAGGCCATCCAGGATGGTTTCGCGCCGCCGCAGGTTCTGGTCGATGCCTTGAAGCAACATGAAAACGAGCAGCGCTCCATCGATTATATATTGCTCTCAAACGCCAATATCGATCCGATCAAGGCACCGGCCGAAGATGTGCTGGCCGCCTGGTTCGAAAGCCACAAGGCGCAATATCGCGCTCCGGAGTACCGCAAGTTTACCTATGTCAAGCTTGAGCCTTCCGATATCGCCAACCAGAGCGCCATCACCGATGCCCAGGTTGCCGAGTATTACGAGAAGAACAAGGACAAGTTCCGCACTGCCGGCCGTCGCACCGTCGAGCAACTGGTCTTCCCGAACAAGGAAATGGCCGAAGCCGCCGCAACGCAGATCCGCGCCGGCACGACTACCTACGATCAGGTCGTCAAGGACCAGGGCAAGCAGCCAGCCGACGTGCTTCTCGGTGAGTTCACCAAGGAAACCATGCCCGATCCATCCATCGCTGATGCCGTGTTTGCCGTTCAGAAAGACGGTGGCATTTCACCAGTGATCGATGGCGCCTTCGGCCCTGTCATCCTGCGCGTCACCGGCATCAAGGGCGACAGCATGAAGACCCTGGACGAGGCCAAGGAGGAGATTCGCACGGAACTCGCCACCGCCAATGCTGCGGAACAATTGAACAGCGTGCACGACCGCTATGAAGATCTGCGTGGCGGTGGCTCATCGCTTGCCGATGCAGCAACCCAGCTGAACCTGAAACCAGTGACGATCAACGCCGTCGATGCCAATGGTGAAGACGAGAAGGGCAACCCAGTCGAAGGCCTGCCGACCCCTGCTCTGTTGACGGAAGTTTTCAGGACGGAGCCCGGCACCGAAGCACCGGCCGTCAATATCGGTCGTGAAGGCTATGTCTGGTTCGACGTCGACCAGATCATTCCGCCACGCGACCGCACCTTGGACGAAGTTCGCGACCGCGTGGTAGCCGACTGGACAGCGGAGCAGCAGAGCAATGCTTTGACCGCCAAGGCAGAGGAGCTGAAGAACCGTCTTGAGAAGGGCGAAACCTTGCAGACGATTGCTGGCGAAATGGGACTCGCTGTCGAAACGAAATTGGGCCTGCGCCGCAACAGCAATGACGCTCTATTCGGTCGGCAGGCGGTTTCGGCAATCTTTGCCGGCGCCAACGGACTGGCCGGAACCGCGATCAACGAAGATGGCTCCGGCCGCATCTTGTTCAAGGTCACGGAAGTCAACACCAACGCTCCTGCCGATGCGTTGAACAACGCCGATCGCGAGATTGCCGCCATTGCGCAGTCGGCAAGCGAAGACATGGTCAACCAGATGCTCACACGTCTTCAGAATGACTATGGTGTCAGCATCAACCAGGCCCTCGCAGACCAGGCGATGACCGCATACTGATAAGCCGGGGGACGGGGAACATGGCCGAACTGAAGCCGCTGATTGCCAAGGTGGCGAATGGCGAAAGTCTGAACCGGGAGGAGGCCCGCCAGGCCTTCGACATTCTGATGTCCGGCGAGGCCACGCCGTCCCAGATCGGCGGTTTTCTCATAGCGTTGCGCGTGCGTGGCGAAACGGTCGATGAAATCGTCGGCGCCGTCTCTTCGATGCGCGCGCGCATGCTGCCCGTATCCGCTCCTGAGCATGCCGTGGATATCGTCGGAACAGGCGGCGATGGTCTTGGCACCTATAACATCTCGACTCTCGCCGCGATCATCGTTGCAGGCACAGGCCTTCCGGTGGCAAAGCATGGCAACAAGGCGCTCAGCTCGAAATCCGGTACCGCAGACGCCCTTTCAGCCCTCGGTGTGAAACTCGACATCGGTCCTGAGCTGATCAGCCGCTGCATCAATGAAGCCGGGCTTGGCTTCATGTTCGCGCAACTGCACCACTCCGCTATGCGCCATGTCGGTCCGACACGGGTAGAACTCGGTACTCGGACGATTTTCAACCTGCTTGGCCCTCTCTCGAACCCCGCAGGCGCGAAACGTCAGTTGCTCGGCGTCTTCTCACCGCGCTGGCTCCAGCCGATTGCCGAAGTACTGCGCGATCTCGGCTCGGAATCGATCTGGGTCGTCCACGGCGACGGCATGGATGAGATCACCACGACGGGTGTCACCCATGTCGCGGCGCTCGAAAATGGCAAGATCCGCACATTCGACCTGACGCCAAAGGATTTTGGAGTTTCTTCCGCGACCATTGACGACTTGAAGGGCGGAGACGGCATCTTCAATGCCAAGGCGCTTCGCGGTGTTCTCTCCGGTCATAAAAATGCCTATCGCGATGTTTCTCTTTGCAATGCGGCAGCAGCACTCGTCGTTGCCGGCAAAGCTGAAACGCTGAGCGAGGGCATGAAGATTGCCAGCGCCTCGCTGGATGAAGGCAAGGCTGCGGCAGCGCTCGACAGGCTGGTTGCAGTCTCCAACGAAGAGTAAGGCGAAGATGAGCGATATTCTCAGAAAGATCGAAGCCTATAAGCGTGAGGAAATCGCAGCCGCAAAGGCAAAGGTTTCACTTGCCGATCTGAAGGCCATGGCGGCAGATCAGACCGCCCCTCGCGGCTTCTATAACGCGCTGAAGCGCAAGCAATCCGAAGGAGTCTTTGGCCTGATCGCCGAGATCAAGAAGGCAAGCCCCTCCAAGGGTCTCATCCGTCCTGATTTCGATCCACCGGCGCTGGCGAAAGCCTATGAAGCCGGCGGTGCGGCCTGCCTGTCAGTCCTGACAGATACGCCGAGTTTCCAGGGCGCGCCTGAATTCCTGACCGCCGCCCGCAATGCCTGCGCCCTGCCCGCTCTGCGCAAGGATTTCATGTTTGAAACCTATCAGGTGCATGAAGCGCGCGCCTGGGGCGCAGACTGCATCCTGCTGATCATGGCATCCCTTTCCGACGACGAGGCAAAACGTCTTGAGGACGAAGCCTTTGCTCTCGGTATGGACGTGCTGGTCGAAGTGCATGACGAAGAGGAAACAGAGCGCGCGCTGAAGCTCGCCTCACCCATGCTCGGCGTAAACAACCGCAACCTGCGCACCTTCGAGGTCAGTCTCGAAAACAGTGAGCGCTTGGCAAAGCTCGTCCCATCCGACAGGCTACTGGTCGGCGAAAGCGGCATCTTCACCCATGAGGATTGCCTGCGGCTGAAGACATGCAACATCAGCACCTTCCTGGTGGGCGAAAGCCTGATGCGCAAAGACGATGTCACGGCTGCGACGCGCGCACTTCTCACAGGCCAGAGCGGCGTTCTAGCCGCGGAATGAGCACGCAGAAACTCACCCATATCGGTGCCTCCGGGGAAGCCCACATGGTCGATGTCGGCGACAAGCTCGACACGGTCAGGACCGCGATTGCCGAAGGCTTCGTGAGAATGAAGCCGGAAACGCTGACGTTGATCCGCGAGGGCAACGCCAAAAAGGGTGACGTGATCGGCACCGCACGTCTCGCCGGCATCATGGCGGCGAAGCAGACGTCCAACCTCATCCCGCTTTGCCACCCGCTGATGCTGACCAAAGTGTCGGTCGATATCTCCGAGGATGTCGCCCTGCCCGGCTTGAGAGTTCAGGCAACCGTAAAGCTTTCCGGCAAGACCGGCGTTGAGATGGAAGCGCTGACCGCCGTCTCGATTGCTTGCCTGACGATCTACGACATGGCGAAGGCCGCCGACAAGGGCATGGAAATCGGCTCGATAAGGCTCTTGGAAAAAAGCGGCGGCAAATCTGGCGACTACAGGGCGTGAGGCCGCAGGCGGCTTTCTCCATAATTGTCATGGATAAGCAGCACGGTCTTTATCCGAGCCACCGAAGAGGACACGCATGAAACCCCTTCTCCCCGTCGCAGAAGCCCTTCAACGCTTGCTGGATGCCGCACAGCCCGTTTCTACGGTCGAACGCATTGGTCTTGCCGCCGCTGCTGACAGGGTGCTCGCCTCCGACCTTAAGGCGCAGATCACACAGCCACCGTTCAACGCCTCGGCCATGGACGGCTACGCGCTACGCGCCGCTGACGCCACAGCAATCGGCTCCGAATTGACGGTGATCGGCACAGCCTCTGCCGGACATGCCTTCGAGGGCAAGATCGGAGCGCGTGAGACAGTCCGCATCTTCACCGGGGCGCCCGTGCCGGAAGGCGCAGATAGCGTGCTTATCCAGGAAGACGCAGAGGTTCTGGACGACAACCGCATCCGCACCGCCTTCAATGTCACTCAGTGGCGACACATTCGACACCTCGGGCAAGATTTCATGCGCGATGAAACCGTGCTCGATGCCGGTACACGCTTGAGTTTCGCCGATCTGACCGTCGCGGCCGCGATGAATCATGCCGAGCTTGCGGTCTATCGCAAGCCGCTGGTCGCGATCCTGGCCACCGGCGATGAACTCGTCCCACCCGGCGGAGAACCGCAGGTCGCGCAAATCATCGCGTCGAACACGTTCGGTGTCGCCGCCCTCGCGCGCCAGGCTGGCGCGGATATTCTGGATCTCGGTATCGTTCAGGATAACGATAGACTGATCCGTGCGGCAATCGGCAAGGCCATCGCTGCCAAAGCCGATGTTCTCGTGACACTTGGCGGGGCGTCGGTCGGCGATCACGACCTCGTCCAGGCGGCACTGAAGGCAGAGGGCATGGCGCTGGACTTCTGGCGCATTGCCATGCGACCCGGCAAGCCGTTGATGGTTGGGAATATCGGTCCGATGCAGGTGCTGGGCCTGCCTGGAAACCCGGTCGCGAGCCTTGTCTGCAGCCTGCTGTTCCTGGAACCCCTGATCCACAAGCTTGGCCACCAAGCGCCGCGTGCCCGCGAGATCACCGTCAGGACGGCCACAGCCCTCAAAGCCAATGATGTGCGCCAGGATTATCTCCGCGCCCGCTTTGTCGGTGAGGAAGATGGCAAGCCGATTGCGGAGGCCTTCACGAAGCAGGACTCGTCGATGATGAAGATCATGGCAAAATCCGACTGCCTCATCATCCGCCCTCCCCATGCGCCTGAACTGCCCGCTGGCGCAGAGTGCAAGGCCATCCGATTGAGAGACTGACCACCGGCTTGACCAGAAGCGTGAGCGCTCCGCGTCGTTCTCGATGAGTAGTCACCAATCGAGAAGTCCAGAAGTAGCCTAAACGTCAAGGGGCTCCGCACGAACAGAGCCCCTCGTTTTATTTTACATCGGCACCACGCCTTAGGCGCGCAGCACCGCATTGTCCGCATCAAACGGGCTTTCGCCGACGACTTCCGCATCATAGAGATCGCCAAGGATCTTGATTTTCAGCTTGGTGCCGATCGTCGCATAGTCAGGCGCAAGCATCGCAAGTGCTACGGACTTGCCGATACGCCAGCCGAAGCCGCCGCTCGTTGCGCGGCCAGCGACTTCACCTGCGTCGTTCAGAATAGCTTCCGAACCACGTGCGTCGACGGTGGTGTTACCGCTGACGATCAGCGTAGAGAAGATCCAGGGCAGACCCTTCTCCTTGCCAGCTACAACCGCATCGCGGCCGATGAACTGCTTCTCTGGTTTGATGAAGCGATCGAGACCCGACGAATAGGCGTTGTACTCGACGGAGAGTTCACGGCCCATGTTGCGGTAGGATTTCTCAAGAGACATGGACACCATGGCGCGAATGCCGAATGGCTTGATCCCGAATTCGGCACCGGCTTCCATCAGACGATCGAAGATGTAGTTCTGCATTTCGATCGGGTGATGCAGTTCCCATCCGAGTTCGCCGACGAAGTTGACGCGAAGTGCGTGCGCGGTCGCCACGCCGACCGAGATTTCCTTGGCGGTCAGCCATGGGAAGTCCTTGTTTTCGAGGCTGGTGCGCGTCAGCTTTTTCAGCACGTCACGCGACTTCGGACCGGCCAGAGCCAGAACGCCGTATTTCTGCGTGATCGGCTGGAGAGTGACGGAGCCATCCGTTGGCGCAAGGCGGCGAAGCGTGTCGTGATCGACAGATTCCAGGCCACCGGCAGACACCAGGTAGAACCGGCCCGGTGCCCATTCATAGACGGTGAACTCGGCCTTCACACCGCCATTCGGCGTCAGAAGATGCGTCAGCGCAATACGGCCACGCTTCTTTGGAATGGCATTGGCGAGGATGGATTCGAGCCAGGCGCGCGCACCAGGACCGGAGACTTCCATCTTGGCGAAAGCCGACATATCGAGAACGCCGACATTCTGGTTGACGTTCTTCACCTCGTTGCCGACATGCTCGAAATAGTTGGAGCGGCGGAACGACCACTTCTCGACAATACGGCCGTCTTCCAGCGCCGGCGCATGATTGTGGTTGGTGATGACGTCGGCACCAACGCCGAGTTCTTCTTCCTTCAGCGCATAGCCTTCCGGCGCATACCAGTTGGCACGCTCCCAGCCATAGACGGAGCCGAAGACACCGCCGAGCTTCTTCAGGCGGTCGTAAATCGGCGTCGTCTTCAGCGGACGAGCAGCGGAGCGCTCCTCATCCGGGTAGTGCATAGTGAAGACGTTGGCATAGGCTTCTTCGTTCTTGGCAATCAGATAGCCTTCGGTCGCGTAAGGGCCGAAGCGGCGCGGATCGACGCCGGTGAGGTCGAGCGTGGGCTCGCCGTCGACGATCCATTCCGCCAGCTGCCAGCCGGCACCGCCGGCCGCGGTGATGCCGAAGGAGTGACCTTCGTTCAGCCAGAAATTCTTGAGGCCTGGAGCCGGTCCAACGATCGGGTTGCCATCCGGCGTGTAGGCGATCGCGCCATTATAGACCTTCTTGATGCCGACTTCGCCGAAGGCCGGAACGCGCGCGATGGCGCTTTCGATATGCGGCATCAGACGGTCGAGCTCTTCCTGGAAGAGTTCATATTCGCTGTCGGCCGAAGGACCGTCGACATAACAGACAGGCGCACCGACCTCATAGGGCCCGAGGATCAGACCACCGGCCTCCTCGCGCATATACCATGCGCTGTCCGACTCACGCAGAACGCCCATTTCAGGCAGGCCCTGCTTGCGGCGCTCCAGAATGTCCGGATGCGGCTCGGTCACGATATACTGGTGCTCGACAGGAATGACCGGAATATTAATGCCGACCATTTCGCCCGTCTTGCGCGCAAACGAGCCCGTACAGGAGATGACGTGTTCGGCGATGATTTCGCCCTTGTCGGTCATCACCTTCCAGTGACCGTCTTCCGTCTGCTCGATCGCGGTGACGGTGGTGTTTCTGTAGATTGTCGCACCCTTGTCGCGCGCACCCTTTGCCAGTGCCTGGGTCAGGTCCGCCGGCTGGATATAGCCATCGTCCGGATGCTGGATTGCGCCGAGCAGACCGTCGGTCTCGCAGAGCGGCCAGACTTCCTTTACCTCTTCCGGCGTCAGAAGCTTGACGTTGACACCGATGGTTTCAGCAATGCCGGTATAATACATGTATTCGTCCCAGCGATCCTTCGTGCGGGCGAGACGAATATTGGAAACCTTGGAGAAGCCGACATTCATGCCGGTCTCCTGCTGCAGCTCTTCGTAGAACTTGACCGAGTATTTGTGGATCTGACCAACCGAATAGCTCATGTTGAACAGCGGAAGCAGGCCAGCGGCATGCCACGTGGAGCCGGATGTCAGCTCCTTGCGCTCGATCAGAACAGAATCGGTCCAGCCCTTCTTGGCGAGATGGTAGAGCGTCGAAACGCCGACAACGCCACCACCGATAACCACTGCCCGCGCATTTGTCTTCATAGTCATAGTTCCCCTTGAGGCATGTCATCCGCATGAACGCGGCTTTTTCCGAACCTATGGCGCAGACTATGCAATGTCGCATCGTCGCCCAAACGCCTGATTACGACATGCAAAAGGCTCGCCGCGACGGCAAGCCTTTTGACGATTTTCATGTAACGCGAATGCTCATTTTCGCTGCTTCGCGGCTGGTGCTTTCGGCTCCTCCGCCTTTACCTCTGAGAGTTTTTCTTCCTCGCCTTGCGGCTTGGAAACCTCGGACTTCGCCGCCTCTTGCTTTGGCGCAGCCGCGGCGCCGGTATGGGAGACGACGGCCTTGTCGCCCTCCTCCGAAAGAAGTGCCGCGAGGATTTGCGGGTTTGTCTCGCCTTCCATGTGAATGTTCAGATTGCGCTGCGGCATCGGGATGCTGATGCCTTCTTCACGGAAACGCTTCAGAATCTCCATCCGCAGATTGTTCTTGACGGTCAGCCCATGGGAGAGATCGGCAAGGTGGAAGCGGAGTTCGAAGTCGAGCGAGAAATCACCGAAGCGCAGGAATTCCACGTGCGGCTCGGGGTTTCTCAACACCGGCGTCTGCTTCTTCACCAGTTCCAGCAGGATATCCATGACCTTCTGCGGATCGGTTTCATAGGCAACCGACACCGGAATTTCGGCACGCTGGATGCGGTTTCGGTGCGTCCAGTTACCGACGGACGAGTTGATGAATTCCGAATTCGGCACGATGATTGATTGCCCCCGGAAGGTCTCGATCTCGGTCGCGCGCACCGACAGCCGCTTGACGGTGCCCTCGACTGCGCCAGTCACCACCCAGTCACCCACCTTGAACGGGCGCTCGACCAGCAGGATCAGACCGGACACAAAGTTCGAGACGATGTTCTGCAGGCCAAAACCGATACCAACCGAGAGGGCTGAAGCCACGAGTGCCAGGCTGGAAAGATCAAGACCGGCCGAGGAGATGCCGAAGATCGCCGCAACGACGATGCCGAGATAGCCGATACCAGTGCCGACCGAGTTTCGAACGCCGGCATCCACCTGACCGCGCGCCATGACGTTGCGATCGAGCCATTTCTGAAACCAGCGCGTCACCGCGTAACCGACGATGAAGACCAGAATGCCGCTAAAGATGCTGATGAGCGAAATCGACGTATTGCCGACCTTGAAACCCGTCAGCAGGCTATATGCCCAATTCTCGATGTCGCCGGGCTGAAAGCCCCAGGAGAAGAGAACCAGCGGTATGCCGAAGGCAAGCGCGATGGCGTAGATGCCGAGACCAGCGGCGAGGCCGGCCTGGTCGAGCGCCACCGGTCCAAGCCCAAAGCGCCGTCCGAGATAACGACCGGCCAGCGTTTCGCCGAAAGCGCCCTGACGCGAGATCGCTTTGCCGGACAGAATACCGATATAGACGGTGGCCACCACAGCGCCTGTTGCAATGACCTGTGTCGCGAGGAAGCGCGCAAGCCCCACATAGCCTGTCAGGCAAGCACCGATGAGCAACAGGCCACCCACACGCAGCAGAATGGCAAGCCAGCGCGGCATGCGCTTGTGGCCGCTCTCGGCGTCCTCGCCCTCGCCTATGACCGGCTTGAGGAACGAAAGGGCAAGTAAGATGACCCCGATGATGATCGAGGCCACGAAGCTCTTTGCCACGGTCAAGATCAGAGGGGAATTCAGCGTCTCGCTGATGGTGCTGAACAGGTAATCCAGACCATTGACGATCGCCATGATCAACATGGCGGACGAGATGGTATGCGCGCCGCTATTGGAGACATGCAGGAGGCGCCATTCCGGCTGCGTCGGCGCAAAGATCGCATAGGTCAGGCGCGAGACGAAATACACAAACGCGATGACCGACATCGCGACATAGACGATCGGCGCAATATCCGGCCGCAAGACGCCGAAATTATCCAGAAAGAAGCCCGAGGTGACCATGAACAGGAAGACCGACATGGATTGCACGGTCGTTGACCAGAAGGCGACGGACAAGCGACGCAGATAGGATGGCTCACCTGAAAAGGCCCGCCGCTCCATGCGGTGTCCGAGAAGGCGGTACCCGCCGACCAGGAACAGAAGAGCTGCCAGAACCGAAAGCGAGACGGCACCGAACATGGAAAGCCGTTTGTAATTCCAGACGAAGACCGACCAGCCAGTCAGCGAGCTGCTGAGCGTCGAGACCTCGTCGATGAACTCCCGGCCCGCTTCGGCCAGCACGGGCAGAGAAATCTCCGTGCGCTTGAACAGCGTGGCGGCAAACAGCGCGCGGCGAATGGAGGTGATGTTGTTCGACAGGGATGTGGCGCGCCCGGCAACAGCCTCGGCATCGCCCAGCACAGCGTTAATCTGCGACTTCTCCGAGTTCAGCCTGTTGCGCTCGTCGGTCACAACGCTGGCTTCCGGCGGCGCGCCCTCCTTGGGCGGCTCGCCGAGGGAGGTGATGCGACCGTTGATCTCATCCAGCCGCGCACGCAGAGTGGAGACGACGCTGTTGACGGAGGTCGACAGATCATCCGCCTTACCCTTGAGATCGACGAGCCGGGTATCGTCTCTGCCTCCATCCTCCAATTGACGGGTGATATCGGAAAGTGTGGCCTTGTACTTATCGAGTTCCTTCGTCGACCGCTCCACGACCGGCATGGTTGCAGCAGCCGGTGCCTGGGCAGGGTCTTGCTGCGCAAAAGCGAAGGAGGACAGCAGCATGCAGATCAGCGGAAGCAGAAGCAGAGAACGCAGCCATTTGTTCTCACTCATAGAAAACGTCATCAAACCTACCCTTTTGCTTCTGCCGAATCTTCTGGCCTTCATAATCGCCGTATAAGGCAATTCAACAGCAGCATCATACTCAAGCCGTGGAACTTCTTTTCGTCTCAACCATTAAAGTGCGCACAAGCAAATAGTGTCCATAGATGGAGGGTAATCATGGAATCAGCAGGTATCGGTTGGCTCGCAGCAATCATTATCGGTGGCATCGCCGGTTGGCTCGCAGAGCAGTTCATGAAGAGCAATATGGGTGTTTTGATGAACATCATTCTCGGGATCGTCGGCGCAGTGATCGCCAACGCCATCCTGTCGGTGTTCGGAATCGTTTTGGGCGGCTGGATTGGATACTTGATCGCTGGCTTCATCGGCGCCTGCATCCTGATCGCCGTGGCGCGAGCAATAAGACGCTAGGTCGCCAAAAAAATCTCTGATGAAAGAAGCCCGGATTTCCGGGCTTTTTTCTGAAAATGATATGCCACTCAAAAGAAAAATCGGAATATTTCATCATTGGCGCTAGACAAGGGAAATGAACCCCTTTATACGCCCCCTCACACCGCCACACGGTGCCGGTCGGGTGATTAGCTCAGTTGGTAGAGCAGCTGACTCTTAATCAGCGGGTCGTAGGTTCGAGCCCTACATCACCCACCAATCTTTCCAAGCACTTAGCATTGAATTTAGCCGCAAAGCGGCTAGAATCACTCTCACACATGTCTCGCACAGTCTGAGAGGATGAAATGACCTCACATTCCGTTCTGGGTGACAAGGTTCGCGTCTACCGCCGCGCCAATAGTTCCCTTTGGCAATGCTCCACTTATCTCGACGGCAAGGAATGGCGCGTCAGCTCCAAGACCGACAGTCTGGCGCTGGCGAAAGAATTTGCCGAGGACTGGTATCTGGAGCTGCGCGGCAAAAGCCGCATCGGCCAATTAAAAATGGAACGAACGTTTGCGGACGCCGCCAAACAGTTCCTGAAGGAATACGTCGCCCTCACCAACGGTGAGCGAAATCCCAAATACGTCAAAGACCACGAATCGCGGCTGGATAACCACCTCCTGCCCTATTTCGGCAAGATGGGCCTCAGCGCGGTCACGGCGGGCAAGGTGCAGGAGTTCCGCGTCACGCGCCTCCAACCCCATCCTGAGACCGGCAAGGTGCCTTCACGCAGCACCCTGCACCACGAGACCGTAACCCTGCGGCAGGTCATGAAAACCGCCCTGCGTCACGGCTGGATCAGCCACCTTCCTGATTTCTCGGCACCGTACAAGGCGTCCAGCAAGGTCACGCACCGGGGCTGGTTCTCTCCCGAGGAATACAAGAAGCTCTACACGTACACCCGAGAGCGTGCCAAAGCCGCAAAGGGCTTGCCGTGGGAGTATCCACTGGAGCAGATGCATGACTATATCCTCTTCATGGCCAACACCGGCCTCCGGCCCGACGAGGCCAATCGCCTGCAATACCGTGATGTGACCATAGAAAAGGACGACGAGAGCGACGAGCGCATTCTGCTGATCGAGGTGCGGGGCAAGCGCGGCTTTGGCTACTGCAAGAGCACCACGGGTGCCGTGTACCCGTTTGAGCGGCTGGTGAAGCGCAATAGCCCCAAGCCAACCGATCTCGTCTTCCCCCAGGATCACAAGAAGCAGTTCAACCGTGTCCTCAGCGACTGCGACCTGAAACTTGATCGTGAGGGCAACCGGCGTTCCGCCTACAGCCTGCGCCACACCTATATCTGCCTGCGGCTGCTGGAAGGCGCGGATATTTACCAGATTGCCAAGAACTGCCGGACGAGCGTTGAAATGATCGAGAAGCATTATGCGGTGCATCTTAAAAACACGCTGGATGCCAAGGCTATCAACGTGAGACGGGTAAAGAAGACGCTTCAACCTGCCGCACAGGATTAGCCAAATCAAAATCCTTTTGGTGTCAGGTAGGATTTTATGCTACCATCTATAAGAAGGAACAATGAAAGGGTCGAGCCATGCAATCCGCCGAGAAAATTAGTATCACGATGACGCCGGAGATGCTGCGCATGATCCGCGAAACCGTGGATGCCGGCGAATATGCCTCCACCAGCGAAGTGGTGCGTGACGCCATGCGGGTATGGCAGCGGGAGCGGCAGGAACATGCCGAACGGCTCAACGCCATTCGCGCACGCATTCGCCGCTCATTCGAAGACCCACGCCCAAGCTTGAGTGCCGACGAGGCAGAAGCTGAACTGCGCCGCTTCATGAATGAGCAGGTCAACGCAGTCTGACAATGCGCCGCCTTACCGTTACATTCAGACCCGAAGCCATTAACGACCTCAAACAGATTAATACCGACATTGCCATTCTGAGCCAGAGCCGTGAGGTCGCCAATAAGTTTACCGAACGAATGATGACTCGCTGCCGCAAGATCGGGGATGCCCCGAACGGGGGGCGTGCCCGTGACGACCTGTATCCTGGCTTACGGACAGTGCCATTCGAACGGTCTGCCATCATCGCCTACCTCGTGACCGAGGTGGTGGAGATCACAAATATCTTTCACAGCCGCGAAGACTATGAAGCTCTTTATCTGGGGGAGAGACCGCAATACGGGGAGAATGACCAGTAAGCGGCTCGACCAGCATTTTCTTCCCACCCGAATATAGTGCCACCAGTAAGGAACGGGATTAGCCCCTGCCACAGAGTTGGTGTCATCGTCTGAGAAACAGCCATCTTGAACATTCCGGGCTGCCGTGCATCAATGCGTAACAGCGCACCTACGCATCACCAATGTGTACGCATTGAAGAGGTGGTGATGCTTTGCTCGCTTTTCTAACCAGCCGCACGGCGTCTGGAGAAAACCGGCAAGTGCGTCAGGGGACACCCCTGAACCCCGTCCGTGCCGGAGCAAGGTGAATGGCTATCTATCACCTGAATGTCAAAAACATCAGCCGGGGCGACGGGCGCTCCGTTGTCGCCGCCGCTGCGTATCGGGCGGGTGAAGTTCTGCCGAACGACGCCGAGGAGAAGCTGTCGGATTTCGGTGGGCGACGGGACGTGATCGCAAACGGCATCCGTTTGCCGGTTGGCGCGCCAGAGTGGATGGCCGACCGCACCACATTGTGGAATGCGGTCGAATTGGCCGAACGGCGGCACGATGCCAGACTGGCCAAGGAAATCGAATTCGCCTTGCCCCGTGAACTGCCACACTCCACGTGGCTCACTGTGGCCCATGCTATGGCCGATGCATACACGGCGCAGGGGTTTGTTGCCGACTTTGCCATCCACGACGACGGCACCCAGCATAACCCCCATGTCCATATCCTATTGACTACCCGTGTGGTGACGTCCGAGGGGTTTGGCCCGAAGATCCGCAGCGCCGACGGACGCCAGTTCATCACCGACGCCCGTGCGACCTGGGAGCGGGTCGCGAACGCCGCCTTGAAAGCGGCGGGCGTGTCTGCCGTGATCGACAGCCGCAGCTACGCCAAGCGCAAGCTTGACCACACGCCGGGCCAGCATCGCGGCCCGGACAAACAGGAACGGCGCGCCAAGAGGCAGCGCCAGCGAGAGAGGGAACGCATGACATCCGAACATGATGACCGTGACCTACCGGTGCCCGATCCTGATGGCTCACCCATTCACCCCCGTGAGCTTGCAGCGGCCGAAGGGCGGATGCTAAGCGACCTTGAACGGGAGGAACCTCCCGTCTTTCAAGAGCCGAACGGCGATCCTACTGCTGCACAGCAGGTCATTGAGCGGCAGAACAGCCGCACTCTGACGGACGACGATGCCGCCGCCTACCGGCTTGCACCTGACGATACGCTGGACTGGCTTAATTCTCCCATTAGTTCCCAGGATGAGACCGTCTTGGAGCGCTGGGAAAACCATCTCGACTGGCTGGACGCGAGCGACCAAAGGCCTTCCGCACCTGCCGGAGATGGCTCCTGGCAGGAGCCGGACCGTAAGCACCGGTAGAGTGGGCCACACCTGAAGAAAGGCTTCAGGACGTCATTTCTTGCCACGTTCTAGCAAGAGACAATAGCCATACGTGCATACTCGGGAATGATAATCTCTTTCGACAAGGAGCATAACCATGGGTGTAGATGCGCAAGAACGCCGCCTGCATGAAGCGGATTTGGCTGCCGCACGTGCGCGCGAAGAAAAAAGCAGGGCGGCGCGCAACAACGCCCTGCATAAGGGCTACATGCGTCCTGACCTCGCCGGGCCGCGTATCGACAGATTCTATAAGAACAGGGGTGCTGACGAACTCCGAAACCGGTTCTACGAAGACACCGGACCGAGCGTGTTCGGCGTCAAACGCGGGAACCCGCTGACCCGCGAAGGCCGCGCCCAACGTGCCGAGGCCAACGAAGCCCGGCGCGACCTCCCCGACCTGTGGGACGCACATGCGCAGGACCGCAAGAACCTCGAAGCTGCCGAGCGTGCTTATGCAACGCGATATGGCCCCCAGCCCAACCCGACCCGGAATGACAGAGACGAGTATTTGGTGGTTGCCCCTGACATGCGCGACCAGTCAAAGGCGTCCTGCTCCGACTATGACGCACTCCGCTTCCTCCACGAGGAAACGGATCATCTGGAGGAAGTTCTTGGCAGCTTGGACAAGGACAGTGCATCCGCCATCGCGCGTCACAAGGACGGCACTCGCCTCAAGGACAATATCATTGAGTACCTTGAGGAGATTGCCGCCCGCAAACAGGAGTATGGGTTCAAGTTGGGCGAGTTGACCGCGCGTATTGAACAACTGGAAGAACGCGTCAACGAACGCGAGCGCCAAGAGATGGAAAATGACCGTAACCGGCAGACCCTTGCGGTTCTGGAGGACCACCTCGACTGGTTTGACATCGAGGTGCGGCCCCTGACCTCGCCTTCCGAAGAGGACCCTTCACACGAACAGGTACGTTCGCCCTGGTAGCACTTGCATAAGGGCAGAACCCGTCCCATCATGCTGACATGACAACGGTTTACACAGGATCAGTATTGGGCGTCCGCGTGATGTCCGATGAGCAACGGGAGAAAGCCCGCGCAGAATTGGCGTGGCTTGAAAACGACCTTATCCGGCGGCGCAAGCGCCTTGCCTATTGGACACGGCGCAAGCATCAGGCGGAAACCCTGCCCAATATCCTCGAGGATTTACGGGAAGGCGCGTTTTATTTCCATATGCGGGCGCAGGAGCTTGTCAACTCCGGCGAGCGGCTGCGTGCCTATCTCGTGATTGAACTGCAAGAACAACCCGACCACCAGCCTGCTTATCACTACGCCCACTAACGTCCGCCTGCGGAGGCATCCATGGACATGAAGGCCGAACTGGACCAGCTTCGCGAACATGCCATAACGCTCGAAGAGACCATTCGGGACATGGACTATCAGATTGAACGGGCCATGCATTCCGCCGCATCGCAGACACAGGATGTCGGGCGAGCCCTGTCGATGCTCAGCGAACGGCACAATGCCCAGTTGGGGCTTATGTTCGATCTCGGCAAAGTAACTGCACGGATTGAAGATCTGGAGAACCGTCTGCGTGAGCAGGACGAGCGTCCCCGTGAACAGATTGTCGCGGAGGGTTGGAACGACCGCGTGTCACCGGACGAAGACCGGCTGGACTGGCTGCACGCCCCACTCCCCGATAGCGGCGCGGATCATATTGAGCGGCATCCCCACCACGAAGCCGAACAACGCATGCTGGATGAGGTGCAGCGTGAAGGGCCGGAGCCCGAGGATTATCTGGATTGGTTAAAGCGGTAACTATGGTCCCGAGCTTATCTATCTGTCCGAAACAAAAACCGATCAGGGGTCTGCACTTCCGTGGTCGAGATATGCTTTAGTATAATCTAAATCCACTTGTAGTTGATCATGAAGCAAAACGGATTTATGTTTTCCTTCGGCGGGAGGAATCATGATCATTAGTCAGATTGAAGTCGGAAATTTCCGCAAACTGCATGCAGCTAGAATAGACTTATCGCAGGAAAAAACTGTGTTTGTCGGAGCAAACAACAGCGGCAAGACCTCGGCGATGACTGCATTACGACGTTTTCTTGTAGAGCCTCGAGAATTTTCCGTTACCGACTTTACACTATCAAACTGGTCAAGAATAAACGCCTTTGGTGATGCCTGGGAAAAAGGTGACGACCATCCCGCTCCCGCTCTGATTGTGGCGGAGGCGGAAGCAGCTAGTGAAATACAAGAGTTAAACGACGACGAACCGATTCCAAATTTCTTTGATTTTCTCCCTCATATTGATGTTTGGCTCGATGTCGCAGACGGTGAAATGCATTATGTCCGACCGCTTATCCCCACGTTGGATTGGGAAAGTGGGTTGCTAGGGGTGCGTCTGAGATTTGAACCGGATGATCTCCAAATTATCCGCAACGAGTACTGTGTTCTACGAAAAAGGAATAGCGAAACCATCGCTCAAGCTTCTTTTGGCGGGGAGCAGGTTGAGGTGGCTTTATGGCCGGAAACTCTAATGGATTTCCTCGAACGAAGAATCGGAAGATTCTTTCGAATAAAACCATATCTTCTGGACCCTAATAAACTAGTCGATCCAATAGAAGGAGTTGCACATCCGCAGGCTTTAAGCGCGGGGGCCGAGCATCTTGAAAAAAACCCGCTCGAAGGTCTCATTCGGGTAAACGAAATTAACGCTCAGCGTGGCCTTGGCCAGCAAGTTGCAAATCGTGTGGCAAACGGAGACGGCGCTGAAACATCGGAAACACGCGGAGGAAAGAAGCTATCAACACAACTTCGCAGCTATTACGATAAACATCTTGATCCCACCGACACGCCCGAACTTGATGATTTGAAAGCTCTCCAAGCTCTGAGTGGTGCCCGAAGGGCGTTTGATGACAGACTAACAGTATGTTTTGCCAACGCTTTGAAAGAGCTAGAGTTCCTTGGTTATCCGGGAGTGACGGACCCGAAGTTGAGGATAGCTACAAACATCCGCCTTCAAGACGGGCTTAATCACGCTTCAGCTGTTCAGTATCACATCCCATCCACAACAGTAGGTGCACCAGGAACACTGCCGGAAGATTCGAATGGGTTGGGTTACCAAAACCTCGTCTCTATGGTGTTCGCGTTGATGAGCTTTCGTGACGGCTGGATGAAGGTCGGAAAAGCTGGACTTGATCCGACAAGTGCCCACCGGTTTCCTCCGCCTCTCCATCTTGTGCTTATCGAGGAGCCAGAAGCCCATTTGCACGCTCAGGTTCAGCAGGTTTTCATGAAACATGCCTTCAAGGTCTTGAGGAACCATGATCAACTCATGGACTCCAAGCACCTGAGAACGCAATTAGTGGTCAGCACCCATTCAAGCCATATCGCTCACTCCAGCGATTTTGAATCACTTCGCTATTTCAGAAGATTGCCTGCATCTCGCTCACAAGAAGTACCGACAGCTTGTGTGATCAATCTCAAGAATATGTTTGGTCCGGACGACAAGACCGGGCGATTTGTGAAACGCTACCTCAAAGCCACACATTGCGATCTGTTTTTTGCCGACGGGGCGGTGTTAATTGAGGGATCGGCGGAACGCATCTTGGTCCCGCATTTCGTGGAAACGAGGAGAGAGTTCGAGTACCTTCGGCACTGCTATATCTCGTGGCTCGAGATTGGCGGTAGCCATGCCCATCGTCTAAGATCCCTTATCGAACATTTGGGTCTAATCACCCTCATCATCACTGATCTCGACGCCAAAGACCCCTCCACCGGAAAGGCCGTTGCGCCTCGGCTTGGAGACAGCCAGGAAGCCCGAAATGAGACGCTGCGAAACTGGATCCCCGCAATAACCGGTGTCGATGATCTGGTAGGCCTTTCCGAAGACGAGAAGGTAAAGACATATGCAAGTGGGTTCTCGGTTAGGTCGGCGTATCAGACACCAGTAACGGCCTCATTCAATGGAACAGAGGTAGAGGCTCTCTCCTACACTTTTGAAGACGCACTTTTCTTTAAAAACATTCCCTTCTTCAGATCTTACAACGGCACCGGATTGGGCGCGCGTTACAAAAAATCTTTGACTGAGGCACCCACTTTCGATGACTTGGTGTCGAGAATTCGGACCGATATCGCTAAGTCTGAGAAGGCTGAGTTCGCGCTGAATATATTATATGATGACGAAAAAAATGAGTTGCTTGTGCCTGATTACATCGCAAGCGGTCTCACTTGGTTGACAGATAAATTGCGAGTGACAGAGGAAAGTCTGGCCCCAAAAAGCAAGCAGGTTGCATGACTGACGTTGCTACCAAACACGACGACATAGACGAGCATGTCGAAGATGAGATCAAGGCCTGCCTTTCATTGACTGAACCACGCAGCTTTTTCCTATTCGCTGGCGCGGGCTCCGGCAAAACCAGGTCTCTCGTCAATGCACTTAAGCACATCCGTCTCAGGCATGGTAAGGAATTGACGCTTCGAAACAAACGCGTAGCCATCATTACCTACACCAAAAAAGCCCGTGATGAGATCATTGGCCGAACCGAGTATGACCCACTGTTTGAGGTGTCTACGATACATGCTTTCGCATGGTCCATTCTCAAGGGGTTTAACCACGATATTCGAGAATGGCTGCGCATAGCATTGAGCGACGATATCGAAGAGCTCAGAGAAAAGGAAGCCAAAGGGCGAAAAGGCACTAAAGCGTCTGCCGAACGCCTCGCCGACATCGCATCAAAGAGCAAGCGGCTAGAAACCTTAGATTCAGTTTCGTCATTCGTTTACAACCCCGACGGAGAAAATCGAGGAAAGGGCTCGCTAAATCATTCCGATGTTCTCAAGATGGCGGGGGCTTTACTTCGTGGGAAGAAGACCTTGCAGCGCGTTGTAAGGGATGGGTTTCCTTTTATCTTGATTGATGAGAGCCAAGATACCAACCGACATATTATTGGAGCTCTGTTTGCGTTCCAAGCCGAGAACAAGGGAGCTGTGGCGCTAGGCTTGTTTGGTGACATGATGCAACGCATTTACGCCGACGGCGTTGACGACCTAGGAGAGAACCTTCCTGCTGATTGGGCGACACCCGTAAAAGTACTAAACTTCCGGTGTCCCAAGCGGATTATCGGCCTTTTATCGAAGATTCGTGAAGCTACGGACGGGCAATCGCAGAAGCCTGCCGAAAACGCCCTAGATGGCGTTGTTAGGATGTACGTTCTACCCACAAATACTGAAGATAAAGCGGCCCGAGAGAAAGAGATCGCTGCCAAAATGGCTAACATAGCTGCCGATGAAGCTTGGACCGAGCCTGAGGCAATCAAAAGTCTGATACTTGAGCATAAGATGGCGGCGCGGCGGCTTGGTTTTATTGAGCTTTACGAACCCCTCTATGGATTCGAACCCTTCCGCACGGGCCTTCGTGACGGCACTCTACCGTGCCTAACTTTTTTTGCGACCCGTATTGCTCCACTTATTGAAGCGCAGCATGACAAATTTGCATTGATGCGCGTGATCACCAAGCATTCGCTTTTGATGCTACCTGAGAGGCTGAAAGCTGCCGAAAATCAGAAAGCCCATCTGAAAAAAGTCGATGAAGCTGTCAAATCACTCCTCGCACTTTTTTCTGAGAATGCATCTCCTACTTTCTTCGCCATATTGCAAAATGTAAAGAACAGCGGGCTTTTTGCTATCCCAGATGTATTGCGCCCAGCGCTCGCCGGAGCGGAGTTCGATATAAGCAATGAAACTGCAGAGGTAACACTCGACGGACAGCAAGTTTTCGATGAGGAAACGGATGATCAACGGGCCGAACGAGATATTGCTATCGGTAACTTTTTAAACGCGCCTTTCCATCAAATCCAACTTTACCAGAAATACGTGGCAGGCTTGGCTCAATTTGACACTCATCAAGGTGTGAAAGGCCTCGAATTTCCAAGAGTCATGGTGATTATGGACGATGCGGAGGCAGGTGGATTTGCATTCAAATACGAGAAACTGTTCTCTGCTGCGTCTGCTGAGGACAAAATTTTAGCGGCTACACGTCGTCTATTTTATGTGACATGTAGCCGAGCAGAACGTGCTTTGTGCCTTATTGCTTATTCCTCAAATCCGTCTGCCGTCAAAACTCACGTCGTCGATCGAGGCTGGTTTACTGATGACGAGGTTATACTTCTCGAATGAGCTCGCCCCTTAATTCGATCAGCTTTGACGTTATGTTTCTGGGATCATGTTGAGTTGGCCCTCAGATGGCTAGCTTTTAGCGTAAGCAATATTGTCCACCGTCGGCAAAATCTGTGGTGTCGCACCCCAGGCATCACGTCCTTTCAACTCCAGAATGCGCTCCAGATAGGTCTCGGCCTCCAGCGCTGCGCGCCGTTCTTCAAGAGTTGGATGGGTTGAGAGCCACGAGCCTTCCGCCACGCCCCGGAACATCAATCGCGCTTCCTTGCGCTCGAACTCGCTGAGGTCGGGTACATTGTGCAGCTTTTCAAGCGCTGCGATCATGTGCGCCTTGCTGGTCAGCGCCGCACCGAAGGCATCGGCCCAGTATTCCCGCTTGCGCGAGATGCTGAGCACGTACAGTTCCGATACCCATGTAAGGAACCAGCGGCCCCAGCGCTGCAATGTGTCCGAGAAACCCAAGTACCACACCAATGAGTTTTGGAACGAGCGTGCCAGCCCCATGCGACGCATGTCATTGTTGACGATGTGGCCTAGTTCGTGGCCGATAATGGCGTCCACCTCCGCTTCGCTCAAAGTGTCCAGCAGTGGCTGGCCCACGACCACCATGGCGCTGTTGGCACCGGAACCGATGGCATAGGCGTTGTTGTGCGGCATGGTACCGACCCACGGGCGGGTTTGCAGGCCCAGACGAGCCGCGAGCGCGTAAACCCGCTGCGCCAGCGGATCATCTTCTGGCAACAGGGTAATGCCGTGATCCTTGACCGCCAATTCGCGGTGGCGGCGCAAGCAGATTAAGCCCCAGACGGTGCCCCAGAGAGGCACGGCGAGAAATCCGCCCAACACGCTGCCTGCGGCCACGCCAACCCCGATCCCGATGGACGCCGAGATCAGGCTGCCCCAGGCCAGTCCCGCCCAGGTTCCCAGTACGAGGCCGAGCCATGTTGAAAACGTGCTATGCTTGAGAGGTGTCTGCTCTGCCATGCCATTCCCCCTTTGTCATCATGCCGACGCGCTGTCGGCAATTCTCGCTTTTCTCGTGAACCACGAGCTGCGTCTTGAACGGACGCACGCCTGGAATGTCGGTGATGCCGTAGCGCCAGCCGTCGCCCTGCCAACCGCTGAGCAATTCCTTGATCTCGTCGGACGTCATCAACGGACGCCCCAGAAACTGGATGCCCTCGGTCATTGAAAATCCGCTGTTGGTGGACCCCTCACCCATCCAGCCGCCCAGATGCGACGACACATTGGTGCTGGAACTGGTCGTGCGGATCGCATGGGTTTTATGACCGAGATAGTCTCCCACCATCTTGGCGGTCTCCGGGTCATTGATGCCGAAGAACTGCTTGACAGCGCAGTTAAGAAACGGACGCCAGCTATTGCCGGGGTAATATTGCTCAATTGAGTAGATATCTTGCAGGAAGAACCACAGGCGGACCCCTGCCCCGGCGTGGGTACGGATGGCGTCGCGATATTCCGGGAATGGGCCGATGTTGAGGAACTCATCCAGCACAAACAGCACCGGTATGTCGGGCACGCGCGGGTTGGCCAGCATGGCGTCGAGTGCAGCTTTGAGAACCACCCGCAGATAGCCTGAAAACGTCTGCATCATATGGAAGGGGATTTCGATATAGACCGTTGCGGTATGATCCTTGAGACTCTCGAAGTTGACATCGTTCCCGCTCAGGCTCCGCTGGATGTCGGGGTCACCCCATTCGTACAACTTGCTGGAGAGGCTTTCCTGCAAAACCTTCAGCCCGCGTTGCGCGTCTTTCGCTAAGATGATTGTGCCTGCCTTATGCGTTGCGGGAACGTTCACCATTGCTTGCGCGACCGACAACAGTTCCTGCTCTTTCAGCATCGCCATCTGGCTCGCCGTGGCCAGTGTGCGGCGGTGCGGCGGCGCCTCGATAAGTGTATAAACCATGAAACCGGTCATGATACCGACGGCGTCATCCATGAAGAAGGACGGCGAACGGGGATCATGCGGAAACATCATCTGCGCGATCGCCCTGGCGTCGGACTGTTTTTTGACACGGCTGAGAGGATCGAAGCGATGTACGGGCTTGCCCGAACCGTTATCCAACGGCGCGATCCGGTAGACCGGACCGAGTGTGCTGCGCCATTTCGAGGTCTCCTCGAACAGTTCGCCTTTGGGGTCGAGAACCACGCAGCTGCCCTGATAGCGCAGCAGGTTGGGGATGATTGTGGTGAGCGCTTTGCCGGAGCGGGTTGGCGCGATTGTCAGCAGATGGCCATCGCCATCCCAGTGCGCGAACCCGGCGGGTGTCGACTGATTTTCGTCAGTGAACGTGCCGAGAAGGATCGAGCGGGGATCGTCAAAGGCAGCGCGATCGCGGAGATAGAGTTTGAGGTCCTGTGAGGTAGGCCAGCGGGCCGAACCATAGATAGGTGGAGGGTCTGCCAGTTGGCGCTCGCGTTCCTCGCGGGCCATACGGTCGCGTTCGGCCCGCTCCAGTCTGGGTTTAGGATCACGTCCAGCACGAATGTCGGCTTCTACGGCGTCGGCCACTTCGGGGCCGTAACGCTCCTCGACCTCGTGTCGTGCGAGACGAGCTTTCAGATTGCGTCCGGCTTTGAAACCCCATGTGCCCCATTTCTTGGCGAGGCTGAAGTTGCGCTCCAGATCGCCTAATGGATCGAATTTGCTCATGTGACTGCCCCCAGCCTATTAAATGGAGGGTAGCAACTAAGGAAGGAAATTCAATCTCAAATTTCTTGCGTCTACGGGAGCACGCGCCGCCTGCTACCACATGGACGTTACTGTTTAAATGCCGTGCGTACGAAATAGATCAGTATCTTCCAGAGTCGCGCCTTCTTCCATTCTATCGACGAACAACACGCCGTTTAGATGGTCGATTTCATGCAGAATGACCCTCGCTTCAAAACCTGATGAAATTAATTCTCGTTCTTTTCCATCAACATCCATATAGATCAAGGCTATTTTTTTTCTGCGTTTAACTTTCCCCTTTTTATGTGGAATGGACATGCAAGACTCATATTTAACGTCCAACTGTCCGCTTTCAGATTTTACTACAGGATTTATGAGAACAATATCTTCAGAATTATTCATTTTATCAAGATTTATAACGGCTATTGATAGGTTGTAACCTATTTGAGGCGCAGCCAGCCCAACGGACAATGTATCCGACCTCAGGGTATCTTTGAGGTCCTGTATAACCGTTTTAACATATTCGTCTATTGCTCCGACGTGTAAGCATCGAGTTCTCAGAATGCTGTCATTACTTCCCAAAATTGCGGCTTCATCTGCCACTTCAATCTTTCTGACACTCATATTTCTTCCCTATTCTCTATTTCATTATATTCCATCTCATTTCATAAGTATGCAACAGGCGAGGATTTGCGCAGGTGTATTCAAAAACACTTCCTTTGCTCTCAATGTTTATTAATTCTAGCGGCTCCCCGGATCCTTGCATTGGAAGTACTTCAACCTGAACATTGCCTACCCTCTCCGGAATCAATCGAGTGTCTAGCCGTAACGCCAAAAACTCCGTGTGGCAGTCGATTGTCGCTGAAATAAAGGGCACAAACTGCCCAGCTTTATCGGTGAGGTGCCATGTAAGTGCGACTTCTTCCTCGTCACCTTCATTCAATATCCTCTGGAAATCGATTTCATACCGCCGCCAAACGTTCTTTCTTGAACGTTCAGTAAACACATGCCTCGGGTTTTTTGACGTCACAGTAACCGCTTGATCGCCGGTCCAGTGATAGCGGTCGTAAAAAGTGCCAACCTTATTTTTGTTAGAAACTATGCTTTTGAGCTTGGTGTACTCGAAAGAAATCGAGTCAATATATTTCATTTCAACATCAAAACGCCGTAGTCGAAAGTTGGGGTCCATTGGGCTGAACGTTGGTATTATCCTCCTACCCCTTTCAGCGATAAACAGAACCATTTCCATAGGAAATATTGACTGGAATCGGATTGGGCTGGAGTTAGCCAATAATAGAATCTCCGCTTCTTTAAGCTTCGCAGATCGGAAAAAATCTTCGAGAAACTCTCGTGCGTTAAGACGCTGAATAAGCGCAATTAAGCTGTTCAATGAAAAGTGCTTATTGTTAGTGAGCTTGCAAAAATCCTCCAAGTCTTGGAGACCCTTCGCGCTTTCACGTCGTGCGATATAGGAAACCAGCTTTGAGAAGGCTAACGCATGCGGCGGCGGTACGCGAATATTCATTGCCTCGCTGTCGTTGTATCGGAAAGGTACAGAATCTTCAGATAAGATGTCGTAGTTTATGAACGGATAGCTTTGCCTCTCTAAAATTTTCGATCCTAAGTATACCCTGCCGCCAGTCTCAAGATTACGTATCTCATAGACGGGACGTAAATCAGTTTGCTTCTGTTCTTTTTCGTAACGTGGATGCCCATAAGCGCTACGCAAGAGCGCCTTTTGTACAGCAATACTACAAACAATGTCTATATCCTTGGAGGCTCTCTCCAAGACGTACTGCTGGACTGCAAGCCCACCTATCAAAAGTATGGGCTCTGCGATAAAACTATTAAGACGAAGAATTTCTTCTTTAGCTATATGTTCGTCTAGATCTTCGCTCATGAAAGATGCCATCCAACCGGATAATAATATCAACCGCCCATGTTATACCTTCTTTTAATTAGTTTTACCATACGTATAACTACTTCCATTTTATGAGATTGCCAACAAAATACGGCGTTTTTGCACCACATTCATGATTATAGCTGGACTATGTGTCTTGGAATTCACCATACTATACACATCTCAGGAAATTCTGCAGTGATCGACGGTCGAGATGCGTCTTGCTCAAGATGACAAGGCCGCCAAGTGTAGATGAATTTCTGTTCTTTAAGCCATTCCTCCAGTGAATGCGCCGCTTCTGTTTCAGAAAGGTCGAATGGTAGCTCCTGCACCACGCGATACTGCCGATGGCCTTCCATCGCCACGGCATCGATAGCCGTGGCGATGGTGGCGGGGTTGAACAGCTTCTTGGCGTAGCGATTGCGGTAGTTTTCAGCCATCAACCGGTTGCCATCAGCGCGTTTCATTGGAAAGCGCTCCCCAGATAGATGTCGGTGATCTTGAGGCGTCCATGGCCGAGTTCAGCAGAGATCTGTCGCCGTGCGGCGCGGTCCGCTTCACGATCTTTTGGAGTCATGGTCACCCAGTCCTTGCCGCCTGCCAGCGGGCACGGCTGGCCGGTCAGGGCCTTGTAGCGGTTCTGGGCATAGGCATGCCGGAATCCGTGGGTGTTGCGCAGGTTGACCTTGAGGGTCTGGTACTCGAACCGTTTGAGATGTTCGACGTAACTGAGGTGAGCTGGGATGAGGCTCCCCTGTCCGGGGACAAGTTTGATGACGTGCTCCAGCACCCGCCGCTGTTCCAGCGTGGTAATCGGGATTGTGCGCGCCCTGCCTCCCTTGGTCCAGCTGGACTTCAGGGAGATATGGTCGCCTCGGATCGCGGCCAGCGGCTGGAATTTCATCGCCTCTTCACGACGCAGGCCGAAAGCGGCCTGCAGCAGGAGCGATGCCTGGATGTAAGGGCATTCAATGGCCTTGAACTTGGCGGGATCGAGCGTCTGTGCGCGGTTGCGTGTGATCTCGCCGCGCTCGGCTACGCCATAGCTGGCGTTGTCGCGGTTGACCACATTCGGCTTGTTGATCTTTTCAGCCCACCAGCGGAGCCAGGTCAGCCGGTTGCGGATACTGGCGTCGGTGGTGTCCGCATCGAGCCAGCGCTCGACCAGGGCTTCAATATGTTTGGGTTTGAGGGATGCGGCAGACGGCAGTTTATAGCCGAGGTCGCTGAGGTCGTTTGCCATTGCGGTCAGGCCGCGTCGGCGGTTGGTCTGGGTGCCAAACGAACCGTCGCGGTTACGTTGGGTCAGGCGGACGAGGTCCATGGTCAGGTTATCCATCTAGCTTCCTTCCTTTTTAGGGTCGGTGAGTGTTGATGGCTGATGGCCTGTCCTTGGATCAGGTCACCCCGCGAAGGTCATTCGCGGCGAGCGCCGGAATGCGTCAGTCAGTGGTCCTTTCGTGGTAAAAGCCTCCCGAGCCAGCCGGGTAGCTGGCCTGTATGGTGTGCCCTGTTGGGCACCGGCACCTGTCCGGGTGAGGAACAGGCATCGGGGACGGATGCCGCTGCGGCGGCGCGCGGATATATGAAGCAGGCATGAGAGCCCTCCTTTTGCTGGGGAAACGGTGAGGTGAGATGGATCAGTGGTAGTCCTGATCTGCGCTCATCCTTGCGGGCTGCGGCACGTGATTGCCAGCGACCTGCGCTGAAAATGATCAGCGAAACGGAGCGGTATCCGCCCGTCATTCCGCGGTCATGCGGAATCCTTTGTGTCCAGATAGCGGTCATGCTGGGTTTGGCGGAGGTCCGTCACTCCCTGATAAATAAGGGAGTGACGGACCTCCCTCGCCCGCACGGTCGGATGTGCGACATCCAACCTGTCCCGCTTATCGCTCCGCGGGACGGGATCGTGCCGTGGAAGGATCGGCAGCACGATGGCACCCTGCCCTGTCTCCGCCAACCCGCAAGCCGTGTGCCGCCGCAAGCGGTCTCCCGAGCACAGGCTGGCGGAACGCCGGATACGACAGGGCTTGTCGGGGCCATCTGCCACCCCTTCCACGGCACATCCCACCCCTGCTCCGCTCACGCGGGAGCGCGGGCGACGGGTGTCCGGAGCGGAGCCTTCGGCACATTGCTATCGGCTGGCGCGTGTTGTCGTTGATGTGCCTGGGCATCCCGTTGGCACGGTCACGCCCGCGACCGGCAGTGGTCGTGGTTAGTCCCTGCGGGTCGCGCCGCAAGGCATCCAGCCGTATCCCAAGGGAGCCTCAGCCGGACCCTCCTTGCGCCCCGTCCCTCTCCAGTGACTTGGGCACCCCGACCGGTCGCGAAGGGCGTGACCGGAGGAAACCAACGGGAGAACCCGACATGAGCACATCAACCACCACTACCCGCCCCACCCACCACGTCTTCGTCGTGGAAGGCGAAGGCAAGGATGCCTTCTGGAACCGCATCGGGGCCGCATGGCAGCATACCGATGGCCAAGGCTTCAACATGACGCTGAACGCCGTGCCGTTGAACGGCCGCATCGTGGTCCGCAGCGTCAAGGCTGCAGGCGACCGTACCGGCAAGGGGCGCAAGTAATGCGCCCCGCCTATTCCATCCGTGATGGCCATCTCGTCTTCGACGGACCGATTGTTCCTGAAAACACGGTCATCCATGGCGACTGGCATCGCCGTCATCGCGGGAGTGCCCATAAGAGTGACGTCTTGCATAAGACGCGCCTGCCGTAGTTCCAGCATTCCGACCCGTTAGAGGTAGGCATGAACCAGCAACGCAACTCGTACTTGATTAATACTTACCCACGCAAAGATTCGTTGACGATATTTCAGTGGATAACCCCTCGGCGAGAGTTGAAGGGCTATCGCTCGGTATCTTCCGGTTGCATTATTCTCGTCATTAGATCAGGGGGCGATTATGAAAACTGCATTCATCTTCAATACTTGCATGATCATTTCGGCGATGACTTTGACTTCTTGCGTGACTGAGACAGGCGGTGCCAGCCTACCTCCAGGCCCGTACTCCGGGGTAGACATTTCACCCACCAGTTCCATAAAGATTGGGGAAGTATATCGAAGCTCTATACCACTCAATCAACAACATCAGCCAGAACTCAGTGAGCTTTGTCCAGACGATTATTCAGACACGAAGGCACTCGCCGCCATTCGCAAGAAATACTCGGCAGCTGAGCCAACGGGAAAACCGGACGACATTCGCTCCGCGACCAACTCTCGTTCACTAGGGGTAACGGGTGTAAATTTAGCTTTTTTAAAAGCGGGTGCGACATACAAGCCGCAAACAACGACAACCGCAGAGTTCAAAGGCGTAAAGTATTATGCGTTGAATGGCGATGATGAAAACGTAGTACTTCAAAAACTAGGTAAAAGATGTAAGGCGGCGATCGCTCAGTGGCGCCACCGCGGTCATGGCGTGTACATCCCAGTCGGCGCATATAGGGCTGATACAGTCAACATAACAACTAAAATCGACACCACGTATGATGCCGATATCGCAGTCGATATCAAAAAAGTTAAACCCGGATTTAAAATCTCCCAAACCGATTCTTCATCTGTAACTGTTTCGGGCAAAAACTATTTCTACAAAGTACTACCCTCGTCCAACAATTGATGTTGCACGCAACAGGGATAAACTTGATTCAACTCCGCGTTATTACCGTTCGGGCGAGTCCCCGGACGGTCGCCGCAACAACATGTAGCTACGAATAGAACTGAGGAATACATGCGCATTGCACGGAGACTCTTTGTTGTACCACTGGCCAATGACCGCCACGGCAAGTCGACCATGATCAGAGGTCTTGTGTCGCAAGGGCTGGGCGAGAATGTAGCGCTTCAAAAAAAGGGAAAGCGTAGCCTTACCAGTCCGTGGGGAAGGCCCATCGATGCATACATATTTGGTCGATCCTATCAGGAAAAAGAAAAGGCAAAATACGGCACGGTCGAAAATACGCTCCGCGCCAACGACTCAGAATGGCATAAAAGAGAGCTAATTATCATGCCCAGTCATGTTGCAGCTTATGACCACCCTGACATTGAGGAAATGATCGTCGCAGGCCACCGGGCAGGATTTGATATGATAGCAGCCTCAGTAATCCTCTTCGGACCAAATGGCGATAATCGCGCTGCGTTCCCTGACATATGGGAGATGAACTGGGATGAGCGGTGGACGATCCCTAACCCGCATATTGCCAAACCCGAAGGTCAGCTTGAGGCTCTAGGCCGTGACTTATGGACATGGATTTGCCAAGCGCTAGCCTCGTGACTATGCGCTTGATAGACGAAGATCTAAACGTTTACCAAAGCGCGTGTAGAATAGGATACCTGATGAAATGATCACGGGCAGAACAAGAGCTCTGCCCGCGGAATGCTCAAAGGATTAGAATGTAATGGTACCGTGTATCCGACCTTAAGAGTATAGCAGCATTGCTGATTCGAAAACTTAGGCCGAAGTGTTCGATCGTCAGCTGCAATTTTGATCGCATCGCATTTTCTCCTTACGGGACAACTCCCTATAGTATTTATCGGGTGCTCCGGAATATCGGTGTTTAATGGTCCCGAAAGTCAATTTTTGCTAGCATCCGCCATTAAACTCGATTCACTGTGCTCTGGCTAACCCCCAACGCCTTCGCGATGTGCTTGGAAGTCACACCTTTCGCCCTCCACAAAGCGATCTTGTCCCGTTCCTTCGGTCCGAGTTTACACGGTCTGCCAAACTTCACCCCCCGTTGCTTGGCCCTCTCCCTCCCGACAGCCGTGTTGTGCAGAATTCTAAGGCGATGCTGACGCGCCGCCCAGCCGTTCAGGTACGTGATAAGGTCATCCATCTCCGAAGACGTATCTACGAACGCTTCATCCAAAAGATGGAGGGTTGCCCCGGCCTTCCGCACCGCATGCAGGATCAGCAGCATGTCGAGCGGGTCTCGGGCCACACGGTCGCTCACAGTGGCGAACAACGTATCTCCTTTTCGAAGCGCCGCCAGCAGCCGGTGCAGTTCGGGGCGGTCATCGGTGTTCTTGCCGCTACGCTTCTCATGGAAAATCTGGGTGCATCCCGCCTTCGTCAATCTGTCGATCTGGTAGGCGAGGTCTTGGCCTTCGGTACTAACACGGGCATAGCCGATGAACCGTGCAGGCGGGTGAATGTGCGTCATGGGAAGGTCTCCAGGTTAAATCCCTTGAAGACCACGAACATTCGAAAGGTTGCTTAAGGGATGCTTGATATTTACTACCCGTCAAAAGTCACGACTTTTGCAAGTAGGCCCAGTTCACAAATTGTGACGGCGGATAAACTTTAGCAATACTGAAAATACTTGGATTTTTTATTTTGGTTGCCTCAAGCCCTTGCTTGAGCATGACGGGGCGGGTCCCCGTCAAAAGTCGTGAGTTTTGCTAGCCATGGGAAGCCGGTGTGATGCCACCCATCCTTGGTGTCGCCGGGTCTCCCTGTTGTCTCTCTCCTGAAAGGCCAGCCTCATGACCGCTACTCTCAGACCCACCTCGGTAGATGCCCGCATGGGCTTCTTCTGGGGCATTGTTGTGCTTTTCCTGCTTCTCGGCGCGCTGTTACGCCCCACTCTCGCGTCGCTCGATCCCGAGAAATTTCCGATGACCAGCCCAGTGGTCATGGAAAGTCTCGCCTCCGGTTCCACACTGGAAGACATGGTGATGGGCAAGACCAGCCTGCCGTTCAGCGTCCTGTTCGCCGCCCCGCGCCCCAACGCTACGGCGGAGGAGTTGCAGGTGTTTACGAAGTACGTCTTGCCCTTCCGCAACCACATGGGTGGTCATCTTGCCCTGTTCGGGTTTATCGGCATGGTCGTGGCCGGTGCGGCACTGACGGCGCTGGTGAAGGCCCGCAAAATCTGATGGCCGACACGTTCAAGTTCTCGACCTTCCTGTGGTTCGTAGCGGGATTACTCATCCCGCTATGGCCGCTCAGTCTGCCGGTATGCTGGTACATGGCCTATCGCTCCTACAAGGGCGGGACGCCGCAGGCGGGCAACCTCTCCGAACTGCAAGCCGCCATCGAGCTGCACAAGTCCGGCAACCTGTCGGATGACGAACTCGCAACGATCCGGTCCCGGGTGTTGGGGAAGGTCGCTGGATGATACAACGCCCACTCCTGATCGCATTTCTTGCGCCCGTCGTCATCGTCACAAGCGGCTGGTCGCTCTTCGGCGGGTCAGCGCCCTCCGGCCCGCCGACCGAAGACGATATTAAAGCCCGTCTGGGCGTTGAACGGGTGGAGCGCCTGACCTGCGTCACCGCTGACGATGAACGTGGCGGCTATATCTGCCACTTCATCACCGAAAACAGCGGGATTTTTGGGGCGATGGCCCGGTTTACGTTCAACGGTGGCACGTGGGAAGCCTCCAAGGATTGAAGGCGAGATAGCGTAGAGCGGCTCCCACATTAGTTCAGCGGCTGCGGTAATACGTCTCCCACGCCAGCCGGATATCCGAAAACGACCATTCGCGTCGGCGACCATAGGCGGGGCTTGGGCGCGTGTAGCAATCCACGAGCCCGGTTTCGCGCTGGAACTTCATGAACCACGCCGAGGACTTGGGCTTGCCACGTGGAGTAAGCTCGATCTGCCGGATAATGCCGCTGTGCGCCCAGCAGTCGTTTGGGTTCGGAATCGACGCGGGATTTGTGAGGTAGGTCCGCAGTCTCTGCAAGGTGACATCGTCTGGCGACTGATGAATCTCCTTCCTCAATTCCGCAACGGCTAGGGCTGCGCCTTGGCGCGCGGCCTCTCGCAGCAGCTCATCCAGTTGGTGATCCGTCAGCACCAACGCTTGCATCGCTTCCATGGGTAACCCTTTCATTACGGGAGCATGGTGCAAGCGATCCCGGCGGTAGTCGAGGGCGACACTCGTGGAAATGACTTAAAGGCCCGCCAGTTCACCTAAACGCTGGGTGACCGGACGCAATGGATCGACGAGACCAAGATCGTAGATCATCGTCGTTTCAAGATTCCCCTTGTGGTCCACGTAGTGCGAGACGGCCTCTCGCGACACCCCCTGCCCGGTCAGCATGAGCGAGATCGCAATCCGTTTGAGGTCATAAAGCTGGAAATAGTCGGGAACACCGGGCAAGGTTTTGAACCGCGCTAACCCTTTGCGGAAATTGTCGCGGGGCTGCGACGGATCGGTATGGGACGGGAATACGAGTTTGCTTTCAGGCCATCTGTCGCGCTGTGCGCGGACCATGGAAGCCACCTTGCTATGGATCGGCACGGTCCGGTAAGCGTACTCATAAAGTGAGCGCGACAGCTTGATACCCTTGGTGTTGTGCTTGTTCCAGATAAGCTTATCGAGTTCAAAATGCCCAAATTCGGCACTCGCGAGATCGCTAGGCCGTGCCATCGTCAGGAATAAGATGCCCATGTAATTACAGAGCTCGGCCATCTGGTCGTTTGCCGTCACGATATGGGCTTTAACGAGCGCCTCATTGCGTTTCGCGATGCCGCTCAAGTCGTCGATTTCGGGAATGGCATCAAAGACAGGGTAAAAAATGTGGGAGGTGATCTGGCGGATCTGTTCCATGGAGTAGTCCCGCCGCTGGCGGATGACCTTGCGTTTCTTCAAAGGGTGCGCAGGATTGCGCATGTCCACGAGCTGCATACGGATGGCCCAATTGAAAAGAGCAAGGACGTGCCGTAGCGCAGTATTATAAACGTAGGGTGAGGCAAACTGCTTCTGATAACGCTCAATATCCAGCGGCTTAATAGAAGACAGCGGTCTGTCCATGAACACCGTGCCGAGATCGGTGTAGTTACGAGCGTTTTTGCCACGCTTGGTCACCATGGCAGGAGTACGTCGGAGCCACTTCGCCATCAACATAACGAACGAATGCTTGTAGCCCTCGGACAAGCCGGAGACATGGCTCTCCCAATAGCGGTCGATTGCTTCACGGACGGTCATTAGATGAATACGGCGGGGGTCATTTTCATCAAGGTCGGGGTTCTCCCCTGCTCTCAGTCGCTGCTCACGGTCGATCACTGCCAGTCTGGCAGACGCGACATTCAGGAGAATGGTTGATCCCAACGCTTTTCGATGTCGCTTCTGGTTGAAGACATAGGCGTGAACAAAAGTTTTGTTGCCCAATGCTGTGACGCGCAAACCCAGTCCCGCCACCGATCCATTTCGGACCGCGCCTCCCTCCCCGATAGGATAATCCCAATAGATTTCCTGATCCTTTTTGGCAGGACATGATGCCCCGGAAACAAGTTCATCTGTTAGGTAGATATTCGGCATTTCATGTAACTTCCATGTAACGGATTTATACCAAATGTTACATGAAAAGTGCCATAATGACCAAATATCAATTTCATAAAATGATTATATTACAGTCATTTGTACGTACTTCATGATTCCAGAAATTAGCCTGGAGCCGCTACGAATCTGAGGGTCAGGAGTTCGAATCTCTTCGGGCGCGCCAATTTTTCCAAATAGTTACGTGATTTTGACCCGGCAATGCCGGGTTCATGTAACTTTGGTGTAACAGAGTAAAGCTGTTGACCTCAACAATACTTCAGGTGGTAAGCTGCAGTTCCAACTGGAGGTTTTGCCGTGACGATAATATTAAACGATGACCATCTGAAAGATCGCTCTTTCATGAGCATAGCGATCAATGCGCTAGAACGAGCTTTCATTTTACATACTGCGGGCGAGACAGTATCTCCGCCCCGACACCACGTATCCTTCGGCCCACACGGCGATTTGGTGTTCACGGTTGGCGGCACCCTCGGTGAGACGCCACTTGCAGGTTTCCGGGTCTATGACACATTCGCAGGAAGCGAGCACACGCAGATCGTTGCGGTATGGTCTGCCAATGACGCGAAACTTAAAGGGCTGATCCTCGGTGAGCGCTTGGGGGCAATTCGAACAGGAGCAATCGGCGGTGTCGCCATCAAACATCTCAGTGCGCCTGAAGCACGGACCGTTGGTGTCATAGGAAGCGGGCTACAGGCGAGAACTCAACTCGCGGCAGCCGCCTCGGTTCGCGATATCACCTTGGCAAAGGTTTACAGCCGTGATGAAACGAACCGATCTGCGTTCGCGCAGGACATGCAAGCGGATCTTGGGATTGAAGTTCAAGCGGTCGCGAGCGTCCAAGACGCCGTGAGTGACGCCGACATCGTTATTTGTGCGACATCCAGTTCCCGACCTGTTATTTCGGCTACCGTCCTGAAGCCTGGTGCGCATATCAACACGGTGGGCCCCAAAACTCTTGAAGCCCACGAGCTGGGGCATGATGTTGCAGACTTAGCCAACACCATAGCAACTGATTCCATTGCTCAGACGCAGGCATATGCTTCGCCATTCTTCCTGCATGGATCGCGAAATGAGCAACGTGTTCTGGAGCTTTCAGCCATCGTTGCGGGACTTTCGCCAGGTAGAACATCCGCAGAGGATATTACACTCTTTTGTTCAGTTGGGCTGGCGGGGACAGAGGTTGCCGTAGCCTCGGCGATCTTCGACAGTCTATAAAGACAGGCATCGCGCCGGGCCGGGCAAGCGTCAAGGGAATTGCATGAAATGTTGACTTAGACAAAAGCGCGTCAGATTCTTTGATACATTTTGAACTGGAGCTCATTGTGGAACAAATTGTACTTTGCCGCCTGAATGCAAATGACGCGGCGGTGTTCAAGAAGATTCGCCTTCAGGCACTTCTTGAACACGCTGAGGCTTTTGGAGCGTCCTGGGAGGACGAGAATGGTCAGCCTGAATCTGTTGTAGCTGAACGCCTTGAGAGCGGACATGTCATTGCAGGCATATGCGAAGATGGGACGATGGTCGGGACTATAGGCATTCGGCATTCCAAAGGGCAGAAAACCCTCCACATCGCCTCTATATGGGGAATGTATGTGAGCCCCTTTGCGCGGGGAATGGGTTTAGGCCGTCGGCTACTCGATGCCGCACTAGCTGAGGCTGGCCCGTTAGTAAAGTCCGTTCGGCTTTGCGTGGAGGCCAATAACACGGCTGCTATCAAGCTATACGAAGCTGCGGGGTTCAAACGCTGGGCGCTGGAAGTGGAGGCGCTCAAGGTTGGAGACGTATTTTACGATGAAATATTGATGCGGCTGGATATTAAATAGACGGTCACCTGCAGAAACCGTTTTACAGTTCTGGAGTTTCATTTTGATCATAAGGCGGTGCGAGGTAGCAAACTCCTGCCATAGCCGCTCATATGGAACGCCCTGGCGGGTGCCCCGCATGCAGCGGCACGATGCTGATTTCTGCGATGCTCTTCATTTTGGGTCGCTTGCTGCGCAGCGCGGGCCGCCCTGCCCGCTTAACGGCCTCCGGGCCGCTGCATATCTAGCGTCCCGACGAGCGAACATAGCGCCCACCACTCGAAGGGAGCCCGCCTGGTCATACAGGTGTTCCGCCCAGCTTCCTCCACTGCGGTCCGTGCAGCAGGTTCCCCGCGAACACTGTGGTCCCTTTCGTGCCCCATCACACTGTGGGACTGGCAGGTAGAAGGCAAACGCAGAAGCCAAACCAATTTCTTACCTATCTGAGGCCAAGATTATGCTGGTTCAGCAGCATAAATTAGGGGAAAATAGCCTCGTCCAACAACCTATAAGAAGCAAACATGAGTGATGCCCAAGGTCTGAACGCAGCTCCAATAGTCATCGACAAGGTGCGGGCGTCCAAAGCCGGCCATGCTTTTCACGAGGCATGGGCGGCACGTACAGCTCTCGAACTCCTTCCGCCGACCACGGACCTGACGGCGATCACGCTTGAAGGTTTCGGTGAAGATGACGAACAAGGGCTGGGATCCGGCGCGGTCGAGATTGCTGACCTTGTCCGCTATTACGGAAGCACGGATGTCGCTCGATCGCATCGGGTAGCCATTGTCCAATTTAAGTACTCAATCGCGAGTGCCGGTACAGCAGTGCGTGCCGCAGATCTTGCTTCTACCCTTGCCAAGTTTGCCACGACAGACGCGGAACTCCGAGCAACGCATGGGTACGCTCATGTCGCAAGAGTAGTGAGGTACGAATTTGCGACAAACCGGCCCATCCACAGAAATCTAAGTCTGGCGATCGCCGCGGTGATCGATCAAATCGCACAAGACGGGGACTTAGCACGCCAAGCTGGTCAGATCACCCAAGCGCTAAAGGACTATCCTTACCCTGCTGGCGAGCTGTTGCATCGACTGGCATTGGTGGGCAGCAAAGGTAGCCTGGTCGATGCAGAGCGCGCGATTTCCGCTACACTCGCGGCATGGGGCGAGCCCAGTGACCCAGACGCCGAAAAACGTCTGCTCAAACTTCAAAATCTTATCAGGATCAAGGCAGGCCCTGGTAGCGAAACGGATAAGCGTGTTGATCGGGTAGCGGTACTGGCTGAGTTGGAGGTGGAGCACGAGGATAGGCTGTATCCGACGCCAGATGCATTTCCTGATTTGGAAGTACTGGTCCAGCGCGACGTTATCGGTGATATAATAAACTTGGCCCGTGAACCTGGCGCCCCTCTCGTCGTACATGCAGCAGGCGGGATGGGTAAAACCGTTTTGATGCAAGGGATTGCTGAACAATTGCGAGCTGATGGGCCTGTCGTGCTCTTTGACGGGTTCGGTGCAGGACGTTGGCGGGATCCTTCTGACGGGCGACACCTTCCGGAGAGGACACTGGTCCATCTTGCCAACCTACTTTCAGGTCAGGGACTTTGCGATATTCTTCTTCCCGTCGCGGACATCACCGGTTTGCTCCGAGCATTTCGCAGGCGTCTCGCCCAGGCGGTAGGTTCTGCAAGGAACGTCCAAAGTGAAGCATGTGTCTCGCTCGTTCTGGATGCGATTGACCATGCCGGTCTCGCTGCCAAGGAAACAGGAACGTCTTCTTTCGCTCACCTCCTCTTGCGCAGCCTCAGTGTCGACCCGATAGAGGGTGTACGTATTGTCGCCTCATGCCGCACCGAACGCTTGGCATTGGCAACCGGCGAGAGCGCCTACCGAGCATTTCCAGTGCCGCTCTTCACAGATACAGAAGCGCGAACACTGATCGCGCGTCGTGTCCCGGACGTTTCGGCAGATGAAGCCGCGGCCTTGCTCATGCGATCTGGTCGCAACCCCCGCTGCCTTGATAGTCTCATTGCGGCCGGACGGCCTTTTGATCCGGTCTTTTTTCCGGACGCCCTTCCCGAGTCCGACGACCTGCTTGACGCGCTTCTACTGAGGAGACTTCAAGAAGCTCGCGCTTCTGCATGCGCACGAGGCGCCAGAGACAGCGACATCGATCTTTTGCTTACCGGTATCGCTTTACTCGCCCCGCCGGTACCGGTTGATGAACTCGCTGCCGCACATGGCCTCATCGCGGAGGAGGTGGAAAGCTTTGCCGCAGACCTCGCGCCATTGCTGGAACGTACCCCCCACGGCCTAATGTTTCGAGACGAGCCAACCGAGACGTTGATCCGAGCCACCTATGGCACAAGCCAGGCCGGCCGTGACCGGGTCATTACAGCGTTACAAGAACGGCAACTTAGCTCAAGTTATGCAGCCAGGGCCTTGCCGGCGTTACTGACATCGCTGCGCTATGCTGACCAACTTATTGAGCTGGCCTACGATCGGCGTGTTCCTGCCGGTGCCTCTCAAGTCAGCATACGCGATATTCGATTAGCTCGAATCACGGCTGCTATCGCGCTCACGAGTGAACTAAAGCGCAACGATGATCTTCTCCGCCTTCTCTTAGAAGCTTCGGTGGTCGCCGCAGGTCATGAACGGTCCGAGAGGTTCCTATACGAACATCCTGATCTCGTTGCCGTCGTCGGTGATTCTGAGGCATCGCGTCGGCTTGCTGCAACCAATGCAGGCTGGCCAGGAGGCAAGCACGCCAGATTGGCTTTATTAAATGCATTTGCTGACGACCGAGACGAGGCTCGCCGGCATGCCCGGCGGTCGATAGATTGGTATAACTGGGCAGCCCGATCCAAACGGCCCGCGCAGCTAGATGAAGCGAACATTTCACGCCGGTGGGATGATGTAGGATTCGCTTACGTTGAGATGCTTGCTGGAAACGACGTACGGGTCGCAGAATTTTTGTCCAGACAGGGTGAGGGCCAAGCATACGACAAATTCTACGACATGTTTGACCTTTTAGAGCGCCATAGATGTTCTGCTCATCCTCCAGCAACGCGCGTTGCAACGCGTCTTTCCAGATGTCGGCTTCGCTCGTGGTCACTCTTTGCGGCTGCTTTACAGTTTTCCGACGATGAACCTTCACAAGCTAGGCGTTTGATTACCGCTCTGGCAAAAGCCTTGCCTGTAGCTGAAAGTGCTGGCCCAGCGATAGCCGGTGTACTTGCATCAGCACGGGCGACAGCGCTTAGCATGAAGCATGAGGCAAGCGCCATCCTAGAAAGCACCGCGATCAAGATCCAAAGCGTCCACGACTATACTAGCTTTTATCCTACTGCGCGTTCAGTTGATGTGACCATCATTGCAGCTGGCGTGCGCGCGAGCTTACGGGGGAAGCCGGTTGCCTTGATGGATATTGCACCGACTGAGCTTGTGGAATTGGTACCTATTAGTGCCCGCTCGCGAAGCGCGGCGGCGTTCGTTCGAGCGCTCGATAACAAACTGGCCTCACCAAAACACGATGGGGGGTGGCGTCGGCGAAAAAAACGCGGGTACTTGGATGACCAAACGCGATCGGAATATTCACGCGCACTTAGCAACCGCATCACTCCCTTGCTCAAGTACGCTCAGTATGCCGCCAACATCATTCTTCCCCCACGGGGATCAATGCGCGAAACGTTGGTGAATGAGGCTTTTGAAGAGCTTACCAGCGATGTCGACAAAGCAGGTAGTTATCCATACCGGGATGGCAAGGCTCACCTTGCTCGTATCGGTTTCCGCGTCATTTTCTCTCTTGCAGACACCTTGGGGGTGCTAGAATCAGGCCTATCCAGTCGTATGGTTGAATGGCTGACAAGTGCCCCAGGCTTCTCTACCCAAGAGCTTACCGATATTGTCACTCGACTTTCCCGCGTTCAGAGCTGCCACAATGCCGCATTACTGCTAGCAACACATGTAGAGAGCAGAATCCAGCTCGATACGGACGTGGGAACTAGGGTGGCGGCCTACGGTAGGCTCGCACGCGCAGTATGGCGAGTGGACACCGAAGAGTCTGCGGCATATTTCCGACGCGCGCTAGACCTTGCAGAGGCGATTGGCTCCGACGATTTCGATCGAACTAACCATCTTCTCGAGCTTACCGCACACTATTCCGGCTCGGAGTTGAAACCGGAAGCATCTCACACGCTCGCGCGGATTCTTGAACTCAACCAGAACGAGGATTCCAAGTTCCCCTGGATCGAGTATGCCCAAACCATGGTGCCGACAGCCGGACGGGGCATACTGGCCATTCTTGCGCGTCTGGATGATCGCAATGCGGCTCGGCTTGGCCTCTCGCTAGGGCCCGCCCTTACAATCCTTTTGCGTAAGTCCAAAATATCGGCTGAAACAGCAGTTGCATTATTCGGTCTGGCTGCTCCAATCGAAACTTGGACTTGGCACATCTCGGACTTCGCACAGCAAGTAGCGGAGCTGCTGCCTGATGAACGACGGGAATGGTTCTTCAGTCTCCTGCTCATCGAGATTGATCGCACCGATCAGTTGTCTCCTACTCGCACGACGATCGAGAACTTGCATCGCCTTGCTAATATCTATCTACCCGCTAACTCTCCCGCTCGCATACGGATCACTGAGCTAGTTAGCCGGCTTAAGCCAGAAACCGAATATCGGCCATCGCTTGTGGCCGCAATGGATTCTAAGCCATCAGTTATTTTCCCGGTTGACGTCACTAGTCCGGACGAGATTGACCGTCACATATTGAGCAATGAGATTGACCATACAGGACGACCATGGCCGGTTCGGACGCTCTTGGATCTCGCCAAACGGGTAATGACTCCCGCAGATCGTCTCGGTTTTGTCCGCGCGGTCGTCGAAGCGACAGCTGCGACGCTTGCTGATAAGCTCCATGCGCTGGATGAGTATCTTGAGGATTGGAGCAAGTCCTCAGCAGCTATGCGTGACGCGTTACCTTTACTCGGATTACGTTTGGCAACGAAACATGCCAACGAGCTCGCAAGCTCAAATACCGACGCATGGGGTGCGTGGCGGGATCTTGAGAAATATTTTGGGGTTGACCGGGATGCGCTCGTTGAACATGTAGTTGGAGGCTTACGTGGTAGTGCGGATCACCTTGGCGGTGACGCATGGCTGGCGTTGGCCGCCAAATTGGCCGCCAACGCGAGTGACAGCGCTATTTCGGAAGGAATTGAACGATTCCTCGCAACAACCGGTGAGAAGCTACCTGCGGAAGTTGGCGACGGTCCGTGGCATATGCGGTTCAACGTCCCGGAAGATGACGCAACAGTTGTGGCTGGACTCGTCTGGGCAAGGCTTGGGCATCCTGACGCAGCAATACGTTGGCGCGCTGCCCATGCTGTGCGGCGCCTGGTTGAGGCCGGGCGTTCGGACGTAATCAACCTGCTGGTTGACCAATTTTACGAGGATGCCCACATCCCGTTCAGTGACGCAAAGCTACCGTTCTACACGATGCACGCGCAACTCTGGCTAATGATCGCGCTCGCGAGAGTCGCGAAGGACTCTACTGAGTTGCTTATTTCTCGGAGAGCGTTTTTCGAACAGATCGCCACGTCAAACGCGTTTCCGCACGTAGTAATGCGTGCCTTTGCGATTGACATTCTGCATGAGATCGCTGCTGCTTGTGCTCCTGACGAGTGCGACACACTCTTGGCGAAACTTGAAGTCGCGAATGTGTCGCCTTATCCTCATACTCCTCAGGCAAATCACGCGCAGTTCCGCTATGCTGAGCGGCCTGATAGCGCGCCGCAGCCAGATGATGCCTTCCACCTTGATCATGATTTCAGCAAATACCAAGTGGAGGGACTATGTCGGGTCTTCGGTTGCGCCGGCTGGGAAATTGAGGACCGGATCACTGTTTGGGTAAGGCGATGGAACTCGACCGTACGCTCCATGCATGAATGTTCTCGAATTAAGGGGTATGATGAAAGCTGGTCATCAGGCTACCTTCCCGGAAGCGATCGATATGGAGGATATCTCGCCTGGCATGCGCTCATGCTCGTCGCTGGTGAGTTGTTAGCGGAACGCCCAGTGGTCGGCGAGGACTGGGACGGAGATGCTTGGGTGGGGTTTCTCAAGGATTATCGGTTGTCGCGTGCCGATAATATTTGGCTTGCCGATCTCACTGATCTTTTCCCCCTTGATCTACCTCAGGACCCGGAGTTACCCATGCCGGAGAGTGCTAAGTTCAGTAGTGCTCGAGAAGACATTAGACTACTTGAGCCATTGCTTGGCTTTGACGGCAACAGCATCATCACCGATTACATCCCAGTCTCTGGGCATTGGTCGATTGGTCACGACACCACGGTTACAGTCAGCAGTCTGTTAGCGAATGCCAGTGATGCTTTATCGACAGCCATGGCCTGGTATGCGGAAGAGCCCTTTTTCCGCTGGTTGCCCGATGATGAGGAAGAAATTGCAAGGCAGTTCGGCGACGACGGGCACACGGTTAAGGCATGGATCGCTGAGATTAGGAATACAGAGCGCCGGCTGGATCGCTTCGACCCATATGCGGCCTCCACCGCCCTCAACAGACCATTCCCTTCACAGTTCACGCAGAATACGATGCAGGCAACAGCAGCAGATCCTGTTGTGCGTTTGTGGCTCAAGGGCACTGCGATGGCGTTTCGAGCCGAAGCATGGGGTGCCGAAGGCGGAAAAGGTGAGTATGCATGGAGCGAAACTGGCTACCGGTTGTTCGCTAGCAGCAACTCATTGAAGTCGCTGTTAAGCACAACCGGTTTAAGCTTGGTGGTGGCCCTCAAGCTCCAAAAGTATCATAAGGGGAAGTCCAACGGGCGCGCCGGGGATACGAGTGGATTTAGTAATCGATCCCTCATCGCGATAATCAATGGTGAAGGCGATGTTCGGGCTCTACAGCGCTTCTCAAAACAAGCCAAGCACGCTGTGGGGGCGCTTGATCGCGATAGACGGCGGGACTTTTACGCTCGGTTCCGAGCTATCGCAGGATTGCCAGATGAGCGGCTCACTCGGCAAAATCACCTATCACTGGATACCGAGCAAATGAGGATTTTTCTGCAGGGCTTCGAGGATGACTAGCGAAAGGGTGCACTCCGATTGGGTTTTGCCATTCCATTGGTCGAGTACTCTTCGTAATGCGTAGGTCGTTGGTTCGAATCCGATCTCCAGCACCATGTTTTTCAATTACTTGAATAAAATTCGCGTATCTCACCTGTATTCATGTAACTTTCATGTAACAAGAGCACAATTTGGTTATCTAATAACCAAAACAACATAAAAAAATCAAATACTTAATACAAATTCACAGTATTTTATTTTTAATTTTGACTGAATGACAAAATTTATTATCTCCAAACAAACTGCGCTTACACCAAAAAAATCCATTGACTCAACTTAAAATAATAACTCTAACTAACTGAGTTGTAACTTTCAAAATCTTCGTAAATTACCGCCTTATCACGCGAAGCAAAGCATCCAGTTTTACTAGTAAACACCTTCATTTACTCCGAGGGGGAAGCTTCATGTCTAAAATCATTGAAATCCAAAAAGCCCTAGCAGCACGTGGCCTAAAGCCCGGACCACTTGATGGGATATGGGGAAGACAGACAATCTCAGCAATTAAAATTTTTCAAGCAACCGTTGGCTTAAAGGCAGACGGGATACTGGGGCCACTTACGATAAAAGCACTACTTCCAGACGCCAAGCCTAGCAAAGGATTGGACCGGACTGAGCTCGTTTGGCTCAAGGAAGCGCAAAGGCTTTTGGGTACCAGAGAGCAGCCAGGTAGTGGTTCCAACCCTGAAATTCTAGATTGGGCTACCGATGTAAACACCATGTATAAAAGCGATGACATTCCGTGGTGTGGCCTGTTCGTAGGCCACTGCATTGGATCAACGCTGCCCGATGAACCCTTACCGTCAGGTTTATTGAGAGCTAGATCATGGAGCCGATTCGGTATTCCGACCCTTCCAACCCCTGGGGCGGTAATGGTATTTTGGCGAAAATCTAAACAAAGCGATCTTGGCCATGTCGGCTTTTATGCAGGAGAGGACGATTCTGCCTACAGAATCCTCGGCGGCAACCAAAGTGATAAGGTATCCTATACGTGGGTGGCTAGAGACCGATTTTTATCGGCACGCTGGCCAGCAACAGTTCCACCAGCGGCTCCTGAAGTAGTTGAAATCGGGCGCAAAGAAAACATGTCTTGGGATGAGGCCTGATCATGGCAGACCCGCACAATAATCCTCCGGATCCCTCTCCCAACGACACCCGTATAGAAAAGGCTCATTGGCTTGAACGCGCTGTGTCACTCGGTGTCGCGGTTTGGATTGTTGCTCTTGTCTCATTTCTCATTCTTTCGCAACGTGAATACGATGATACCAGCGTATACTTCCTTAAAATTTTGCTTTCATTTTCGATGGCAGTCCTCGTGGCGACGTCAGCGGGTTTCATTAATCTCGCATTTAACGTACCCGGTATGGCGATACGCGCAGGTGGCGCCATTGCTGTGTTCATATTTGTATTTACTCAGTCTCCGGCAGTACCAGCTTTGAAGCTAAATCCGAAAATTGAGATGAATAACATTACTGGAATGGACTTCAGATCACTAGAAGCCCCTGACAATCCAAAATTTGGGACGTCACCCGTGGCAGTAACTGTGCCCCTGGGTTTTAAAAACGTCGCTGATAAATCACGCAATGGCACTTGGAAGAGGAGTACCGTCAAAATCCAAATGTATGGCAAAGACGTGACCTTCGATTCCTTTTATTTCGTTAAGCTCTTGCCCGGCGTGGGAGGAACTTGGCTGTCCAGTGGCCAACTAAGCGAAGCAAAAGCTACGGACCTGATAGAAGGACAAAGTTTCACTCAAGAAATTATGCACCTATCTCAAAGTGGCCCAACCTGGGGTTCTTTTTTAAGTTATCTTGCAGAGCAAAAAGACCCAATTACGGTTTCCGTTTCAGCGGAAGTTGATGGGGGTTGGCAGAGTAGAGCATGCAAATTCGATCCAACTAAATACGCGCCTGCTCTTGCGAAGACTGTGGCAGAATATAAGAGACTTGCTGGGTATGTGAGTGTGATATGCGAGGTCTGAAGACATGTATTGCACTTGGTCTCCTGAACTGCTCGAATATTGCAAATGCACAAGATTCCGGGCACACAGCTCCGCCATTCATATATGAGATAACTAAGAATGGCAGTCTCCTAGGAGGATATGGCCTCACTTCAGAAGGCACGATCACCGGGGGGGTTCAGAACCCTTGTGCTTATACTCAAGTATTGCGCTTGAATACGAGGCAAATGTGCCCGCCGACTGGTGCGCCTCAGGAGCCTCCGCAGGTTGATCCATCGACAAATCCGTGTGCCACCGGTTTATGCCCACCGACCGTTGGTATCGGCGGGACCACAGACCCTTCCAACAATCGTGCATTGAGTGAGGTCCTACCAAACTTCGAAAAATTCGGAATAAAAACCTTCGACCTAAAACCGAACGGGGCCAACTTCTAGGGTGTAAACAGCTACCTGTCTCCGTCTCTCTTGAACATAAGAATTATATCAAAGTAGCGACAGCTCTCCCCGTTCGACGTCGTTCAGTTTGTCTGCGAAAGTTTAGCTCCACTCGAATGGTTGCTCGGCTCACCTTATTACGAATGGGGGCCGAGGTGCTTCGCCCCTTCTCTCCCCCAAACAGGGGTTCCGCCCAGCTTCCTCCACTGCATTCCGTGCAGCCGGTTCCCCGCGAACCTCTGTTGTCCCCTTCCAGCCCCACCGCTCACGCGGCCCCGGGAAGCAGGACGGGGTCCTCTTCCCTGTCCATTTCAATCAAGGAAGGGATAACCCCATGACAACCTCACAAACCGACCACATCCGGGAACTGAACGATATCTTTCGGACGACGTGGCTCACGGGAAAGGTGCTTATGACGTGCGGCGTCCAAAGTCTTGCTGAGACAACCCTGTCGCGGGTGGTGGAAGCTGTGCAGAGTTTCACGGCGTTCACAGCCGACAACGATCCCCACGGCGAGCATGATTTCGGGGCGGTGACGGTCGACGGCTGCAAGGTGTTCTGGAAAATCGACTACTACGACCTGACCCTGCAATACGGATCGGAAGACCCGGCCAATCCCGCGGTCACCAAGCGGGTGCTAACCATCATGTTGGCCGAGGAATATTAGAGCGATCAGAATGAGCAGAAGAAGGCGTTAACCGACGCCTTCCATCGCTGGTGCCTGCCTCGCGCCGCCGCGAGCGGCACGGGACAGGTACGAGGGGCACCCTTGAACCCTGCCCCTCGCGCTCCCTGCCCACCCTCTCATATGGAACGCACGGGCGGGTGCAGTCGGTCCCGCCTCTCCTTCGGACCACTTCGTTGAGGCTCCTGCGGCTGCACTCATTCCGCTCTTAGCGTGACGAGAATGCCCGAAATCCCACCTGCGGCGGCGCGATGCTGATTTCTCCGATGCTCTTCATTGTTTTGCCCAGGGCCTTCGCTTGCTGTGCAGCGCGGGCGGCCCTGCTCGCTGAGCGGCCGTTTCGGCCGCTGCATGTCGAGCGTCCGGGCGGGCGAACGTAGCGCCCATCACTCGAAGAGAGCTTGCCGGATCCGAGACAGGCACAAGGACGCGGTATCCGCGTCATCTGTTCTTTTGTTGGGGGCCGAGGTGCTTCGCCCCTTCTCTCCCCCAAACAGGTGTTCCGCCCAGCTTCCTCCACTTCGTTCCGTGCAGCCGGTTCCCCGCGAACCCCTGTTGTCCCCTTCCAGCCCCACCACTCGCGCGGCCCCGGGAAGCAGGACGGGGTCCTGTTTCCCTGTCCTAACAAAGCAACCCAGACAAAGGACAAAGACCATGAACATGACCGTTCAGCCGCAAGACGCCACCACCATCCTCACCATGCCGGAACCCACCGTCAGTATTCAGTATGAAGTTCAGGGCGTCACCCTCAGCCGACTGGTGCCAAGTCCGGCCAACGTCCGGCGCGTCAACTCTATCGTGGGTATATCGGAACTGGCAGACAGCATCGAGGCCGTGGGGCTTCTCCATAATCTCACCGTGCGCAAGGGCAAGAAAGGCAAGTACGAAGTGGTGGCCGGTTCGCGCCGTCTGGCTGCATTGCGGCTGCTGGCCAAAGAGGGACGCTTAGCGGAGGATGCCGAAATCCCCTGCAATGTGCGCGGCGCTGACAACCCCACCGAATTATCACTGGTCGAAAACGTGCAGCGGGAAGCCATGCATGTCGTCGATGAAATCCTCTCCTACCGCCAGCTCGTCGAAAGCGGGATGGCACCGGAGACCATCGCCGCAAGGTTCGGGCAGTCCGTCATCACCGTGCGTCAACGGTTGAAGCTGGCGAACCTCTCCCCCAAGGTGCTGGACGTGATGCGCGAGGACGGCATGAGCATCGAGCAGGCCCGCGCGCTGGCGATCAGCGACAGCCACGAGGAACAGGAGCGGGCATGGTTCGACAGCCCCGCCTATAACCGTGATGCCCGCACCCTTCGTGCAATGCTGACGAGCGACCATGTGCGCAGCACCGACCGGCTTGCGCGTTTCGTAGGGCTGGACGCCTATGAAACGGCAGGGGGGAACATCCTGCGTGACCTGTTCAACGCGGACAGCAGTACCTTCCTCACCGACCAGCCGTTGCTAACCAGACTCGCTATGGACGGCTTGGAGGATGTGGCAGAACCCATCAAAGCCGAGGGGTGGGGTTGGGTGGAAACCACCCTTGATGCCTCCGCCATCTATCAAGGCGGCTACGGGCGGATTTACGCGCAGACCCGTACACTGACCGAAGAGGAGCAGGCCGAGCTTTCGGCTCTGGGGGAAAGCTTCGACGCATTGCAGGCGCAGATCGAAGCCTATGCAGAAGGTGACGCCGGCATTGAGGCAGACGAGGAACGGCTTGTCGATCTTGAACGGCGCATTGCCACTCTCCAGAATGCCGCCAAGGTGTATGAGCCGCGAGAAATGGCACTGGCAGGGTGCCTTGTCTACCTTGACCATTTCGGAACGGCGCAGGTCGCCAGAGGGTATGTCAAAGCCGAGGACAAAGCCGCGCTTGACCAGTTGCAACGAGGCGCACCGGACGATCGCGCCGACGAAGTGGAAGCCCCTACCCCGTCAATTTCGGACGCACAGACGTGTTATTCCGCTGCGCTGGTGGAGGAACTGACTGCCATCCGTACAGCTGCGATGCGGGTGGAGCTTGCCAACCGCCCCGCCATTGCCCTTGCCGCATTGCTGTATCCGTTGGTGGGCCGCATCTTCCATACCGGCTACATGCACTTCGAAACAGCGGTTGAGGTCAGCGGTCAGCGCCGGGAGCTTGCTCCGTCCATCAAGGAGCCGGAGGACGCCCGCGCCCTTGGGGCATGGATGGCGATGAAGGAGGCATGGGGTGACACCCTGCCCGGCCAACCCACCGACCTTTGGGCATGGCTGCTTGACCAGTCTACCGACAAACTGCTGGAGCTTCTGGCCTTTGTGACCGCCGCCAACCTGAATGCGGTGAACGCGAAGCATGACCATAGCAAGCAACGTCTGGCGAACGCCGAGCAGATTGCCGAGGCGGTGGGCCTCGACATGCGGAACCACTGGACGCCGACTGCGACGTTCCTCAGCCGGTTGAGCAAGACGGGGATTGCTGAGGTGCTGGACGAAGCCGGATGCGAGCCTCAGCTTGTGCGGGTCATCGAGAAATCTTCGAAAGCCGATGCGGTGACCGAAGCCGAAAAGCAGCTTGCGGGCAAGGAATGGCTTCCGCCCGTGTTTCGCAGACATGGCGGCGCCGAATAATCTCGGCTCTCCATCATCCAACGAAAGGCCCGGGCCGTGTGTCCGAGCCTTCTGCGTTCCGGCGATTGCTGTCGCAACACGGCTACCAGTCAACAAGCCCAGAAGTGGTGGTCACATGTTCGTGATTTCCGACCGCAAAAACATCTGCTATTAGGGCGCCTCACACGCACATTTCTACGCACACTCAAAATCACAATCGAAATAAAATAATGAAAACAATATATTAGAAATGGACCACCCTGACTCTTAATCAGCGGGTCGTAGGTTCGAGCCCTACATCACCCACCATTTTCTCTTCGCAAGTGTCTGACGTTTCAGACAATTTTGCAAAACCTTTCGATAAATAAGACGAAGTTTCAGGCGCGTTGCAGACAGTTTCTGTTCGCGCTGTTCGTTCTTGCACTCTTCCTCCCCCACGCATCGTGAGAACGACAACTGTCGGCCCAATGCAACGTCACACGGCGGATCATCCGCACGCCGCCAACATCGTCACCGTACGATAGAGGAAGTCAGAACTTGCTCGAAGGCAGGCAGCGTTCGGTTCGATATGATGACCCAACGACCCAATGTCTAACTGCCAGCGGCTTTCGATGTCCGTGATGAAATGAGAGCCGTTCAAGGCGCTGCGCCTTAAACATCGGCGAAGAACCGCCGTGACTCAACGCAAGTCGCGCTCGCGAACATGGACCTAAGCGCAAGGAGCGAATCTGAAAGATCGCGACAGGCTTCACATCTCGACCGTGTTGGAGATGGAAAAGACATTGGCACTTCTATGCACGAAATCCCGTCCCGTTGCGCTGATGACTTTGAGAAAGTTGCTGGAATTTGCCTGGCGCGGGAGCAACCAGTCATGCGTTTCTATGATCATCAGGGGAAATTTTTGGAGCCAACCGGTATTTGCCGAAAACAGGTCATCTTCGAAACCTTCAATGTCGATTTTGATGATGAAGGGCACATACTGATCGTAATCGGATAGGAGGCTCCCTATTGATGTAACGGGGATGTCACCCGTGCCATCCGGCTCGCGAGTCATCCTGAAGGCGTTGTTATCGCAATGCGGATCAGCAATCGTCACGAGGCCATCTACCGAGCCAACCGCCTTGTTGACCGCGATGACGTTGTTCAGCGAGGCGCAGTTTTTTCTAATCATCTCGACATTATTACGCTCGGGCTCAACAGCCACGAGCTTTGCGGCTGGAAACTCTCGAGCAAAAAATAAGGCGGAACAGCCAATATTGGCGCCGCAGTCGATGATCAAAGGAGTTTTATTTTGGGAGAGGGTTCGCTCATAAAACGCCACCAACTCGTCGTAGCGGCTCAGAAAGCGCAATTCGTAATCACTGTCGGTAAAAACCTGATCCGCGGTGATCGAATCGATGTGATCTCGAACCGACACGTACAAAAACCGCTTGGTTTGCTTATCGTAGAACGGGATCTTTCCCCGTTCAAAAGGTGATAGGCGAACAAATCTTCTATTCGCTATAACAAAGTTTCTGACAACATAGATCAGAAATCGAATATATCTCTTCAAAATTGCCCCCTGAGAAACCGCTTGCTGACCTGAACAAGACAATTGCTCCTTAAACTTCTTCTGGAAATTGACTTAACGACCCACCTATAGCCTAAGCTGACAACGAATATTCGAATAACAGGATTTAAGGTTACCACGGCTGGGCACGTGTCCCGCCGCTCCAAAAATTGCTGTCCGTAAAGGTCAAAAGACTGCAGTCGCCGACCGACCGATAACTAGTAGCTATTCTTCAGCCAGTGAAGGCTGCCACTTTCACCGTCAGCGCGTTATTTAAGGCTGGCGTCTGCCACTGCGCCGAGAAATAAGACGCACTCAGCAAGAAAATATCCGAGCCACACCAGCTTCTTGTCTGATGTCCGCAAAGACGTCTTATTCTTATCCATACTCCGCCAACATGAGACTGTTTACCAATATCGTGTTGTTGCTTGCGGGCGTTGCGGGAACCGGCTTCGTCTCCTTCTTTGTGGCAAGGACCGTCGTGCAGACTGCCACCTTCGGCACCTGCTTTGATGGCGGATGTGGATATGCCGCTGTATTTCTTGCTTTTCCGCTCGTCTGGTTCGTCACCTTCGCGCTCTATGTGATGGCCCTTCTCATTTGGCGAAAGCGCCCCTTTCGACAAAGCAGGGGCGACGCATAACCTGCTGCTCGAGGTTGACAGAATCTCTAATATAAAAGACTCTCCGTCGCGCTGGGGGATTCGTGGCTTGATATCGCTTGACGTCGTTACGACGTTGGGCTTCAAAAGCTTGTGAATTTCACGTATGTCCCTACATCGGGGAGTGGGATATGCGCCAGAATGGAGTGCTGAATGCGCGCTTTGATCAATCCACCGTCGCTCAAGATCGACACTATGGATTACCAGGCTGAATGCCAGTTCGCTCTCGAGCCTTCCATCAATGGACTGCTTGAGGTTGCCGAAAGTGCGGGCTGGGATCGTCAACACGCAGCTCTTGCTATTGTTGCGCTGGCAAGCGGTCGCCTGTCCGAAGACAGTTTCTTGGAAGACCGCGCCCTCTCCTGAAAATGGAAAGTTGCAGTGTGAAAGATGAAAGGTCCGGCCACGCCGGGCCTTTTTCTTTTTCACCTTGAACGGTCCGTTTCGAAGTCGCGACCTTTACTTGTGGTCGCCGCTTCGCAAACGATATCCTAATTCTCACATTGATCCCGACCTCAACATAGGCCTACGCGTCCACGAATCGCAATCCCTTGACAATCCTGGCTCAAAATGAGAACATAGAGAGAACAAACAGGAGTTCACGATGACGACGTCAGAGAGATCCATTGAGCAGGCACTCGCTCTTGTTGCTCAATCCCGAGATTTGAGAGAACGCGCTGAAGCGCGTCGCCGCGATTTGCGCCGCAAGACGGAGATGATCGCAAAGCCACTTTACATTCTGAAAAAGAATGGCGGTCGGCAGCTTTCTCTCAAGCTCGACTCCTAGGAGACGCTCAGAGACGCGTGGGTCGTCAAAGGTTGTGCGTGGGATAGGCAGCGATATCTTGTCTTGAGAGAGACGCAAGCGATCGCAGTTTGATGTGGTGTCCGCGGAGAGCTGGAGCCAATTAATAGCCCCACACATAAAAATCCCGCGCCAAATGTCTTTGGACGCGGGATGTATCAAGCACGATGCGTAGATCAAAGAAGACACAGCGTCATTGTGGCGTCCTACAGGACGCATTGCGCTCTCATCAGGTGTATCACTGCATCCGCGCCAATGCGCTCTCAGGAGAGGCAACAACCGCGGTTTCCACATTGCCTGGCAGCCTTTCCATTTTTCTCAAAACCAGAACCGGTTTCTGAGCGGGCTCGGTTGGCGGCGCGATGCTTGCCGTCTTGAACTCCCGATCGACGCCTGGGGCGGCGGCCGTTGTTTCGATGCCCTTTACACATTCTGCGAACGCTGCGCCTGCGGAAAGGACCATGGCAGCGGCGATGATGAGAACTTTCTTCATGTCATTCCCCTTCGCTATCTCTATGGCGTTCCGGCTACCGGTCATCGGCAGCGTTAAGTCACGCCAGGTTTCGACTAAGTCTTTGCCAGTTTAGACGCACTCTTAAGACCCCTGCGGAAGATCATTGCCACATAGGTACCTGTAAGAGGGACGATAATGGGTTTGTATGTGGTAATGGAGGCCTTGTTCGCGGCCTCAAGAATTCTTCGGCGACCAGAAGTACCTTGCGAGGTCATGTTACAATCTCCATTGTGCTGAAAGAACGGGGAGAGTTTGCTTTTGTTCCGGCCTTCGCGGGTCGGTTGTTAATAATTATGGCGCGAATGCGAATCGGGCTGCCTCTGGCGGCCTGGGCAGTGGCGCGAAGGGCACCGTGGAAAGCGGCAGGTAACCGCTTGCGCCTCGAAAGAGCTTGTCCATCAGGTGTCTCTTCATGTACCAGAGATCATCAATCGGGATGGCCGCATGTCGCGTTCAGTGCATAAAATTTCCTTCGTCGCTTCGTCCGCAGACCACGCGCAGGCCGCGAGAGAAGAACTGATCCGCGAATATGGCAATGCCTCGTTCGACGAAGCGGATGTGATCGTCGCGCTCGGCGGCGATGGTTTCATGCTCCAGGTCTTGAATGAGACGATGAATCTCGGAAAGCGTGTCTACGGCATGAACCGCGGCTCCGTCGGTTTCCTGATGAACGATTACAGGCTGGGGCGGCTGCATGAACGCATTGCCGTGGCGACCGGCAATGATTTCCATCCGCTCAGAATGACGACGGTAGACGAGGACGGCAACGAGGTGTCCGCCCTGGCGATGAACGAGGTCAGCCTCTTCCGCCAGTCTCACCAGGCAGCAAAGCTTCGCGTCGACATCGACGGCAAGACGCGTCTGGAGGAGCTGATCTGCGACGGCGTGATGGTCGCGACGCCCGCTGGCTCCACGGCTTACAACTTTTCAGCCCATGGCCCGATCCTGCCGCTGGAATCCCCGCTTCTTGCGCTGACACCTGTCAGCCCGTTCCGCCCGCGGCGCTGGCGCGGCGCACTCCTGCCCAATAAGGTGACCGTCGACATCCACGTTCAAGAAGGCGAAAAGCGTCCGGTAAACGCCGTTGCCGATCACCGCGAGGTGAAATCGGTGCGCAGCGTCAAGATCGCGCTTTCTCAGGATCGGACGGCCAGAATTCTCTCTGATCCGGATCGCTCCTGGTCGGACCGAATTCTCGCCGAACAGTTCACCAACTGATGAAGGACATGACCATGAAAGCCCTCCTTGCCGCAGCCCTATTGCTTGGTAGCGTCAGTCAGGCCTTCTCGCAGATGCCGGGCATAGATGCGCTGCCCGTGTCGACCATATTTGTTACCAGCAACGGCATGTGGGAACGCGAGGCCGTGGAGGACACAGCAAAGTCCTCACAGACGACAGATAAGAGCGCGTCGACGCGTCCAGAGCCCACGCGCGGCTACTACAAGGTCGTCGCCATGCGCCAGCCAGATGGTACCGCGAAGATCTATCTCCAGCAGATCGCCTACACCGCGAATGGCCCTTCCCTCGTCGAGACCCTCGAGCTTGAAGAATTCACGCAGATGAAGGCCTATGTGACGGATATCCGCCCTGAAAGCTCGGCCGGCGCGTCCAGTCTTCCCGGTCTGTTCGTCACCGTCCATCTGAAGACCGACCCGGCTCAAAAGGAGCCGGACGCATGGACCATTATCATCGATGAGTTGGGCGACATGAAAATCGAGAAAGCGTCGAACTAGACCTAAGGCGCCGTGGCTCGGCGTATCTTCCTCAAACGGGCTGGCAAGAGCATCAGCACAACGCCGTCTCTCTATCTCGCACCTACCCTCTCCTGAGTGCCTCAAATCTCGTCTGGCCCACTCAGCACCGCGCCAAAGTGATGCTTCCAGAGACGAGCACCGAGCGCGCCCGTTCGGTCGAGACTGGATCCCACCGTCAGCCAGGGCAGCAGCGTGGGAGAGAGCCCCGCATCGAAGAAGGCAAAGCCGGCCGCCAGCACACAGGTATCCGCCTGTATCCCACAAACGAGAACCCGATCAAGCTGCAGCGACAGAAGATAATCGACAGCTTCCCTTGGCGGTGCATAGCCATATTTGATGAAGACGCGGTCCGCGACCACAAGCGACTCGTCGTTTTGGCCGGGCGTCCAGCCCAGTTGCCGCTGAAAAGGCGTGATGCTCTCATCGTGCCGCTCGACGCTCGCTATGCTCGGCATCCTGATAGCGAGTGTTGCGATCTCCTCGACAAGGCGTGACGGCGGATTGAAGCTTGGTTGCACATCAACAATATAGAGAGCCTGTTTCACTGCAATCTCCTCAAGCCTCGAATAGCACTAAAGCTTTTTGAATCGACACATCGTGCTTTCCGAAAATCGAGTCTGATTTTCGGGCCGATGCTGTAAATGAAAAACCTCCCGCAGCAAGCGCCACGGGAGGTTCTGGTATCGAAATTGATGCTGCCGCCATCAATCGATGTCGGAGACTTCCACACCGGCCCCGCCACTGATGCGGTGAGCAAGGGCTGCCTCCATGAATTCGTTCAGATCGCCATCCAGGACGCTGCTTGGCGACGTGCTTTCCACGCCCGTGCGCAGGTCCTTGACCAGCTGATAGGGCTGCAAAACGTAAGAGCGGATCTGATGACCCCAGCCGATATCCGTCTTCGATGCAGCCTGCGCATTGGCAGCCTCTTCGCGCTTCTGCAACTCTACCTCATAGAGGCGCGAGCGTAGCATTTCCCACGCCTTGGCGCGGTTCTTGTGCTGCGAGCGCTCCTGCTGGCAGGCAACCGCAATACCGGTCGGAATATGCGTGATACGCACAGCGGAGTCGGTGGTGTTGACGTGCTGACCGCCGGCACCGGACGAGCGATAGGTATCGATGCGGCAATCGCTTTCGTTGATGTCGATCTGGATCGAGTCGTCCACGACGGGATAAACCCAGATGGACGAGAACGACGTATGACGACGCGCATTGCTGTCATAGGGCGAGATGCGCACCAGGCGGTGAACACCGGATTCGGTCTTCATCCAGCCGAAGGCATTGTGGCCCTTCACCAGAATGGTCGCAGATTTGATGCCGGCCTCTTCGCCGTCATGCACTTCAAGAACTTCCACCTTGAAGCCCTGACGCTCGGCCCAGCGGGTATACATGCGCAAAAGCATGCTCGCCCAGTCCTGGCTTTCCGTACCGCCGGCGCCTGAATGCACTTCGACATAGGTGTCGTTGGAATCGGCTTCGCCCGAAAGCATCGCTTCCACCTGACGGCGGTTTGCTTCGCTGCGCAGCGCCTTCAGCGCCTCTTCGGCCTCGCGCACGATGTCCTCGTCGCCCTCGGCCTCACCCATCTCGATCAATTCGATATTGTCGTTGACCTGCTGCTCGAGCGATCGGACACCATTGATGGATTCATCCAGCTGCTGGCGTTCGCGCATCAGCTTCTGCGCTTCGCCGGCATCGTTCCAGAGGTTCGGATCCTCTGCCTTGTTGTTCAACCAGTCCAGTCGTCTTATCGCCTGGTCCCAGTCAAAGATGCCTCCTCAGCAGGCTTATGGCCTGCTTGATTTCGTCGACTACGTTTACGATTTCATTGCGCATTTCGCAGATTCTTCGCCTTCTTGAAAAACTGCTTGGGTGAATAAATGCGAGGGGCGCGGATGTAAAGACCCGCGCCCCTCGCCTTGTGTTGATTTGATTTAGTAGAGGCCGCCGCCGCCGCCAGTGATGGCCTGCTGCGCCTGCGGGGACTCCCGCAAAATGTCTTCCTGAGACATGTTGCCATCCATACCGATGACATTGAAGCTAGATGCAGGACCGGTACCAGGCTTGAAGGCTTCCATGATCGTGTCAGGCTCGCCCTCCATCGCCGCCATGCCCGTCTTGCGGTTGACAGCGACGAAATTCATGCCGTTCGGTACGATGAACTTGCTGTGCGGCAGATGCTTTGCTGCCTGGGAAATGAACTCGCCGAAGATCGGTGCTGCGAGCGAACCGCCGGTGCCGCCACGGCCGAGAGGTGCCGGGCTATCGAAACCGATGTAAAGCCCTGCCACGAGATCCGGTGTGTAACCGACGAACCAGGCATCCTTTTCATCATTGGTGGTGCCGGTCTTGCCCGCAACAGGCAGATCAACCTTGATCTTGCCGGCAGCCGTACCACGCTGGACGACGCCTTCCATCATGGACGTGACCTGATAAGCCGTCATCGGGTCGAGAACCTGCTCGCGCTTGTCGACGATGGTCGGCTCGTTCTGATTCTGCCACACCGTCGCATTACAGCCTTCGCAGGCGCGGTCCTCATGACGGAAGATGGTCTTGCCGTAGCGGTCCTGAATACGGTCGATCACGGTCGGCTTGATCTGCTTGCCGCCATTGGCGATCACGGAATAGGCCGAGACCATGCGCATGACAGTGGTTTCGCCCGAACCGAGCGACATGGCAAGCAGCGGCGGCATCTTGTCGTAGATGCCAAAGCTGTCGGCATATTCCGCCACCAGGTTCATGCCCATGTCCTGTGCCAGACGCACCGTCATCAGGTTGCGAGACTTTTCGATGCCAAGACGAAGCGTGGACGGACCTGCGACCTCGCCACCGTAGTTCTGCGGCCGCCAGACTTCACCACCGGAAACAACCTCAAGCGGTGCATCCATGACGACCGAAGCCGGCGTATAGCCATTGTCGAGTGCTGCTGCGTAGATGAACGGCTTGAAGGACGAACCGGGCTGACGCATGGCCTGTGTCGCGCGGTTGAATTCCGACTGCGCGTAGGAGAAGCCGCCGACAATCGCAAGAACACGACCGGTATGCGGATCCATCACCACCATGCCGCCCTGCACTTTCGGCGGCTGGCGAAGGCGATAGGAATTGCCCTGGCCAGAGATTTGCTCGACATAGACGACATCGCCGGCCTTCAGCACGCCAGCCGGAGACTTGGCCGTGCTGCGCTGCCCCTTGGAGTCGCGATAAGCCCATTTCATATCGTCCGGCTTGATCCGGCCGCGCGCATTCTTATCGGCAGCATCGCTATCCGCGTCCGGACGGAGACCGACATCGACGCCATCTGCCGTTGCGGCCAGCACCACGGCCATGCGCCACTCGGGCACATCGCGCAAAGGCTTCAACTTGGAAAGCGCCGCTGCCCAGTCGCCATTGATGTCGATCTGATCGATTGGGCCATGGAAACCGCGGCGCTCATCATAATCGATGAGACCATCCTGTAGCGCCTTGCGCGCTTCCATCTGGATTTCCGGATCGAACGACGTGCGCACCGAAAGACCGCCCTTGAGCAGCTTGTCTGCACCGAACTGATCGACGATCTGGCGGCGCACTTCTTCGGCGAAATAATCCGAACCGGCAAGCTGCGGGCCACCACGACGAACGTTCACACCCAGCGGCTGCTGCTTGGCCTCTTCAGCATCCGCCTTGGTGATATAGCCGTTCTCGGCCATGCGATCGATCACCCAGTTGCGGCGTTCGACAGCGGCCTTCTCGCGACGGAACGGATGGTAGTTCGCCGGACCCTTCGGCAGCGCTGCGAGATAGGCCGTCTCGGCAATAGTCAGTTCGGTAACGGACTTGTTGAAATAGGTCAGCGAGGCGCTGGCAATACCGTAGGAATTCAGCCCGAAGAAGATTTCGTTGAGGTAAAGCTCTAGAATCTTGTCCTTGCTGTATGCCTGCTCGATGCGGAATGAAAGAATGGCTTCCTTCGCCTTGCGCTCCATCGTCTGCTCGTTCGTCAGCAGGAAGTTCTTCGCCACCTGCTGGGTGATGGTCGAGCCGCCCTGCGTCGGGCCGCCCGTCACATAGGCAAGGGCCGCACGCGCAAAGCCGGTCACGTCGATGCCGGGATGCTGATAGAAATTCTTGTCTTCCGCCGAAAGGAATGCGGCCTTGACGCGATCCGGGATAGCCTGGATCGGCAGGAACAGGCGTCGCTGTTCGGCATATTCCGTCATCAGCGCGCCATTGCCCGCGTGAACGCGGGTCGTCACTGGCGGCTCGTAGCTGTTCAGAACCGCATAGTCAGGCAGATCCTTCGTGATCGTTACCAGGTAAAGGGCAACGCCAGCCGCGACCACGAGAAAAAGCGTGCTCGCCAAGCCGAAGAAATATCCAATCAGTCTGATCATATGAGGCTACCGATACTTCGAATCGCACTTTGCGCCTGCCCGTAGGCGCGCAATTTTACATGTAGCGTGCCGTTTTGCACACCGCTTAACCGATGACAAGTCGGGGATTAAGCATTCCCGCTCATGTTATCGAGAGATAGTGTCCGCGCAATCGCAAGCGAGTCCCGCTCTGCTGCCGAATCCTGATGCCGAGTAACGCGTTGAATGTGAGTAAAATAGGGCTTTGCCCATCAAATGCGAATGCGGAGCGATCAAGTTGCTCCGCTTTTTGACGACCGTCGCAAAAGCATCACAGCACTTATAGCTCAGCCGCCATTGGCTAGAGCCTGGGCGCGATACTTGGTCACCGCCTCGGCCAGACGTTCAGCCACCTTGTCGCGCCAACTTTCATCGAGAAGCAGCTTTTCATCCTCCGGATTAGAGAGAAAACCGAGTTCCAAGAGCACCGACGGCACATCATGGGCGCGCAGCACCTGGAAACCGGCATAACGATGCGGATTGTTGATCAGCCCCACCTGCCCCTCGAAGGAGGAAACGATGTTTTCCGCAAGCGTCACGGAGAAGGCCTGCGTCTCCCGTCGCGTCAAATCGAGCAGGATATCGGCCACTTCCGGCTGCGCATTGGAGACCGTCACACCTGCGATCTGGTCGGAGAGGTTTTCACGCTCCGCAAGATTCTGCGCCATGCGGTCCGATGCGCGGTCTGAGATCGTATAAACCGTCGCGCCCCGGATGCCTTTCTGGCTCAGCGTGTCCGCATGAACGGAAATGAAAAGATTGGCGCTGTGCTGGCGCGCAATCGTTACGCGTTCGGAAAGCGCCAGGAACGTGTCGTCATCGCGCGTCAGAAAGGCCTTGATTCCAGGCAGACGGTTGAGACGATCTGTCAGTTGCTTGGCGAAAGAAAGCGTGATGACCTTTTCATCCGTGCCGCTGACGCCGCCCTTCGCGCCCGCATCGATACCGCCATGGCCGGCATCCACGGCAATGACGAAATCGGACTGGCGCGGCGAGGTCTGGATGATATCGGGTGTAACCGATGCGGTGGTCGCCGGTGCGAGCGCCTGCCAATCCTGGTTCTTCAAAAGATCGGCGAATTTCTGTTTGGACGCGATTTCGGTGTCGAGAACGAAGCGGAAGATTTTGCCGCCTTCTTCGGGCTGAACCTTGGCGATGGCCACCTGAACAGGTTTCTTTGCGGTCAACACCAGACGCGCGCTCCCCTCGCCCATGCTACCGAAGCGGATGTCGCTGAAAAGCCCGGTCGCCTTCAGATCGTTTGTGGGAAAGGCAAAGCTGACAGCGGGCAAGTCCACCACGATCCGCGCTGGCGAATCGAGATAGTGCACCTCGAATTCAGGCTCAGCGTTGAAATCGAGCACGACGCGTGTACGCGCCTCGTCGCCGATGATGCGAGCGGCGTTCGCAACGAGCTGAGGCGCCGCATGAGCCTGTTCGCCTGCGACAAAAGCAAGGAACAGGACGGGGAAAGCTGCTCGCGCATAACGAGTGATTCGCGAAAACAAAGCTCGCCTAGTTGATGTCCCTGCCGCCCGCGCCTGAGTTTTCATGGTCGCCAATATCTTTTAAGTTTTATGTCGTTTATGCGAAAATCATCGGCTTCTCAGCCGAAATTGCCGTCTTCCCCTGATGAAGATGGCCTTATTCGCGCTTGGCTGCAACATTCGCAAGCCTTGATGAAGCATTTCTTAACCGCGAAATTCCATCAATGATATGACATATTTAGCCTGCCTATTGCTATTATGACGGAGAAACCATACAACACGATTGAGGGTTAAAAATGTTGACGGGATAGATTCCCGCCGGCTGCCAATCGAGAATGACTCTGGCGCTGAATTTCGGGCAATCATCTGCCGTCGCTTCATTTTTATCCTGAAACTGGATCAATCCGGCTGTGGCCGGAGACATACCCGGTGGCATGCCACCGCTCGCTCTGAGGAGAGCATTTTCATCGGACTCTCAGGAGTCTATTTATTATAGTCGTTCTCGCTTGGCCAATGATGTCGTTGCAGCAGCTTTCATACGAACCGGATACAGGGAGCAGGCAAGTTGCCTTGCACGTTGTCCGGATGCTGCCAGTTTACATGCGTCGGGCGGAACACTTCATTTCCGGCACACCCTTGGAAAAAGATAAAAGGCCTGTCCCTGCGGCGGGCCTATTCTCGTATATGACAAGGCTGCGCCGAGGAGCACAGCTTACATGGCAGACAAAATGCTTATCGACGCCTCCCACGAAGAGGAGACGCGCGTAGTCGTTGTTCGTGGAAATCGCATTGAAGAATTCGATTTCGAGTCCGAACATAAAAAACAGATACGCGGCAATATCTATCTGGCGAAGGTGACACGCGTCGAACCGTCGCTTCAGGCAGCCTTCGTGGATTACGGCGGCAACCGCCATGGATTTTTGGCCTTTGCCGAAATTCACCCCGACTATTACCAGATTCCGCTGGCCGATCGGCAGGCGCTTCTAAAGGCGGAAGCCGAAGAGCATCGCCGTGGCGATGACTTCGAACCGGCTGACGCCCCTAACGAACCCGCAGTCGATCTTTCCAAGGCCGACCAGCCGGATATCGGCATTGTGCCGACATCTGAGGAGAAGGCTGAAGACACAGCTGCTTCCGAACAGGTCGTAGCCTCCGAGGAAACCGTCGCTATTACGGAAGAAGCGGTTGCCGAAGAGCAGCCTGCGGAAGAAGAAAAGCCGAAGAAGCGCACGCGCCGTCCCCGCGCAAAGAAGAAAACCGAGGCTGAAGAGGCTACGGCCGAAGCGTCTGCCGATGAAGCCGCCGACGAGGATGGCTCCAAGGGCGGCGAAATGGCAGCCATGGTCGACACCGACTCGATTTCCGAAGACGTTGAGCGTGTCGGCGATGACGATGATGATGACGACGACGATCATCACGAGAAGGAAGTCATCGAGTCGGTCGGCGCCGAAGACGCGATGGAAGAAGTTCCAGACCGCGCCATGCGCAAGCCGCGCAAGCAGTACCGCATTCAGGAAGTCATCAAGCGTCGCCAGATCCTGCTCGTTCAGGTTGCCAAGGAAGAGCGTGGTAACAAGGGCGCAGCACTGACGACCTATCTGTCACTCGCCGGACGTTACTCCGTTCTGATGCCGAACACGGCACGTGGCGGCGGTATTTCCCGCAAGATCACCCAGCCAGCCGACCGCAAGCGCCTGAAGGAGATTGCCCGCGATCTCGAAGTGCCGAACGGCATGGGCGTTATTCTGCGCACCGCCGGTGCCAACCGCACCCGCGTCGAAATCAAGCGCGACTTCGAATATCTGATGCGTCTGTGGGAGAACGTTCGCACGCTGACGCTGAACTCCACAGCACCTTGCCTCGTGTACGAGGAAGGCTCGCTGATCAAGCGTTCGATCCGCGATCTCTACAACAAGGACATCAGCGAGATCATCGTGTCCGGTGAAGAAGGTTATCGTGAAGCGAAAGACTTCATGAAGATGCTGATGCCGAGCCACGCCAAGGTGGTTCAGCCCTACCGCGACATTCATCCGATCTTCTCGCGCTCCGGCATCGAAGCGCAGCTCGACCGCATGCTTCAGCCGCAGGTTACGCTGAAATCCGGTGGCTATCTGATCATCAATCAGACCGAAGCCCTGGTTTCGATCGACGTGAACTCCGGTCGCTCGACCCGCGAACATTCGATCGAAGAGACGGCACTCGCAACCAATCTCGAGGCTGCGGAAGAAGTCGCCCGTCAGCTTCGCCTGCGTGACCTTGCTGGTCTGGTCGTCATCGACTTCATCGACATGGAAGAAAAGCGGAACAACCGCTCTGTCGAAAAGAAGCTGAAGGATTGCCTCAAGAACGACCGCGCTCGCATTCAGGTTGGCCGTATTTCGCATTTCGGCCTTCTGGAAATGTCGCGCCAGCGCATCCGCGCTTCGGTTCTCGAATCCACCACTCAGATCTGCTCGCATTGCGGTGGCACGGGCCATGTGCGCTCGGAATCCTCCATCGCGCTGCACGTGCTGCGTGGTGTCGAAGAATACCTGCTGCGCAACACGACGCACAACATCACGGTGCGCACGACGCCTGAAACGGCGCTCTACCTGCTCAACCACAAGCGTGGCACCATTGTTGATTATGAAGAACGCTTCGGCGTTTCGATCATCATCGCGGCGGACGCCAGCGTCGGTGCTCAGCACTTCGCCATCGACCGTGGTGAAGCCGTCGAAAATCCGGTGAAAATCGAAAACCTTCTGCAGGCTCTCCCGACCTTCGAGGAAGACGAAGACGATATCGTCATCGAAGCCGAGGAGGACGAAGAAGACGAAGAAGAAGTCGTAGCGAAGGCGCAGACTAGCGAGCCACGCCAGCCCCAGGCTGAAAATGGTGAAGACGGCAAGCGCAAGCGCAAGCGTCGTCGTCGCCGTCGTGGCAAGGGCAACGGCCAGAACGGCGACGTTCAGGCAGATGCCAATGACGACGCATCCGGCGAAGGCGATGAGGAAGATGGCGACGACGCCACCGAAGATCAGGCTGACGCCACAGAGCCACGCGCTGAAGGCGACAATGCCGGTCAGGACGAAGGCAAGCGCAAGCGCCGTCGTCGTGGCAAGCGTGGCGGCCGTCGCAACCGTGACGAAAATGGCAACCTGCTGGACGCCGAAAATGGCGACGGTGATCAGGGCGATGCCGATGACGGCGTTGACGATGGCGACGTAGCGGATGCAGCCGAAGGCGTAGAGCCGGCGGCCGCTGTCGAGGCTGAAACGCCGCAGGTTGAAGAGGCCGAAAAGCCGAAGAAGCCCCGTCGCACCCGCAAGGCCAAGGAGAAGGCTGAAACGGTTGTCGAGGCAACGGTTGAAGCGGAAGCACCGGTCGTTGCGGCACCAGTGGCGGACGCCGCCCCTGCTCCGCAGGAAGAAGCGCCCGCTGACGTAGCGCCTGCTGCGCCAACCCCTGCTCCGCAGGCTGCTGAAGCTGCCGTTGAGGCGACGCAAGAGGAAGGGGACGATGCTGCAAAGCCGACCCGCGCCAACCGCGGCGATAACGTTTCATCGTCCGAACCGGTCGTTACCTCCTCCGGCAAGAACGACAGCCCCGATGGCGAAGAGCCAAAGCCCCGCAAGGGCGGCTGGTGGCAGCGCAAGGGTTTCTTCTAAGCCCTGAACTACAGCTATGAGAATCAAGACCCCGAGATTGGATTTCCAGTCTCGGGGTTTTCGTTTTCTGTTTGAAGAGATGGTGGGCGCGTGTCGCGATCATCCAGATTGGCTCCCACGCTTTGACACCGTATTCGTCGCGAGACATCATCGCCGCATTGGCGACAGCTTGAGCAGGATTGGTCACAGAATGAGCGCTGCAAATTCGTTTCTTGGGCTCCCTTCAGAGCTCGCTGACGGCAATCCCGCACGCATGGTGATCTTCGGCGTGGAACATGGCAGTGCCTATCCGGATCAAGACAGCGGTGGCCATGAAACAGCGGCCGATCAGATCAGAGCGGCAAGCCAGGAAGATGCGCCGTTGATCGCCCACTGGGATTTCGATCTCGGTGGCCCACTCTTCAAAGGCGGTCCGATAAACTGCATCGATGTTGGCAACATTAAAACTGTGATGCGTGACAATGAAGGCAATCGACAGCGCATAGAAGCGAAGACGCGAGAAGTCCTAGCCTCCAGTGCTGTTCCCATCCTCATCGGCGGCGACTGCTCCGTCACCTTTCCGTTTCTTGCTGCGTTCGAGACATCCGGACCTGTCTGGATCTTGCAGATCGACGCGCATATCGACTGGCGTGACGAGGTTCAGGGAGAACGCTACGGATATTCAAGCTCCATGCACCGAGCGAGCGAGATGGCGCATGTGGTCGGCATGGTGCAGGTCGGACTTCGAAGTGTCGGTAGCGCGAGGAAAGCCGATGTCGAAGCGGCACAAGGCTACGGAAGCCACTTTGTGACGGCGAGAGAAATTCACGCAGGCGGAGTGGCTGCGGCTCTTCGTGCTATTCCAAAGGATGCTCAAGTCGTCATCACGCTTGACTGCGACAGCCTCGATCCGAGTATCATGCCGGGCGTCGCCGCAAGAACGCCGGGCGGTCTCACCTACACCCAGATTATCGATCTGATTTCTGGTGTTGCCGGCAAAGCGAAAATCGCCGGGTTTAACCTCGTCGAGTTTTATCCGCCCGCCGACATTGACGGCCTATCGGCCCTCACAGCGTCCCGCGTTCTCGTCAACGCGATCGGAGCGGTGATCCGCCAGATCTGAGGCACTATCATCGTAGCGGTAAAATCCCGGGCCTTTGGAATTCTACCGAACGCTTGAAAACTCAGTCCTCTGTTTTTCAAAAAGACTCAAGGCCGGCACACCTTGATCCTTCAGCCGACAAGAGGTGGATCAAGCCGCGCAAAGCCTGCCTGCTGCCGATAGGGAAAATGGGGATAGGGAGCGGACACGGCACTGGCTTGATCGAGAGCTGCAATCTGCTCACGTGTCAGGCTCCAATCGAGAGCGCTGAGATTGTCCTTGAGTTGAGCTTCGTTTCTAGCACCAATGATCACAGACGATACGGTGGGGCGACTGAGCAGCCAATTGAGCGCGACTTGCGGCACGGTCTTCGCCGTCTCGTTCGAGATGGTTTCAAGCGCATCAATAACACGATACATATAATTGTCCTCAACCGGTGGACCGAAACTTGCCGTGGCATGCAAACGACTTGTTTCAGGCAACGGCACGCCCCGCCTTATTTTCCCGGTCAAACGACCCCATCCGAGTGGGCTCCAGACAATTGCGCCCAGGCCCTGATCTTGTCCCAGCGGCATGAGATCCCACTCGTAATCCCGACCGATAAGCGAGTAATAGACCTGATTGGCGACGTATCTCGGCCATCCATAACGGTCGGCCACTGCAAGCGACTTCATGATTTGCCAGCCAGAAAAATTCGAGACACCGACGTATCGAACCTTTCCCGAGCGAACCAGCATGTCCAGCGTTGACAGGACCTCCTCTATCGGTGTCGCAGCATCGAAGGCATGAAGTTGGAGCAAGTCGATGTAGTCCGTTTGAAGCCGTTTCAGCGCATCATCGACCGAGCGCAACAATCTGAAGCGGGACGATCCGGCCTCATTCGGGCCATCTCCCATTGGAAGGCTGGTTTTGGTCGAGATAAGCACCTCGTCCCTGCGTCCTTTGATCGCCTCACCGAGGATCTCCTCCGATGCGCCGTTGGAGTAAACATCAGCCGTATAGAAAAGATTGACACCTGCATCAAGACAAATATCGACAAGACGTCGAGCCTCGATTGCGTCCGAGTTGCCCCAGTTGCTAAACAGCGACCCAGACCCACCAAACGTGCCTGCGCCAAAGCTCAAAGCAGGCACTTTGAGCCCGGACCTTCCAAGTGATCGATAGTCCATATTTGTCTTCCTTTTTGAGAACTACCGCAATTCATAGACAGTCCTCATAAAATGAAATAGAGCACCAAAAGGAACCTCACTTGTGACGTGAATTCATCATGGCCAGACACGAGATCAATCGCTTTACGGAGATGGAAGTTTTCGTAACCGTCATTGAGACGGGCGGTTTTTCTGCTGCAGCGAGGCAGGTACGTCTAACGCCCTCCGCCATTAGCAAATTGATCGCACGCCTTGAGGCGAGGCTGGGAACCAGGCTATTCAATCGCTCTACCCGACAATTTCAGCTGACGCCTGAAGGATGCACGTTCTACGAGGCGGCAAAGCGTATACTCGCGGACCTCAGCGAAGCGGAGCAGAGAGCAAGCCAGGGTGAGAGACCGGCAGGGCGTGTTCGCATCAGCACCAGCGCCTCATACTTGAACCACGTGCTGGCACCCATCGTGCCACAATTCATGGTGCTCTATCCTGCTGTTACTCTGGACATCTCACTCACCGATGCATTGGTTGATCTATTGGCCGAGCGCACCGACATAGCCATTCGAACCGGGCCTTTGAAAACATCCAGCTTGATTGCTCGCAAGCTCGGAGAAACGGCTCGGACAATTGTGGCCGCGCCATCCTATCTCGAACAATATGGCCAACCACGTCATGTCGCGGACCTGAAAAGCCACAACCTGCTGGGTTTCAGCTATGTACGATCAGAGCCGGGCTGGACGCTCAGCGAAGATAATCACTCCGTCGTGGTGCCCGTCGCCGGACGTGTCCAGATCAGCGATGGAGAAGGCGTTCGAAGGCTCGCTGTCGCAGGTGCAGGCCTGGCTATGCTGGCTGACTTCACCGTCCGCGACGACGTCACTGCCGGACGACTTGCGCCGGTCCTGTCTCACTGCAACACGGGAGACACAGAGGTCTTTTACGCCGTCTATATTGGAGAAGGGGGCCCGCTCCCTGCGCGCATCAGGGTCGTCTTGGATTTTCTGTCCGAACATGGAAAAGTTCGATAATCACCAACAAGCTGGATGATGAAAACCGCGCGAAGCTGTGGCAAAGCACCCGGCCTATCGTTTGCCCGTCTTCATCCTGATCGTCTGCAGCAAGATCGCAGCACCCTGCTCCCCTGGCGGGATGTCCGTCTGTAGCCTTTTCTGCACCAGCTCAAACCCCTCCAGCATGGCGCAACGCTGAATGGTATCGGACGACAATCTCTCCGCCCAGCGCAACATCGAGCCTGAACGGACCACTTCATTGAAGTATTCCGGTACCAAGGCGTAGTCTGCGATCAGATTGGGGAGCGCGCCGGTCCACGTCTTCACCCGCTTGCTGAGCATCGTGAAAATCCAGTCGGTCTTATAAACAGAAACCACCGGAACATGGCAAAGCGCGAGTTCCAGGATGACTGTGCCGGAAGCCGCGATCGCCGCATCCGCCTCGGCAAAACAACGCCACTTGAACGCCGTGTCGGTGCCAATCTCCGGTCGGATCGCCTCAAGCCAGGAGGCGGCAAGTTCCCTTATTCGCTGCTCCTGTCGCGGAACAGTCGGCAGCACGAACCGCGTCGGCCCGTTCCTCTCCACGAATGCACTTGCAGCCTGCTGGAACGGCTCCATCAAACGCGTGGTTTCTGTCGAGCGCGAGCCCGGCAGAAGAAGGATTGTCCGTGTGTCACCGGCAGCTGGCACGGGACGCAAAGCACGTTGTGCGCGCACCGCCAGAACGTCCGGATCGACACTGAGGCGGTGTCCGACAAATGTTGTTGCTGGACCGCCAAGGCGCTGCATGGCCTCCGGTTCGAAAGGCAACAGTGCCAGCACATGATCGACATAGGAAAGCATCGCCGTCGCACGGTACTCTTTCCAGGCCCAGACGCTGGGGCAAACGTAGTTCACCACCGGCAGGTCTGGCAGCGCCTTTCGCACGCGCTTTGCAACACGGTGGGTGAAATCGGGACTGTCGATGATCAGAAGTGCATCCGGCTTGTAGGCGATAATGGCATTCGCCGTTTCCTTGATGCGGGAAATCAGTTGCGGCAGTTTCTTCAGAACCTGGGTGAAGCCCATGATCGACAATTCGGAGTAGTCGAACAGAGAGTTCAGGCCCTCAGCCGTCAGTTGTTCACCGCCAATACCAAAGAGCTCCACCTGCCCCGGATATTGTGTCTTCAGCGCGCGAACAAGGTCGGCGCCCAAGAGATCGCCGGAGACTTCGCCTGCCACCACCGCAAGTTTCAGCACGCCTTCCGTCACATCATGTCTCCCTCAAGCGCGGTGTCGATGCCGCAAACGAACAGGCCTGCCGCATCGGCAGCTCTCAACATCGCGTCACGATCGAGAACAAACGCCCTGCCCGCCTCAATGGCTATTCCGGCAAGACCGGCCTTCGCCGCGTTCTCGACGGTGGAAGGGCCTATGGTGGGAAGATCGGCGCGAATATCCTGTTGCGGTTTGCAGAGCTTGACGAGAACGCCCCTGCGGCGCTGCGAGATGCGTCCGGCAGCACGAAGTGCGGCGACCCGCTCCAGCATGCCATCAGTCCCCTCAACGCCTTCCAGGGCAACGATGCGTCCACCAACGGAAACTGCACCCTGCCCGACATCCAGCACGCCGAGCGCCAACGCCGCTTGAGCCGCTTTTGCGATGTCTCTACGATCCTCGTCACTGGGCTTGATCTTGCCGAGCGGGCCGGTGGTTGCAAGAAGTCCAGGCGCAATCTCATGCGCGCCGATGACGCGAGCGCCCTGCGCTTCGATCAGGCCAATCACCATTTGCAGTACGGTGTCGTCACCGCCCGACAAAAGCGTGCGGATGATCGACAGCATTTTGGCGATCATCTTCAGGTTCGGGCGGATTTCCCGCCATTCGGGACGGCGTGCCACGCCGCCGGAAAGAACCACGCGGTCGATGCCATGCGTGCTTAGAAGCAGGCCCAGGCCTTTGACATCGCCAACACTGATCGAGGCATTTTCGAACTCTGACCAGTCGAGATCGGCTTCGTTCTTCAGGCGGATGATCAGCGGGTCCTCTCCCGCCGATCGTGCGGCAAGCGCCACATAAAGGGGAAGAGAACCACTGCCGGCGATGATCGCCAGACGCTGGTCGCCCATCGCCACCGCGTTACTTGCCGCGGTTCGGCGAAGAGATCGCCCGGTCATTGGCGGCCGCGATGAAATCGATGATCTCAAGCGCTTGTGGGCAATCCAGATACTCCTCACGAATGGCAGCCGCATTGGCGCGCACATTGCCTTCGCTCTCGAAGATCTGCTTGTAGGCCCGGCGAACGGTGTGGATATCGGCCCGCTCGATGCCCGCACGCGTCATGCCGACTACGTTAAGCCCACTCAAGATGCCGGGATTGCCATTCAGCATTCCATAGGGAATGACATCGTAGCTGACAGCCGAAAGGCCGCCGATGAAGGCCTGGCGACCGATGCGGGTGAACTGGTGCACCGCGCAGCCGCCGCCGAGAATAGCCTTGTCCTCGATACGCACATGGCCGGCAAGCATCACATTGTTCGACAGGATGATCTCGCTGCCAAGAATGCAATCATGCGCCACATGCGAATTGGCGAGAAAGAGGTTGTCATCGCCAACAACCGTTCTGCCGCCGCCATCCGAGCTGCCCGTATTGATCGTCACGCCTTCACGGATCGTGCAGCGCGCGCCGATATCGAGTGTCGTTTCGGAACCGTCGTGACGGATCGCCTGCGGCTGACCACCGATGACGGCCATGGGGTGGATGACGGTTCCCTCACCCACCACAGTGCGACCGGTCACCACTGCATGGTTCAACAGCTTGACGCCATCGCGCAAACTCACCTTCGCGCCGACATGAGCGAACGCGCCGATCTCGACATTCTCGCCGATAATCGCGCCATCCTCCACGACGGCCATGGGATGGATCTTGGCTGAGGCCGCAACCGCGCTCATTGCTGATCCTCTGGGATCATCATCGCGCCGACATCCGCCTCGGCAACGAGAGAGCCATCGACCTTGGCCTCGCAGTGGAACTTCCAGACATTGCCGCGCTGACGCTGCTTGACGACGTGGATTTCCAGTCGGTCACCAGGCACGACAGGCTTGCGGAAGCGCGCATTGTCGATCGTCATGAAATAGACGAGATATCCACCGCCATCCTTGTTGCGAGCGCAGATCGCACCTGCCGTCTGCGCCATCGCCTCTACGATCAAAACGCCAGGCATGATCGGACGGTCAGGAAAATGACCGGTGAAATGCGGCTCGTTGACCGTCACATTCTTGATGCCGATCGCAGAATTATCGCCGTCAATGTCGATGATCTTGTCGATCAGCAAAAAGGGATAACGATGCGGCAGCAGCTTCATCACCTCAAGGATGTCAGCCGCGCCAAGCGTCGTTTTCGTCTCTTCAGACATTCTTGTCTCCTGTTTTCCTATCGCGTTCTTCTGCGCGGGCGAGAATATCGGCCATATCACGCAGGAAATGTTTTATCGGGCGCGCCGGCGTTCCACCGACCTTTGCGCCTGCCGGCACGTCTGACACCACGCCGCTCATGGCCGCGATCTGTGCACCGTCACCAATGGTGATATGGCCGTTGATCCCAGCCGCGCCGCCAATCATCACGCCGTCGCCAATGCGCGTGCTTCCGGCGATGCCGACCTTGCTGACGATACCGCAATGACGACCGATGCGAACATTATGGCCGATCTGGACCTGGTTATCGATCTTCGTGCCTTCACCGATCACCGTATCATCCATCGTACCGCGATCGACCGTGGTATTCGCGCCGATCTCGACGTGGTCTTGAATGATCACACGACCGATCTGCACGATCTTGATCATGCCGCGCGGTCCAGGAGCATAGCCGAAACCATCCTGGCCGATACGCACGCCGTTGTGGATAATGACGCCATTTCCGATAAGAGCCGAGAGAACGCTCGCGCCGCCGGCAATCGTACAGTCACGCCCGATCTGAACCTCAGCGCCAATGATAGCGCCGGGGCCGATCCGCGTGCCGGAACCGATGTGAACATTCGCTCCGATAACGGCGAATGGCTCAACGATGACGCCGGATTCGAGCTTTGCGGTGGGATCGACATGCGCCGAAGTCGATACCCCCGTCTCTTCAGGCGTGACGGCGGAAGGCCGCATGGCTGAAGGGTGCAGAAGCTCACCGGCCTGCGCAAAGATCGTGTGCGGGTTCTTGCAGATGAGAGCAGGAATATGATCAGGCACGATGCTTTTCAGCGACTCGTCACAGATAACGGCGGCCGCATCGCATGTCAGCAACTCATCCCGGTTCTTGCGAGACAGGATATAGCAGAGCTGGTCCTGCTTGGCGCGCGACACGGGCGCAATCGACCTCACGAGTCGATCGCCAAAGGCCTCATCAGACAGTTCCGCCCCAAGACGGACCGCGATTTCTTTCAATCGCAGGCCTTCGTGGGGCGGAAAAAAAGCATTGTAGTCCATCAAACGGATACTCCAGAACATTCAAACTCGCAGTTCTGGACTGCCGATATCAGAAAGTGTTGGACATGCCAAACCGGAAACGCTGTTCCTCGTCGTAGCTTTCCTTGGCAATCGGAACAGCGTAGTCGACGCGCAGCGGACCGAACGGAGACGCCCACATGATGCCGATACCGGCAGATGCACGGATCGAGCTATCGTCCTGAACGCCAGCCGAATTCGCAACCTTGTTGCCATAGAGCGTGCCGGCATCGACGAAGCCAGCAAGACGCAGGCCGACGTCTTCCGGAACGAGCGGCATAGGTGCGGTGACTTCAGCCGAAGCCGCAAAGTAAGTCGTGCCGCCGATCGCGTCGGAGCCGATGCGCGGACCGATACCATCGTTCTTGAAGCCACGGATCACACGGCCACCGATCTTGAACTGATCGAAGACGTAGAGATTGTCACCGGTTGGAACGACGTAACCGGCCTGGCCTGTCAGCGAGCCGATGATGTCATATTCATCCGACAGCGAATGGTAGTAACGAACCTTACCGTAAATCTTGTAGTATTCGGAATCGCCGCCGAGACCTGCAAACTCGTTGGTCAATGCAGCCTGCCAGCCTTCGCGTGGCATGTTGCGGTCGTCCAGCGTGTTGTAGTTCAGCGTGTTCGAAATAATCGACTGACTCCAATCACCACCTGCAATCAGGTCACGATAAGGAGCGGCAAGATTTGCTGGATTGTTCCAGTCGCCCTTACCGTCGTAGCTGAACTGCTTATAGGTGTACTTGAACGTCGTACCGAGGTTTTCCGTAATCGGCGCGGTCACGCGGAGCGAGAAACCCTGTTCGTCGTAATTGTAGAACTCTTCCTTGCTGCTCTGGCTCTTGAAGATGTCAAAACCAGCCGCAAGACGATAGCCGAGGAAGTATGGCTCGGTGAAGGACAGCGTGTAGCTGCGCGCATCATCCTGACCCGCACCAGCAGCAACGCGGATGTACTGACCGCGACCGAGGAAGTTCTTTTCTTCGATCGAGGCTTCCAGCAGCGCGCCGTCGTTCTGCGAGTAACCCGCACCGATACCGAAGGAGCCTGTCGGCTGATCTTCGACATCCACAACGATCACGACGCGGTCAGGAGCGCTGCCCTGCGAGGTGCTGATATTGACCTTGGAGAAGTATCCAAGCGCTTCGAGACGACGCTTAGCAGCGCTGATCACCGTTTGGTTGAACGCGTCGCCTTCGCTGATGTCGAACTCGCGACGAATGACGTAGTCACGTGTGCGCGTGTTGCCACGGATTTCGATGCGTTCGACGTAAGCGCGCTCGCCCTGATCGACGATGTAGGTCAAGCCAATCGTGTTGCCAGCCAGGTCGCGGTCACCGCGCGGCGTCACACGGGCAAAAGGATAGCCTTCCGCCGCAACGCGCTTGGAAATCGCTTCCATGCTCTGCTGCACTTCCTTGGCGCTGTAGTAAGAGCCGGACTTCGTGTAGACAAGGCCCTGGAGCTGCGAACCATCAATGCCAGGCACCGTGGATTCAACGGCCACATTGCCGAAGTCGTAACGCTGGCCTTCGTCCACCGTAATGGTGACAGTGTACTCGTTGGTCGCCTCGTCGAGGACGGCATTCGAGGACACGACGCGGAAATCGGCGTAGCCACGGTTGTAGTAGAACTGGCGCAGCGATTCTTCGTCGGCGCGCAGCTTGTCTTCATTGTAGACGTCCTTGCGTGTCAGGAACGACAGCATGTTGGACTTCTTGGTGTTGATGACGGCAGCCAGACGCCCATCGCTATAGGCATTGTTGCCGACGAAGTCGATGCGCGCGATCTTGGTACGCTCACCTTCATTGATCTGGAAAGCAAGGTTGACGCGACCCTGACCAACCGGCACGACCTGGGTCGTAACCTGCACGTCGCTGCGGCCGATATTCGCGTAGGCTTCCTTGATGCGAGCGATATCCGCCGTCACGATCGTCTGATCATATGGACCAAGAGACTGCGTCTGGACGACAGCCTGAAGCTTGTCGTCCTTGATCTTGCGGTTGCCGTTGAAGACCACCTGGTTGACGAGGTTGTTCTCGCTCACCGTCACCACGAGGGCATTGCCTGCCACGCGCATGCTGACGTTGGAGAAATAGCCCGTTGCGTAAAGACGCTTTACCGATTCATCGATATCGGAATTGGAAAAATTGCGACCGGGAGCGATCGTAATGTTGGAACGAACAGCATCCGCACCGGAGCGTTCAGCACCGCGAACATCGATTCTGCTGACGACAGCTGCATTGGCAACACCGGCAGAAGCAAGCACCCCCAAAGCTGCAATCGAAGAAACACCAGCAGACAGCGCAACCGCCGATACCGCGTTCAAAAACTTTGAACCAGCCTTCATTTCAAATCTTACCTTTTCCCGTTGTCCCTCAGCGGGCGGAACCCGACTCCGGCCATCTGCGTCGTTTTACCTGCTTTTCCTCTACAAGCAAGCCCGACCGTTAATTTCTGTTTACTTCGCAAGCCACCGTGGCCCAATCGCCACTTTGGCTTCAAAACAAGGTAAACACCCTCTTAAAAAAACAGCTCGAAACGCCCCTTTAGCCGATCAAGCTGCTGATATCGTTCCAAGTCGCAAAAACCATCAGACTGAAAATCATGGCCAGACCGATGCGGAATGCAACCTCTTGCGCGCCCGACCCGACCGGTCTGCCGCGCACCGCCTCTATCGCATAAAACACCAGATGGCCGCCGTCCAGAATGGGAACGGGCATGAGGTTCAGTAGTCCAATGGAAATTGAAAGAACAGCGGCAAGCTGGATCAGCGCACCGACGCCAAGTGTCGCCACCTGTCCAGATGCCTGCGCCACACGCACCGGTCCGCCCAGCTGATCGGCATTCATCCGTCCCGTGACGAGGTTGCCGATATAGTTGAAGGTGCCCGTAATGACATGGCCGGTTTCTCGCACACCCTCAACCAGCGCCTCCACCGGCGTGTAGCTCACATGGCGGAAATTGCCGCGCGTCTGGTCGGTGGTGATGCCGATGATTCCAAGCTCGATCTTGTTGCCGAACTGGTCCGTCGTTTCCGTGCGTGTCGGCACCATGGGCAGCGACAGATCGCGGCCATCTCTCTCCACGGTAACATTGATTTGTGTGCCCGGACGGATGGAGACATAGCGACGGACGTCCTCAAACGTCTGCACCTTTTCCCCGTCGATCGCGATCAGCCGGTCACCCGGCAGAATACCAGCAGTCTGGGCAGCGCTGTCAGGACGCACCTCAGACACGACAGGATCGGAAATCATCCGGCCATAGATCGTGAAGAGCACCGTGAAGATCAGGATCGCGAGAATGAAGTTGGCAATGGGGCCTGCAGCGACGGTCGCCGCCCGTTTCCAGAGCTTGGCACCAGCGAGCGTGTGCGACCTCTCTTCCAGCGTCAGCCCGGAAAGGCCATCGCTGTCGGGCTTGCTGGAGACATCCTCATCGCCGAAGAATTTGACGTAGCCGCCAAGTGGCACGGCCGAGATCTTCCAGCGCGTCCCACGTTTGTCGGTAAAACCGATTAGTTCCGGGCCGAAGCCGACGGAAAATGCAGTGGAGCGAATGCCACACCAGCGCCCGACGAGGTAGTGCCCCATCTCATGGACGAAGACGAGCAGCGAAATCACGAGGATAAATGGCACCATATAACCGGTCAGAAAATTAACCGCAGCCATCACAGTGTCCATATTATTCCCGATTCCCTATGTCGCGTCTCTCGTCATCTATCTGCTCAGATCAGAAGCCGAGCAAGATACCATCGCCTGATCCTGGCACATCGCCGGTTACTGCCGCGTGAACCACTGCAATCAGGAATACGGTAAAGCAGGCGAAAACAAGACCGTCAACCCGGTCCATGAACCCGCCATGGCCTGGGATAAGATTACTGGAATCCTTCACTCCGAACCTGCGCTTGATGAAGGATTCGAACAGGTCGCCGATCTGGCTGAAAATGGAGAGCGCCAGCGCCAGCAACAATACCGTCAGCGAGATGCTTCCATGATAGGCAAGAGTAACGGCGCCACCCGCTACCAGGCCGAAAAACGTACCCCCGGCAGCGCCGGACCACGTCTTGCCTGGCGAGATCGAAGGCGCAAGCTTTGGACCGCCGATCGCGCGGCCGACGAAATAAGCCAGAATGTCCGTCGCCCAGACGATCGCGAAGACAAAGAGCATGGCCACAAGGCCGGTTGATTCTTCGCCGCGAATGGCCGCAAGCGAAATGCCGCTCAGCGCCGAATAGACGATCCCGCCAACGAGCCACCGGTTTGGACCGCGAAGAATCGGAAACAGCGCTGCGGTGATGGCAAAACCGGAAAGCAGCGGGAGATCGAGAGAGCTCTCACCAAAGATCGTGTTGCCGCTCATGACGGCAACTGAGAACCAGCCCCAGGCATAACCCGTCGGATTGGTGTCAGAGAGCTTTGTGATCGTGCTCCACTCATAATAAATGAGGAGCGACAGAAGGCCGGCGATGGCGCGGAACATGATCCCGCCATACCAGGTCGCGGTCAGAATGACTGCGGCCATCACGATGCCCGAAATGATCCGCAGCTTTAATTCGCGGCTCATCAGGCGCCTGCCATCGCAACTTGAGTGGACAGGCCACCAAAGCGACGATCTCTCGTCATATACTGATCGATCGCAGCCACAAGCGTCTGACGATTGAAATCAGGCCAGTAGTCGGGAATGAACAGGAATTCGGAATAGGCCGCTTGCCACAACAGGAAGTTCGACAAACGCTCCTCACCGCTTGTGCGGATAATGAGGTCAGGATCAGGAATGCCCGCCGTGTCCAGACGCGCGGAAATCGCGTCTGGCGTGATCGCAGAGGCATCGATCCGACCTTCGGCGACATCGCGGGCCAGCGACGCCGCTGCGCGCGCAATTTCATCCCGCGCACCGTAGTTGAACGCTATGATGAGTGTGAGCGCGGTGTTGTCGCGTGTGGTCTGCTCTGCCTCTTCCAGCAGAGCGCGGATATCATCCTTGAGCCCGACCCTGTCGCCAATCACGCGAACGCGCACATTCTCCTTGTGAAGCTCTGCTAGGTCGCGGCGAATGAATGCCTTGAGGAGACCGAGAAGATCTGAAACCTCCGATTGAGGCCGGCGCCAGTTTTCCGAAGAAAACGCAAAGAGTGTCAGATATTTCAAGCCGCATTCGCCCGCAGTTCGAACGGTCTCACGCACGGCCTCCACGCCCCGCCGATGGCCCATGATGCGCGGCAAGCCGCGCTGCTTGGCCCAGCGACCGTTACCATCCATGATGATGGCGACATGTTCAGGCAACAGGGAAGGTGCGGTTTCCGACATCTCAATCCATTCAGGCAGTGCGGAGTTCAACAAGCTAAATCAATGCGAGGCTTGGCGATACGCCAATTATACCTGCATGATTTCCTTTTCTTTCTCAGCGAGCAAGCGATCAATTTCAGAAATCGTGTCATCCGTCATCTTCTGAACTTTATCAGACTTGCCACGGCTTTCGTCCTGGCCGATGTCACCGTCCTTTTCGGCCTTTTTTAGACCTTCCATGCCGTCACGACGAACATGGCGAATGGCAACCTTGGACTTTTCGGCATAATCGTGAGCAACCTTGACGAGCGACTTTCGGCGCTCTTCGTTGAGCTCAGGCAGTGGAATACGCAGGTTCTGGCCATCCACGATCGGGTTGAGACCGAGATTGGACTCGCGAATAGCGCGGTCCACAGCGCCCACCATGGATTTGTCCCAGATGTTCACACCAAGCATGCGCGGCTCGGGAACGGTGATGTTGGCAACCTGCGAAAGCGGCACGCGAGAACCGTAGGCGTCGACCGTGACGGGATCGAGAATGTTGGCAGAGGCGCGTCCGGTCCGCAGCGATGCAATGTCGCTCTTGAACGCGTTGATGGCACCGTCCATGCGGCGCTTGATGTCATTGAGGTCAACACCACTCATCTTGATACTCCATTTCGTTCTGGCCTTGGCGGCCCATTATCTTGACCGACGCCTTTAGAGCCGCCGGTGATTATGCGTCGTGCACGATGGTCTTGAGACCGCCACCCGTCAATATTTGGGCGAATCCGCCCTTCTCATGGATCGAGAACACAATGATCGGAATGTGGTTTTCGCGCGCAAGCGCAACCGCTGCCACATCCATCACGGCAAGCCCCTTGGCTAGCACTTCGGAATGCGTCAATTCGTCGAAGCGGGTTGCGGTCGGATCCTTCTTCGGATCGGCCGAATAGATGCCATCGACCTGCGTTCCCTTGAAGATGGCTTCCGCACCCATTTCGGCGGCGCGAAGGGCTGCGGCGGAATCGGTGGTGAAGAACGGGTTGCCGGTACCACCAGCGAAGATCACCACCCTGCCCTGCGACAAATGATGGATGGCAGCGCGCTGCGAGAAGCTCTCACAGATTTCCGGCATGGCGATGGCAGAGAGAACAACCGTATCGATCTCCAGCTTGCGCAGAGAGGTTGCAAGCGCCAGCGCATTGATGACGGTCGCCAGCATGCCCATGTGGTCGCCGGTCACGCGGTCGCCACCCTTGGAAGCAACGGCCACGCCGCGGAAGATATTCCCGCCGCCGACAACGACACCAACTTCGACGCCCATGGCCCGCGCTTCGGCAATATCGGAGGCGATACGGTCAGCGACGGCCACATCGATGCCGAACCCCTGATCGCCCATAAGGGCTTCGCCGGACGCCTTGAGCAGAACACGTTTATAGAGCGGCTTGGAAGACATCATGACTCCTTTAAGCAGGTCGCGCAAAGATCCGGGATCGGCTTTGCAGCAATGGCAGGCGAAACATAAAAAGTCCGGAGCTGCAAGAACATCTGCAAACTTTTTCCGGGCAATGCGAATTGTAACCGGAACGCGGATACACGAAGGGCACCGCGTTGTCACGCGATGCCCCGGAGTTTTCCAATATTTGGGTAAAGGGATCAGCCCTTTGCGACAGCTGCAACTTCCGCAGCGAAATCGCTTTCTTCCTTCTCGATGCCTTCGCCGAGAAGCAGGCGAGCCATGCCGACAACTTCGATCTTGGCGCCGGCTTCCTTTTCAGCTTCCTTGATAGCAGCCTCAACCGTCAGGTCGGGGTTGATAACGAAAGCCTGGGACAGAAGAGCAACTTCTTCAAAGAACTTGCGCATGCGGCCATCAACCATCTTTTCGATGATGGCTTCCGGCTTGCCGGATTCGCGAGCCTGTTCGATGAAGACGTTGCGTTCGCGTTCTGCAACAGCAGCGTCGACTTCTTCGGCACGGATAGCAAGCGGGTTGGTCGCAGCAACGTGCATGGCAACCTGGCGGCCGATCGAGGTCAGAACGGCCTTGTCGCCTACGGACTTCAGGGCAACCAGAACGCCGAGCTTGCCGATGCCGTCGCCAGCTGCGTTGTGGACGTAGGTCGCAACAACGCCGTGCTCGACTTCGAGGAGAGCTGCGCGACGCAGAGCCATGTTTTCACCGATCGTAGCGATCGCGTCCTTGATGGTGTCGGCAACCGACTTGCCTGTTGCCGGATAGGTGGCAGCAGCGATCGCGTCGACAGAACCATTAGTCGTCAGCGCAACGGAAGCAACGCCACGGACGATGTCCTGGAAGGCGTCGTTACGGGCAACGAAGTCGGTCTCCGAGTTGATTTCGACGACGACAGCCTTGTGGCCGGCAGACGCGATACCGATGAGACCTTCAGCAGCGGTACGGCCCGACTTCTTGTCAGCCTTGGCGATACCCTTGGCGCGCAGCCAGTCGATTGCCGCTTCCATGTCGCCGTTGGTTTCAGCCAGCGCCTTTTTGCAATCCATCATGCCTGCGCCAGACTTTTCGCGCAGTTCCTTTACCATTGCGGCGGTGATTTCGCTCATTGTGTGCCTCTTGTCGGTTCGGTCGGTCACGGCAGTCTTGCCAGGCCGAAATCGGATTGTGGGAACGAATGTACCCGGAACTGTGACAGGCTGATGAAACAGCCGCCACGAAACTTGAGAAACCAGCCGCTGTTCCCTTTGGCGCCGATCGCTGGATCGACGGGGTGCTGCGGCTTGAAACGAACAAGGCCGTCGAACGTGTAGTCCAGAACGGCCTTGTCTTATCCTGATGGAAAAGGCGGCGCGATCGCGCCGCCAAAAGGCCAATATCAGGCGTTGGCTTCGTCTTCGAGAGCAGGCTCTACCGGAGCTTCTTCGGAAGCGCCGAGGTCACGGCCGGAAGCGCCCTGCTGACGTGCGATACCGTCGATGGCAGCGCGGGCAATCAGATCGCAGTAAAGCGAAATGGCGCGCGAAGCGTCGTCGTTACCCGGGATCGGGAAATCGATGTGGTCCGGATCGCAGTTGGAGTCGATGATGGCGACAACCGGAATGCCAAGACGCTTGGCTTCTTCGATCGCGATCTTTTCCTTGTTGGTGTCGATGATGAACATCAGGTCCGGAACGCCACCCATATCGCGGATACCGCCGAGAGCCTTTTCAAGCTTCTCGCGTTCGCGCTCAAGGTTCAGACGCTCCTTCTTGGAGTAGCCGGAAGCATCCGAGTTCAGGATTTCGTCAACCTTGCGAAGACGCTGGATCGAGTTCGAAATCGTCTTCCAGTTGGTCATCATGCCGCCGAGCCAACGCGAGTTGACGTAGTACTGAGCGGAGCGCTTTGCGCTGTCTGCGATGATTTCGGAAGCCTGACGCTTCGTGCCAACGAACAGAACGCGGCCACCACGAGCAACGGTGTCGGAAACGACCTGAAGCGCGCGCGACAGCATCGGAACGGTCTGAGCCAGGTCGATGATGTGGATATTGTTACGATCGCCGAAAATGTACGGCTTCATCTTCGGGTTCCAGCGATGTGTCTGGTGGCCGAAGTGAACACCAGCTTCCAGAAGCTGGCGCATAGAAAAATCGGGCAATGCCATGCCTTGTTACTCCTTTTCCGGTTGAACCCCCGCGAAGCGAACAGCACCGTTTGACCGGTACCACCGGGCGGAATGAACCGGATTTCTCCCGGAACACCCCAAGCTTCGCGTGTGGAATGGTGTGCCGCATACAGCGGCCTTCGCCAAATTGCAAGCATGCGGCGTCAAAAAACGCCAGTATCGTCACATTTCAGCGTACAGGCGGCGCTTCACACGTCTCAGGCGTGAGAACATCGAGCTTGGCCAGCTTGCCTGTCAGAACGAAGTCACCGTAATCCATCGTCAGATCTCGGGTGATTCCGTTCTCGTAAAGCTTGAACGACATGCGATAGATCGGCAGCGAATCCGTCCCGGTCTTGTCGTTGTAATAGGCGATGGTCACCGGCCAGAATGGCGCCTTGGCGAAATCGCCGGCAACACTCGCTTCGGCGTCGCCATCCTTCGGTGCCTGCTGCTTGCCGACCAGCGTCGATGTGATCAGGCTCTCATCGCCGTCATCCGAGCCGTCGAAGACGCGCGACTCAAAGATACGCTTGCCGAGCTTGGCGTTCTCGATGACCTGATACATATGCTCGGTCGGAAATTCGCCAGGAACGAGATCGATTTCGCGCGAGTCCGGCTTGGTCAGATCCACCTTCATCTTGCCATCGACGTCTGCGGCCGAGCCGATGACTTCCTTGTCGAGCTTGTCGTCGGTAAAGGATTTGGTCTCGAAGGTGAATTTCTTCGAGACGGCATCTTCGAATGTCGTGGTCTGCTGGTCGGTCATCCGCACCGCATCGCCGGTATTGATCTGGGTGACGAAGCGGAAATCGGTCTTGTAACCCTTGCAGGACGAGCCGGTGAATTCATAGACCATGCGTCCGGTCATGCCTTCGATGCCGGAGCGATCCGACGCATCCTTGAGTTCGAGATCGTAGACGGCGCGGTGGGAGATCAGATTGGGAACGCTGGCAGGCACGGCACTTGCGATGCACGGCATGAGGCCCACGCCAGCGGCAAGAACGAGAGCGAGGTTCCTGACGATCATTCAATAACTCCTGTTGGACTCATCGCTCATACTGTACAAGCAACCGTCCGGCTTTTCGACATCATGACCTGAATGCCGGATTTTTGAAAGATTTACAACCAAAGCGGAAACGGAAAAATGTCAGACGCCATCGAAGCTCGCCTCAAGGAACTCGGATACACTCTTCCCGCCGCAGCAGCCCCTGCTGCCAACTATGTTCCCTTCACGATCAGCGGCAATCTGCTTTATATTTCCGGACAACTGCCGATGGAATCCGGCAAGATTGCGGTGACGGGCCATGTCGGTCGCGATGTCGATGTCGCAACCGCGCAAAAGGCGGCCGAGCTTTGCGCCGTCAACATTCTGGCGCAGGTCAAGGCAGCCTTGAACGGCGATCTCTCCAAGGTGCGCCGCGTGCTAAAGCTCAACGGCTTCGTCGCCTCCGTCCCGGAATTCACCGAGCAGCACCTCGTCATCAACGGTGCATCGAACCTCATTGCCAATGTCCTGGGTGATGCCGGAAAGCATGCACGTGCCGCCGTCGGCATGGCGTCGCTTCCGTTCAACGCCGCCGTCGAAATCGATGCCATCGTGGAAATCGACGCATGACATTGAAACTATCCTGGCTGACGGCCCAACCCGTCGCCCATCGTGGCTATCACGATCTCAACAAGGTGGTTTGGGAAAACACGCTCTCGGCTTTTACCCGCGCCATCGAAGCCGGCTACGCCATCGAATGCGATGTGCAGCTGGCGGCCGATAGCGTTCCCGTGGTCTTTCACGACGACGAGATGACCCGCCTCACCGGCATCAAAGGCGATGTGCGTGAGCGCACATCTGCCGAACTTGGGATGCTGTCGATCGGGCAGACCAGGGATCGCGTTCCCACACTGAAGCAACTGTTGAAGCTTTGCGCCGGTAAGGTGCCGCTCGTTATCGAGCTCAAGGGTCGTGAGGGCGAAGGCGTCGATGACGGCTTTGCCGAAGCGGTTCTGGAAGAGCTAGAGGGCTATCAGGGTCATGTGGCACTGATGAGCTTCGATCATCATCTCCTAAAGGATTTGAAGGCGGCACGCTCTCCCTGGCCGTTGGGTCTGACCGCAGAAGGCGCCAATCCGGAAGATTTCTTCAAGCATGATGAAGCGATGCAGATCGGGCTCGATTTCATCTCCTACTTCTGGGGTCACCTGCCCAACAGCTTCATCGAAGCGCAGAGAAAACTTGGCTTCCCGGTGATTACCTGGACCGTGCGGGATGAAAATGCCTTGGAGAAGTCCTATACATATGCTGACCAGATAACGTTCGAGGGGTTTGTCCCCAACAGCAAGGACCAGTCAGCCACCGCATGAGCGACGAATACACCATTCGCGTTGCACAGTCCTTCAAGGACATCGCTCCGGAAAGCTGGAACAGCCTTTCCGGAGCATCCAGGCTACCGTCGGCCACGCCGTACAATCCCTTCATTTCGCACGCCTTTCTGTCCGCGCTGGAAGAATCCGGATCGGCCACGGCAAAGACCGGCTGGCTCGGCCAGCATCTCTTGCTGGAGCGCAGCGACGGGAGATTGATGGGGGCGGTTCCCGGCTACCTCAAGAACCACAGCCGCGGCGAATATGTCTTCGACCAGGGATGGGCAGACGCGTTCGAACGCGCAGGCGGCCGCTATTATCCCAAGCTCCAATGCTCGGTCCCATTCACGCCTGCAACCGGTCCACGCCTGTTGACGACGGGGCTGGACGTTGCAGCCTTCCAGCAGGTCCTCGCCTCAGGTCTCCAGCAGGTGACAGAGAAGCTCGGCATCTCTTCGGCACATGTGACCTTTGCAAATGAAGATGAGATCGAAGCCCTGGAGGATGAGGGTTTTCTGCATCGCACCGATCAGCAGTTTCATTTCATCAATGAAGGCTATCGTGATCACAGCGATTTCCTCGACGCGCTGTCATCGCGCAAGCGCAAGACCCTGAAGAAAGAGCGGCGCTCGGCGCTGGAAAACGGCATCGAGATCGACTGGCTGACCGGCAGCGATCTGACCGAAGATATCTGGGATCAGTTCTTCACCTTCTACATGGATACCGGCAGCCGCAAATGGGGCAAGCCTTACCTCACCCGCGCCTTCTATTCCCTGATCGGCGAGCGCATGGCAGATGACATCCTGCTGGTAATGGCCAAGCGTGAGGGTAAATATGTTGCCGGCGCCATCAACTTCATCGGCGGCGACGCATTGTACGGCCGCCACTGGGGCTGCATCGAGGACCATCCCTTTCTGCATTTCGAAGTCTGCTACCATCAGGCGATCGATTTTGCGCTTTCCAAGGGTTTGAAGCGTGTGGAAGCCGGCGCTCAGGGCGAGCATAAGCTGGCACGCGGCTATACGCCGGTGACCACCCATTCCGCCCACTACATTGCCCATCCCGGCCTTCGCCACGCCATCGCCGATTATCTGGAGCGGGAACGCAGCGAAGTCGAACAGATTAACGACTATCTTGAAGACCATAGCCCGTTTCGCAAAGGCGAACGGCAGGAAGACGACGACTAAAGTTTTGAGGGAGCAGCCCGTGACAGCCTACGATGACAACAACATCTTCGCAAAAATCCTCCGGGGTGAAATCCCCTGCGTAAAGGTCTACGAAGACGACCATACACTGGCCTTCATGGACGTGATGCCCCAGGCCCCGGGTCACCTACTGGTGATCCCGAAAACCGGCTCGCGCAACATTCTCGATGCCGATCCAGACGTGCTGACAAAGACAATCCCCGTCGTCCAGAAGCTCGCCGTCGCCGCCAAGGAAGCCTTCGATGCTGATGGCATCTACGTAGCGCAGTTCAACGAGCCAGCCGCTGGCCAGACGGTGTTCCACCTGCATTTCCACATCGTACCGCGCAAGGACGGAGAGCCATTGAAGCCGCATAGCGGCGCGATGGCGGATGTGGAGATGCTGAAGGCTCACGCAGAGAAGATCAAACAGGCGCTGTAAAACCCGCTCCCGACCCGTCGACCGTCGACCGTCGAGAACAAATACCGCATCGCTGACACAAAAAACCCGCCGAGGCCATCGGCGGGTTTTCTATTATTAGGGCCTATGGAAAGCCCCAAAAATATCACAGTTCAAATCAGCTGCGAAGAATGGAGCGGCCAGCGTAAGCAGCCTGCGGACCCAGCATCTCTTCGATACGGATCAGCTGGTTGTACTTCGCCAGACGGTCGGAGCGCGACAGCGAGCCGGTCTTGATCTGACCGCAGTTGGTGGCAACCGCGAGATCGGCAATCGTGGAGTCTTCCGTTTCACCCGAACGGTGAGACATGACCGCTGTGTAACGTGCCTTGTGGGCTGTTTCGACAGCGTCGAGCGTCTCGGTCAGAGAACCGATCTGGTTGACTTTGACGAGGATGGAGTTGGCAACGCCCATCTTGATGCCGTCACGAAGGCGCGCGGAGTTGGTAACGAAGAGGTCGTCACCGACGAGCTGTACCTTGGAGCCGATCTTGTCGGTCAGGTACTTCCAGCCTTCCCAATCGTCTTCGGCCATGCCGTCTTCGATGGAAATGATCGGATACTTGCCTGCGAGTTCTGCGAGGTAATCGGCCATGGCTTCCGGCTCGAGCGTGCGGCCTTCGCCTTCCATCTCGTATTTGCCGTTCTTGAAGAACTCGGTCGAGGCGCAGTCGAGAGCAAGAGCGACGTCGTCGCCCGGCTTGTAACCGGCCTTTTCAACCGACTTCATGATGAAGTCCAGCGCTTCCGGCGCGCTCTTCAGGCCAGGGGCAAAACCGCCTTCGTCGCCGACATTGGTGTTATGGCCCTGCGCTGCCAGTTCCTTTTTCAGAACATGGAAGATTTCCGCGCCGATGCGCACCGCGTCACGGATGCTTTCCGCGCCGACCGGCATGATCATGAATTCCTGGAAGTCGATCGGGTTGTCGGCATGTGCACCGCCATTGATGATGTTCATCATCGGAACGGGCAGCAGGTGGGCGTTCGGGCCGCCAACGTAGCGATAGAGCGGCAGGCCGGTTGTTTCGGCAGCGGCCTTGGCAACGGCGAGCGATACGCCGAGGATGGCGTTTGCGCCGAGGCGAGACTTGTTCGGCGTACCATCGAGCGCAATCAGCGTCTGGTCGATGTGGATCTGGCTTTCGGCATCGAAGCCGCCAAGCGCATCAAAGATCTCAGTGTTGACGGCCTCGACGGCCTTTTCAACACCCTTGCCGCCATAGCGCTGTCCGCCATCGCGCAGCTCGACTGCCTCGTGAGCGCCGGTGGATGCGCCCGATGGAACGGCAGCGCGACCGAAGGAGCCGTCTTCGAGGTACACGTCGACCTCGACCGTGGGGTTGCCACGGCTATCGAGGATTTCGCGTGCGATGATGTCGGTAATGGCTGTCATGGTCTCTCCCTTGGGACTGGAACAGATGAATTTCAGTCGCTTGTCTTAGAGCGCATCGGCAAAACTGTGAAGCCGTTTTCGAGCCGGACGGCGGATAAGCGATTCTGAAAAGTGTGAAAGGTCATTGCCACTTCGCTGTAGACGAAGCGTGAGAAATTACAATGACGACGCCCAGCATCAGGCGTCGCCCAACCTATAAAAATCGATTAGGCCAAAATCAGGCAGCCTTGGCGATGGCATCAAAAGCCAGAAGCTTCTCCAGAAGCTTCGGCATATCCTTCAGATGAACCATGTTGGGTCCGTCGGAAGGGGCATTGTCCGGGTCTTCATGGGTCTCGACAAACAGGCCTGCAATGCCGACGGCCACGGCTGCGCGCGACAATGTCTCGACGAATTCGCGCTGACCACCGGTCGACCCACCCTGCCCGCCTGGCTGCTGCACGGAATGCGTCGCATCGAAAACCACCGGCGCACCGAGCGAGGCCATGATCGGCAGCGAGCGCATGTCGGAGACAAGCGTGTTATAGCCGAACGATGCGCCGCGTTCGCAGAGGAGAACATTCGGATTGCCGCTCTCATTCAACTTCGCCAGCACATTCTTCATGTCCCAGGGCGCCAGGAACTGCCCCTTCTTCACGTTGATCACGCGACCGGTCTTCGCGGCGGCGATCAGAAGATCGGTCTGGCGACTGAGGAAGGCCGGGATTTGCAGGACATCGACGGTTTCGGCGACAATGGCGCACTGCTCTTCCGTATGGATGTCAGTCAGGACCGGAAAGCCATATTCCTTCTTAAGATCGGCAAATATCTCCATGGCCTTGTCGAGACCGATGCCACGCTGTCCGGAGAGCGATGTGCGGTTGGCCTTGTCGAAGGATGACTTATAGACAAGCCCGATGCCGAGCCTGCCGCAAAGCTCATGCAGCGTGCCGGCAATCATGAAAGCGTGGTCGCGGCTTTCCATCTGGCACGGGCCGGCGATCAGCGAAAACCGCTCCGTGTTGGAGAAGGCGACAGCGCCTTTGCCTTCGCCAGCGACCACTTTCAAATTGTTCTTCACAGTCATCTTATTCCTCACGACACATGCGCCGGACATCGCCGGCAACCGCTTAACTTGCGATGTTGCACAGGCATTAGCAGCAAGCGCGCCATGTGTCACGAGATGAGGCAGGCTGCGGCCAGAGCACCGACCGCTTGCCATTTAGCCGGCATTCGCCTTCCGCACGACATCGGGATTGGCCTCGGAAAATTGCACGAACGGCCCGACTGCGCGCACGGCGTCGGAAAATCCAGCACTTCCCTTCAGCCCCTCCAACTCCTCAGGTTTGAAACCTTGAGCCAGCAACATGCGATAGACGTTCTCGCTGTTCTCACCACCGGAGGACACCCAAGCCGGTAGCGATGCCTCCCAGGCCTTCTTCTCGCGCTGGTTTCGGTCGGCAACGATGGCAAGCTTGATCAGTCCGCCGATCGGAATGGGAATGCCGTTCACCGCAAGATCGGGGATGAAACTCGCCGGATGAACGCCGCCAAGCGCGTGGTTCTTCAGGATCCGTGCGCAGTTGTTGTCGCGCGTCGGCTCCTTGTTCTGCGAAACGCGCTTCTGATTGAGCTGAACGATGAGCTTGCAATTGGCCATCGTCGTGTTCAGGAGCAGCCGGTCATACTCCTTGCGCTTCAAAGCTTCCGGTGAATTGGGATCGAGGGTCTGGCAACCGGCCAACGCAATCAGCATTCCGATAAGGGTAAATCTAACGAGCTTCATAAAAATGTCCCTGCCCCATACAGGCGCTAAGAAGCGGCGCCGTAGAGCTATGATAACTTTGTTGATAATGCTTCGAATGGCTTGGCCTTCATCCCACAGGATGACCGGATCGTGTGATCCTCGGAGCAGCTTGTAGATACCCGCAAAAATGAAATCATCAACCTGGAGAGGAAAAAGACGCGCAACACCGTAAAGAAGCTATAAACTTCTACCATTGCGCGGATAACAGGACTGCAAATTGATGAGGCGGAGACGGTTGCGGAATTTTAAGGGATTGCAGAACACATATGGAACATATAGTGTTCGTTCTGTATTTGTTTCGCGAATCTTCGCCACGTATTCCAAGGGTTTTCTTCATGCTCACGCGCAAACAGCAGGAACTGCTTCTTTTCATTCATGAGCGAATGAAAGAGTCCGGCGTGCCGCCATCTTTCGATGAGATGAAAGATGCCCTCGACCTTGCCTCGAAATCCGGCATCCATCGGCTGATTACCGCTTTGGAAGAACGCGGCTTCATCCGCCGCTTGCCGAACAGGGCAAGAGCCCTGGAAGTCATCAAGCTTCCGGAGGCCTATTCGGCACCAGCACAGAAGCCGCCGCGCGGTTTCTCGCCAAGCGTGATCGAGGGCAGCCTCGGAAAAGCCAAACCGCCTGAGCCGGCTCCCGCGCCGAAGCCAGCAAACGATCAGATCTCCTCCGCTGTCACCGTTCCTGTGATGGGACGCATCGCCGCCGGTGTACCGATCTCCGCTATCCAGAACAACACCCATGATGTTGCCGTCCCCGTCGATATGCTGGGCACGGGCGAGCATTACGCGCTTGAGGTCAAGGGTGACTCGATGATCGAGGCTGGCATCTTCGACGGCGATACTGTCATCATTCGCAACGGCAGCACCGCCAACCCCGGCGATATCATCGTTGCACTGGTGGATGATGAAGAAGCCACTTTGAAGCGTTTCCGCCGCAAGGGTGCTTCCATCGCCCTGGAGGCCGCGAACCCAGCCTATGAGACCCGCATCTTCGGACCGGATCGGGTCAAGATCCAGGGCAAGCTGGTCGGCCTCATTCGTCGCTATCACTGAGCGGACGATAGTCGGCTCAGACTGGCTGCCCGTGCTCTTGCTGAGGCAAGACGCACTGACCTCGTTGGCAGATGCGGCGATGTGGGGCTGCCTCTGATCGCGCCGAGGTCTCGACGCTGGTTCTCTTCGTCTTCGTCTTCGTCTTTCTCGTTATCCTCATTCTCGATCCGAGGATGAGGAAAAGATTGGCGGATGGTCGGGTGCATGCCGATCATGGCCTTCGAACGGCGGCAATCTTTCAGTGCCACCGACAAGCGCCCTCGCGCGTCGCTTCTAAGTGCAGAACTCACAGACGCAGCTAATCGACCTCGCGGCTACCATCCGACAAGGTGGACAGTCTCACCGCCCCTTTTCCGTTCTGCCTGTCGATTCCCGGTCCCGCTCATATTGGCGCAATGCCGGGAAGTCCGGCAGCCACGCCTCACGGCGGATCGTCCAAAGCTCGTAGGTCGGCTCGAACTGATCTGGTGAATCCAGGGAACCGAGATTGACCTCGATTTCGTCGTCGCTTTTTCCGAAGACCGGCGATCCGCAGTTGGGACAGAAGAAGCGGCCATTATAGCTGCGTGTTTCTCCTTCGATGGTAACGGCATCCTGCGGGAAGATGGCGGATGCGTGGAAGAGCGCGCCGTGGTGTTTGCGACAATCCATGCAGTGACAAATCCCGATACGATAGGGCTCGCCGACTATCGAAAGCCTCACGCTGCCGCAGGCACAACCGCCAGATTTCATGTTCATCTTGATCGCTCCATTTGCTTGATGCGTTCCCACCAAACCGCGATGAACCGGTGAAGTTCATTCTGCTTCTGCTTTCGGAAAGGTGAGAACGGCGAACGCATCAATTCATATGATAGCTGACATGACAGACTCGGCCTGTATGTCCTCTCGGTCATGCGTTAGGACGATGGACAGAGAAACATCCGCACTTACACGCATGGACGCTTTTGCTGATTGCATGCGATTCAAGCAGCCGTATCACCAGAAGGAGACAATATGTACGATCTCTACATCGCCAACAAGAACTACTCTTCCTGGTCCCTCCGGCCGTGGGTTCTGATGCGGACATTGGAGATTCCCTTCAAAGAGCATCTCGTCCCCTTCAATGATCCCGATCCCAAGAACGGCTTCACGCACTTTTCGCCCACCGGCAAGGTGCCCTGCCTCGTGGATGGCGATGTCACCATCTGGGACTCGCTTGCGATTGTCGAGTACCTGGCGGAACGGCATGATGGTGTTTGGGCTGAGGATGCCAAAGCGCGGGCTTGGTCGCGCTCGGCATCCGCGGAGATGCATTCCGGCTTCCAGTCGCTGCGCAATCTGCACCCGATGAGCGTAGGCTTGCGGATCCGGCCAGTTCCTGCAACCGAGGCGCTCCGTAAGGATATCGCGCGTATCGACGCACTCTGGCAACAGGGCATCGACATCTTCGGCGGGCCGTTTCTGGCCGGCACCAACTTCACCACCGTCGACGCCTTCTTCTGCCCCGTCGCGTTTCGCTTCCAGACCTACGGCACAGCACTCTCGCCAGCGGCGGAGGCTTACAAGACCCGCCTCTTGAGCTCGCCGGCGATGAAGGAGTGGGAGGAGGCAGCAATCCTAGAACCGTGGCGTGACGCCGAGCACGAAGAGGAAGCGCGGGCGTCTGGCGAGATTATCGAAGACCGCCGCTCCGCAGCAGATTGAAGCAAAAGACTTACTGCCCGGTCGCCAGCATCGCCTCGATATGCGGCGGCACCGCGCCGTCAGAGGTCTTGCTGCGCCAGTCATAGGCGCGGTGGATCGACCAGGGTCTGGCAACGTCTTGCATCGCCGCGCGCGCCGTTGCAACGGTCTCTCCGGCCTCATTCAGCCAGAGTTCCAGCGAGCCCGTCTTTCGCAATGTTGTCGGACTGATCAATAGCGCGCCCGAGCGACAATTTGAAAACGGCACGAAACGCGACGTCACGACGATGTCCGCCACATCACAGGCTGTTCCGGTCAACGCCGTGTTCGAAATAACCGCGACTTTGACGCCGCTCTCATGACGTCCAGCGCACCAGGCGTTTTTCTGACACGAGAAGCCATTCGTCCGCTCGAAAGCCGCAAGCATCTTGTCGCGAGCTTCTTGCTTCTGCTGATCGGTGAGAACAGCCGGGCGGCGAGGCGTTGGCTTTGCCGTGTCCTCTCGCTCACCCGACTTGTCGTCATCCAGCATGACAGGGGCAACATGCTTATCCGGCAGCGGCACCGCCCTTGCCCACTGATCAAAGACGAACCCCTTCGCCTGGCGCTTGGTCGTCGCAACGAATTGATCCGTGCGAAACGCGACCAGAACGCCATCCTCGTAGATCAATAAATCCGGCTTTGCTTTGTTCTGCTCAAGCGGCACCAGAACGAGACCAGCTAGAATCAGGGGAAGCCCCAAGAGCGCGAGGTGGGTCCGCAGCAAGGTCAGAAGAAGAAATCCGACCGTCGAGACGGTCAGAAACCATGGGTGCTGCCGCCCGATCGTGGCATCTCCGCCCCAACTGGAGACGGTGTTGGCAATGTCGATCACCATGGCCATGCCGTAACCCATCAGCTTCAGGAAGGGTGCATCCAGACCAAAGGGCATGAGCAGCATGGCGATCAGCGCAGACGGCATGACGATGATCGACATGACCGGCATGGCGGCAAGGTTGGCGGCCAGTCCGTAGGTGGTGATACGGTGGAAATGCTCGATGGAGTAGATCGCTGTCGAGACACCCCCAATTAACGAGGTGATGACGACACCGCCGATCACGGCACTCGCTTTGGACGAGGCCACCATCCACAAGGGGGGGCGCGCGATAAAAAGGCGTTCGCGATTGCCCCGCCATCTGCTCCAGAAGGAATAGGCCGCAACCAGTGCCAGCGTTGCGGCAAAGGACATCTGGAAACTGGGACCCATGATTTCATGTGGCGAAACCGCGATGATGACGATTGCGGCAAGGGCGACATTGCGAAGGCTGATGGACGGCCGGTTGACGAGAACCGCCGCCAGCATGATCGACATCATCAACCATGCCCGCTCGGCAGAGACGGCAAAGCCTGAAATCAGATAATAGGCGAATGTCATCAACAGCGCGGCAAAGGCGGAAATCTTCTTGACGGGATAGCGCTGCGAAAACCCTGGAAACACGCTGAACACCATACGCATACCAACGAAGAAGATGCCCGATGCCAGTGCCATGTTGAGCCCGGAAATGGCAACGATATGGGCGAGCCCCGACACGCGCAAAGCTTCCATCGTCTCGCTGGAGATCGCGCGCCGTTCATCCGTTATGATCGAAGCCGCAAAAGCACCTGCATCGCCGCCGATGACGCTGCGGATTCGTTCGGCAATAGTGGAACGCAGCGCGTAGAGCCACGAACCCGCTGTTTCCAGCCAGCCCACGTCGTCCATCGTTGCGGCCTGCGTCGGTAGAGCCTTTGGCACGCTATAGAAAAAGCCTGTCGCACCGATCCCGTCGAAATACGCCGAGAAGGCAAAGTCGTTGAGGCCCGGCAGTGCCGGCCCGGATGGTGGCGAAAGGCGCGCCTTGCCGGTGATGCCCGCACCGACAGCTATCGGTTGTTCGCGACTGCGCGAGAGAACGGATATCCGATTTGGCAGACGTGTCAGCGAAGGTCCACGCGTTGAAGTCAGGGCGATCGTATAGCGCCAGTAGCCCTTGGCATCCACCTCCCGCCGCTCCACCTTGCCGGTGATCGTCGTCGTCACGGCACTGTCGAGGACTGTGGTCCCAACGCGGTGCGTCTCCCAGTTTGCCAGCAGCATGCCAAGCAGCAGAAGTGCAAGCGTTGCCAACACAAAGGACAGTGCGTTCTGCCGGTGCCGCGTGATGATGGCGATCGGGATGATGCAAAGACCACTCACAATCAAAACGACGTCGGATGGCGGAGAAGAGAGCGAAAACCATAGTGCCGCGCCCGCGCCAACCAGCACGGGGATGAAAAGGAAGTCTTGCCGGTACTGAAGCTCCTCGGTGACGCAGCGCGATAAGGTCGATTGCAATCGCTGCGCAAAGCCTTGAGGCACAGGATGCGGTGGGGCAAAAAGTACGATATCCGTATTCGTAAGAGTGGCGGGCGCATTGATGCCGTCGAGCTCCACCCTCATAGGCGTGCCCGTCTCCAGCAAGCGGAACTGCTGCCGTTCCCCGTAGTCGTTCAAGTGCCGCCCCTCGGTCCCTCAGGACCAATTTGCAGCCTTGCGATTCGGATTGCAATCCAGTGTGCAGATTAAGGAAGCATTGACTTAAAACGAAACAGTAAAGTGGCAAAACCGATCAGAACGGCTTATTCCAATTCTGCGATGCACAATTTGCCTTTTGGATAGCTTGGCATCGTCGCGCGGATCATATAGCTAAATCCGTGACGCTTAATTGGCCGATGCGTCAACCCGCATCGCCTGCATATTCGGAGGTATGGTATGACGGAAAAAAGCGCTACAGTGACCCTCGGCGACAAGACGGTCGATCTTCCTGTACGAGAAGGTACGATTGGCCCGCGCGTCGTCGATATCGGCACCCTGTACAAACACACCGGCTCCTTCACCTACGACCCCGGTTTCACCTCGACCGCTTCGTGCGAATCCAAGATCACCTATATCGATGGTGACGAAGGCGTTCTGCTGCACCGCGGTTATCCGATCGAGCAGCTTGCCGAACAGGGCGACTTCCTCGAGACCTGCTACCTGCTGCTTTACGGCGAACTGCCGACGACCGCGCAGAAGAAGGACTTCGACACCCGTGTGACGCGTCACACCATGGTGCATGAACAGATGAGCCGCTTCTTCACCGGCTATCGTCGCGACGCCCACCCAATGGCCGTCATGTGCGGTACGGTCGGCGCCCTCTCCGCCTTCTACCACGACTCGACAGACATCACCGATCCGCACCAGCGCATGGTCGCGTCTCTGCGCATGATCGCCAAGATGCCGACGATCGCGGCCATGGCCTACAAGTACCATATCGGCCAGCCCTTCGTTTATCCGAAGAACGATCTCGATTACGCATCGAACTTCCTGCACATGTGCTTTGCCGTTCCGTGCGAAGAGTACAAGGTGGACCCGGTTCTGGCCCGCGCCATGGATCGCATCTTCATCCTTCACGCCGACCATGAGCAGAATGCGTCCACCTCGACCGTTCGTCTGGCCGGTTCCTCGGGCGCAAACCCGTTCGCATGTATCGCAGCCGGCATCGCCTGCCTGTGGGGCCCCGCTCACGGCGGCGCGAACGAAGCAGCGCTCAACATGCTGAACGAGATCGGCACCGTCGATCGTATTCCTGAATACATCGCGCGCGCCAAGGACAAGAACGATCCGTTCCGCCTGATGGGCTTTGGTCACCGCGTCTACAAGAACTACGATCCGCGCGCCAAGATCATGCAGAAGACGATGTACGAAGTGCTGGAAGCCACCGGCAACTCCGACGATCCGATCATGCAGGTTGCGCTCGAACTGGAAAAGATCGCCCTTTCGGATCCTTACTTCGTCGAGAAGAAGCTCTACCCGAATGTCGACTTCTACTCCGGCATCACGCTGAAGGCGCTTGGCTTCCCAACGACCATGTTCACCGTTCTCTTCGCTCTAGCCCGCACCGTCGGCTGGATCGCCCAGTGGAACGAAATGATCGAAGATCCGCAGCAGCGTATCGGTCGTCCGCGCCAGCTCTACACCGGCGCTGCAAAGCGCGATTACGTTCCAGTTTCCAAGCGCTGATCCGCAGTCGAGACACCCAGACAAAAAAGCGTCTCTTTCGAGGCGCTTTTTTTATGCTCGGTCTTTTCGGCGATCCATCCTCGCGATACCCGAAGACTTGAAGAAAAAGCCGCTTCCGCTTATATCGTCCTTGCGAGGACGACCTCGGCCATGGCGGCGACAGCATTCGGGACGGCCCGATTTGGTTATCTCGGGAGTTTCCCATGCGCAGCATCGGCGATCGTATCCGCCACGCTCTGAGCTTTGAAATTATTGGCCTCGCTTTGGTCATTCCACTCGGCACCGTCGTCTTCGCCATGCCGATGAGCGACATCGGCATTGTCGGCGTCGTCAGCGCCACCGTCGCGACGGCGTGGAATTATCTCTACAATCTTGGCTTTGACCACACCCTGCAGCGTCTGCGGGGCACCACGCTCAAGACACCGGCGATCCGCGTGGCGCACGCGGTTCTGTTCGAGCTTGGACTTCTGATCGTCCTGATGCCGTTCATTGCATGGTATCTCGGCATCGGCCTGATCCACGCACTGATCATGGATATCTCGTTCGCGCTGTTCTACGTCGTCTACGCCTTTGTCTTCAATTGGGCCTATGACGCGATCTTCCCGCTGCCGGAATGGCAGAAGGAAGCAGCAGCCGAGTAAGGCTACCAGATTCAACCCACAGGTGATCGCAAAGAAAAACGCCGCGCATCGAATGATGTCGCGGCGTTTGATTTTACATCGTGGATTGTGATCAGAGTGCCTTCAACGTCCAGGCCACAATCTCGCGAGAGGCAGCGGCAAACGCCGAGTCGAGCGCTTTGACAAAGTTCGCGTTGCCCGTACCGCTGACTCGCGCGCTTGCACGGAACACGTCCTGTGCCCGAACGGTGCCGTTGCGATCGTTCAGCAACTGTACCGAAATCTCGATGTTGGCGACATTGTTCTTGGTGTCGACCTCGAAGGCGCGAATATCGGTGACGACCTGATAGTCGATCGCCAGACCCTGCCCTGGACGTCCAACACCGCCGAGGCGGCCTGTATCCTGGAAGGCTTCGACCAGCTTCGACTGCACCATGCGCGGCAGGCGATCGCTCCATTGCGAGTTTGCAAGATACTGCACTTCCGAGTTGGAAAGCCGTACCACGATGTTCTCGCTATCGAGCGCCTTCAGCGCGGTCGGTTCTGCAACCAGAAGCTGGCGTCCCTTGAGGGATCGCGCCTGCGTCACCGGCGCGGGTGAGACGGAAAGATCGAACGTATCGTTCTTAGCGCCACCGCCGCAGCCTGCCAGGATGGCACCAAGCAAGGGCAGCATCACAGCAAACTTCGTGGAGACCGCGGATATTTTCCGCCGTGGTATCTGCAAAATCATGAAACCAGGAACCTCCATCAACGCCGTGTCCGGCCATCATATTGTTTTACATTTTCGCCACCGAAGATCAGGCGCTGCGGATCGCGATCGAAATTGGTGATCGTATTGTTGAGATTGTTGACCGTATCACGGGTGCTGCTGATCAGCGCCTGAAGGTCCCTCAGGCCCGAATTCGAGAAGCGAGTGAGGTTGTCGGCAATCGGGCCAATACGTCCGTTGAGATTGTCAGCAACCGCCTTGAAGGAGTTAAGAGTCTCACGTGCCTTGGCAAAAAGCGAATCCGCGTCATCGGTTCCCAGCATGCCGTCCACTTTCGCGAGAATGCCGTCGACGCGGCTCGATGCCATGTTCAGCTTGCGAGACATGTCGGTGAAGTCGGCAATTGCTTGATCGATATCCTGACGGCGCGTTCCAACGTCATCGGCGATCTGGCGGAAGGTGGAGATCGCCTGGCGAGCGTCGGCGGTCGCAGCCGACACATCCTCAACCGTATTGCTCACCTTCGCGGTATCGACCGAAGCCAGAAGCTCATCGGCGCGCTTCAACACGTTCTGAGCGTCCGAACTTGCCTGTTCGAAGTTACGTGAAGTGCGTTGTACGTTCTCCATAACCGCTTGAATGCCGCTGGAAGAGGCCGCCACGTCGGACGTGACCTTGTCAACATTGGTGAGAATCGAGTCGATCTTCTGTGAATCCACCGCCTTGACCAGATCTTCAACGGCCGTCAGCGTTCCATCGAGACGAACCGAGACCGACTGAACGGTCGTCGACAATGAGCTCAGGCTCTCGAGGAAGTTTTCGATGCCATCGGAGTTGGAGGCAAGCGCTGCAGAGAATTTCTCGGCATTGCGAACGGTTTCCGTCAGCGGTCCGCGCGCATCCTGCACGAAGCCCTGAAGCTCTCCGATCGCACCATCCGCACGCTTCAGAATCTTGTCGGCGGTCGCAAGCAGGTTCGTCACACTGGACAGATCAGCCGTCAGCTCTGCTGGCACGCCGGTTTCGAAGGACTTCTGGAGAATGCGTTCCTCATTGCTGCGCCCACCCGAAAGCTCGACATAGGCAGCGCCCGTCAGGCCCTGGATTTCCAGAACCGCGCGAGTGGACGGAAAGACCGGCGCATCCGCCTGCACTTCCGTATAGGCAATCGAGTAAGCAGGATCCTGCTGGTCGATCGAAAGACCACGAACCGTACCGACAGGTATGCCGTTGAACCGCACCGGCGAACCGACGGACAGACCATTGGCCGATCCCGGAATACGGATCGTCAGCTGCGCCACTGGCCCGCCGCGTCCGAATTCGGCCATCCAGTAAACGAAGCCGAATGCCGCCGCGACCACGATGAGCGTAAAAATACCGACAATGGTGTAATTCGCCTTGGTTTCCATGCCTATCCGTTACTCCCCGGAATCTGTTGCGTGCCATCCGGAAGGACGACGGCGCGAGCCCGCTTTCCGCGGAAATATGATTGGACCCAGGGATCGTCGTTATTGAACATATCCTCGAGTGTACCTTCGACTGCCACTTTCTTGTTGCCGAGAACGGCAATGCGGTCGCAGACTGAAAACAGGCTGTCGAGATCGTGGGTCACCATGTAAACCGTCAGACCCATCGAATCGCGCAAGCGCGCAATCAGCATATCAAACTCTGCAGCCCCGATCGGATCGAGACCCGATGTCGGCTCGTCCAGGAAGACGAGGTCCGGATCGAGCGCCAGAGCGCGCGCCAATGCTGCGCGCTTGATCATGCCGCCTGAAAGTTCGGATGGGAACTTGTCGCCGGCATCCGGCTTCAAACCCACCATTTCGATTTTCAGGGCCGCAAGCTCATCCATCAGCTTTTGCGGCAGATCGAGATATTCGCGCATCGGCAGCTGAATATTCTCTTTCACAGTCAGACCGGAGAAGAGCGCGCCCTGCTGGAAGAGGACACCAAGACGCGTGTCGAGCGCCATGCGTTCTTCGTCCGAGGCCTTGTCATAGTCAGTCCCAAGGATCTTGATCGAACCGCCCTGGCGCGGCAAGAGCCGCAGCACCGTGCGCATCAGCACCGATTTACCGGCACCGGACGGACCGATAAAGCCCAGAATTTCACCGCGATAGACATCGAGGTCGAGATTGTCGAGCACGAGCTTGTCGCCAAAGCCGACGGTCACGCCCTCCACCGAAAGCACGACTTCGCGATCGGTCTTGCTGTCTTTCCTGTCCTCGACTGCTTGTCCTTGATCCACAGCCCTCTCCTTAAAAATCGATGGCTGAATAGAAGATGGCGAAAAGCGCATCGACGAGGATCACGACAAAGATCGATTTGACCACCGAGGCCGTGACGTGTTGACCGAGCGATTCCGCGCTCCCGCCAACCTTCATTCCTTCCACGGATGCCACAATGCCGATGATCAGGGCCATGAATGGCGCCTTGATCATGCCGGACGCGATCGTCGAACCCTCAACGGCGCTATGAAGACGCGAAAGAAACACTTCAAACGTGATACCCGAATAAATAAGCGAGACGATTGCAGCGCCGAACAATGCCGAGAAATTGGCGATGATGGTGAGAAGCGGCAAGGCGATCGTGAGCGCCACCAGACGCGGGAAGACCAGGACGCCGACGGGGTTGAGGCCGATGACCTTCAGCGCGTCGATCTCCTCGCGCATCTTCATCGAACCGATTTCAGCGGTAATCGCGCTGCCGGACCGGCCGGCGATCATGATAGCGGTAAGAAGAACGCCGATCTCACGCAATTGGAGAATGCCGACGAGGTCGACCACAAAAACTTCCGCGCCGAAATATCTGAGCTGGAACGCGCCCTGCTGGGCGATGATCGCACCGATCAGGAACGACATCAGCGTTATGATGGGCACCGCACGCACGCCCATGTGATCGACCTGGTTGACGATGGCAGCAGGCGACACGCCGCGCCCTCGACCGAGCTTCATCTGCGCGCCACGAACGGCTGAGCCCAGAATAAACATGCCGGCCATAAAGTCGGACCCTGCCTGGACGACATTGCGTCCCACGGGCTCGAAGATGCGGCTTAAAATACCCTGCTTTTGCGTATCCTTCGGCGGCAGCGGCGCTTCATCGGGAAGCGAGGTGATGATCTCCTCGACCTTCTCATTGCCCTCGAAGCTGACATTCGAGCCGGACTTCTCCAGACGGCTCCGCAGGCTATGGAGGATCCATGCACCGGTCGTATCGATATGGTCGATACCCGACAGGTCGATCGTGATGGGCCCGGATGCACCTGATTTTTCGATCTTGTCGAGTTCGGGCAGAACGGGAGAGATGTTCGCGTTGCGCCAGGAACCGGAGAGCACGTAGCGCGCGCCGCCGCGCCCCGCGTTCTCATCCGCCGAGATTGCAGCCTGTTCCACCCGCTTGCCTGGTTCCTGTTCTTGCATATTTCTCCGCGTGAATGCAGCTTACTGAAAGATTCTCTTAACGATTCATATCTTTTGCCGGACCAGCAAGCCACAGCGGTGCACCGTAAATGGATACATATTTTGCAGGTTCCATGGTTTTACCCCCAACTATAAGGCAATTTTGATGAGCCGTTACCTCGAAGCCACAGCGCAAATCTTCCCGGTTGCAGGAAGCTTCACCATTTCGCGGGGAAGCCGCACGGAAATCCATGTGGTCACCTGCACCATTTCCGACAACGGCGTCCAAGGTCAGGGAGAGTGCGTCCCCTACGCGCGCTATGGCGAAACGATCGAAGGCGTCCTGGCAGATATTGACGCAGCCGCGAAGGCAATCGCTTCGGGGCTCGACCGGGAGCATCTTCAGCAGGCCATGAAGCCGGGTGCTGCGCGCAACGCCGTCGACTGCGCTTTGTGGGATCTGGAAGCGAAGCTCTCAGGGAGACCCGCCTTTGCTCATTTTCTGCCGTCTGCTCCCAAACCCTTGATGACGGCCTATACGATTTCGCTCGCCGACGCGCAGACGATGGCGGCGAAGACAAAAGAAAACGCCCATCGTCCGCTCTTGAAGATAAAGACGGGAACAGAGGACGACGAAGAGCGCCTACGCGCCGTTCGTGCGGCAGCACCAGATGCCGCAATCATCGTCGATGCCAACGAGGGATGGCGTGAAGACAATATAGAGCACCACATGGCCGTTGCCGCGGAGCTCGGGATTTCCTTGATCGAGCAACCTCTCCCAGCCGGCAACGATGCGTTTCTGGCGACGATAAAGCGACCCGTGGCAATCTGCGCGGATGAGAGCGTCCACCTGACGAGAGACCTCGCATCCCTTCGCGATCGTTACGATGCGATCAACATCAAGCTCGACAAGACAGGCGGTCTTACTGAAGCTCTGGTGATGAAGCAGGAGGCCGAGCGTCTCGGCTATCAGATCATGGTGGGCTGCATGCTGGGAACGTCGCTTGCCATGGCACCCGCTGTGCTACTGGCGCAAGACGTGGCCTTTGCCGATCTTGACGGCCCTCTGCTTTTGGCGCGCGATAGAGAGCCTGGTCTTGTCTATGATGGTTCTCTCGTTCATCCGCCACAGCCGGAGCTGTGGGGATAAAGACATCCTCAGGCCGCTTTTGTATCAACGAGCTTGGGAAACATCACCGGCTCCAGCTGGCGCACCGTTGGCTCTTCCGCGCTGTCGCTGGTCTGCATCCAGGTGATCAGCTCGAACGAGCCGTCAAGGTTCTCGACAATGGCCGTGCAGCTTTCCACCCAGTCGCCGGTATTGATGTAGCGAATACCGTCGATATCCTCCATCACCGCATGGTGAATATGGCCGCAGATGACCCCATCCACCTTGTTGCGCCGGGCCTCATCGGCCACCACACGCTGGAACTCGCCAATAAAGTTGACGGCGTGCTTCACCTGGAGTTTCGCCCAGGCGGAGAAAGACCAGTAAGGCAGGCCGATACGGCGGCGAACCGCCGCGATCGCGACGTTGACGGCAATCGCCGCATCGTAGGCCCAGTCACCAAGGTAGGCGAGAAGGCGGGCATTGCGCACGACGACGTCAAACTCGTCGCCATGCAGCACGAGATATTTCTTGCCGTCCGCCGCCTCGTGTATCATGCGCTCTGCCACTTCGATGCCGCCGAAATGGGTGCCGGGGAATTCGCGTAAGAATTCGTCGTGATTTCCAGGGATGTAGACGATGCGCGCGCCCTTGCGTGCCTTGCGTAAAAGCTTCTGCACCACGTCGTTACAGCCCTGCGGCCAGTACCAGCTGCGGCGAAGGCGCCAACCGTCGATGATATCACCAACGAGCACGATCGTGTCCGCTTCGTGATACTTCAGAAAGTCCAGCAGAAAATCCGTCTTGGCCGCTTTCGAGCCAAGATGCACGTCGGAAATGAAAAGCGTCCTGAAGTGTCTGGTTTCGGTCTGCGTGGCCATGGTCTCGTCCCCTCGTCTCATGAAAGGCGTTTGGAAATCTTTCACTCTTGGGAAAACCAGACTCGTGTTTCAGCAAGATGACAACGCGGCACTTCCATGGTGTGACGCTGGTCTTTTTGCGAATATCGTCTTTCTCGCTTTTGCATGCCACCCGCCAAATAAACGGCTGTACGGTCGAACTGTTTGCTGTATGCAAAGACCTTCGTGACAATTGAAATAAAGCGGTGAAAAAGATGAGTTCTCAGGACAAGGGCACGACGCAAAACAAGAGCAGCAATGCGGATCTGGATGAGCAGGCGCTCTTCTACCATCGCTATCCTCGCCCGGGTAAACTTGAGATCCAGGCGTCCAAGCCGCTCGGCAACCAGCGCGACCTGGCGCTCGCCTATTCACCGGGCGTCGCCGCCCCCTGCCTTGCCATTCATGAAAATCCGGAAACGGCGGCGCAATATACTGCACGCGCCAACCTTGTGGCGGTGATTTCAAACGGCACCGCCGTTCTCGGTCTCGGCAACATCGGCCCGCTGGCGTCGAAGCCGGTGATGGAAGGCAAGGCCGTCCTCTTCAAGAAATTCGCCAATATCGACGTCTTCGATATCGAAATCGACGCGCCCGGCATCAACGATATGGTCTCCACCATCTCGGCACTTGAGCCCACCTTCGGCGGCATCAATCTCGAAGACATCAAGGCGCCTGAATGTTTTGAAGTCGAGCGCCAGCTGCGCGCCAAGATGAACATCCCGGTCTTCCACGACGACCAGCACGGAACAGCAATCATCGTCGCGGCAGCCGTCACCAATGCGTTGGAACTCGCCGGCAAGGCCTTGTCGGACGTCAAGATCGTCGCATCAGGTGCCGGTGCAGCGGCTCTCGCCTGCCTCAACCTGCTGGTGGAGATGGGCGCCAAGCGCGAAAACATCTGGGTCCACGACATTGAAGGCCTCGTCTATGACGGCCGCAACACGTTGATGGACGAATGGAAGGAAATCTACGCGCAGAAGACCGACAAACGCGTCCTGGCCGAATCCATTGAGGGCGCAGACGTGTTCCTCGGTCTCTCGGCCGCAGGCGTTCTGAAGCCCGAGCTTCTGGCAAAGATGGCAGAAAAGCCATTGATCCTGGCATTGGCGAACCCCAAGCCTGAAATCATGCCAGAAGAAGCACGCGCTGCACGCCCGGATGCAATGATTTGCACCGGTCGCTCGGACTTCCCGAACCAGGTCAACAACGTTCTCTGCTTCCCTTACATCTTCCGCGGCGCGCTCGATTGCGGCGCAACCAGCATCAATGAAGAGATGAAGATGGCGGCGGTCCGCGCGATTGCCGAACTGGCCCGCGAGGAAGTCTCCGAAGTCGCTGCCAAGGCCTATAGCGAAGAGACGCCGGTCTTTGGCCCGAACTACCTGATCCCCTCGCCTTTCGACCCACGCCTCATTCTGCGCATCGCGCCCGCCGTCGCGCGTGCCGCTGCCGCAAGTGGCGTCGCATCGCGACCCATCACCGATTTCGATGCCTATCTCGATCAGTTGAACCGCTTCGTCTGGCGTTCCGGCTTCATCATGAAGCCGATCTTCAACAGTGCCAAGAGCGCGGAAAAGAAGCGTATCATCTTTGCCGAAGGCGAAGACGAGCGCGTGCTGCGCGCCGCTCAGGTACTTTTGGAAGAAGGGACTGGCATCCCGATCCTGATCGGTCGTCCGCAGATCATCGAAACGCGCCTGAAGCGCTTCGGCCTGCGCATTCGCCCGAACACCGATTTCGCCGTGGTCAACCCGGAAGACGATCCACGCTACCGCGACTATGTCGATGACTATTTCGCGCTGGTCGGCCGTGCCGGCATCAACCCGGAAGCCGCACGCACCATCGTTCGTACCAACACCACCGTCATTGGCGCTCTCTCCGTCAAGCGCGGTGAGGCCGATGCCCTGATCTGCGGTCTGGAAGGCCGGTTTGACCGTCACCTGCGCGATGTCAATCAGATCATCGGCAAGCGCGAAGGCGTTCAGTCTTTTGGCGGCCTCAGCCTGCTGATCACCCAGCGTGGCGCGCTCTTCATGACCGATACCTTCGTCAATTACGACCCGAGCTCTGAAGACGTCGCAGAAATGGCGATCCTGGCCGCCAAGGAAATCAAGCGCTTCGGCATCACCCCGAAGATCGCGCTCGCAAGCCATTCGAACTTCGGTTCGCGTGATTCCGTCAGTGCCCGAAAGATGCGCGCAGCGCTTCAACTCGTTCGCGACAGGGCGCCGCATTTGGAAATCGACGGCGAAATGCAGGGTGGTTCGGCGCTCTCGGAAATGTTGCGCAAGCGCGCCATGCCCAACAGCGCTTTGTCCGGTGAGGCGAACCTCCTGGTCTTCCCGAACCTGGACTCGGCCAATATTTCGCTTGGCGTCGTGCGCACCATGACGGAAGGTCTGCATGTCGGGCCGATCCTGCTTGGCACGGCCCTGCCCGCACATATCCTCTCGCCCACCGTCACCTCGCGCGGCGTGGTCAACATGGCAGCGCTTGCCGCCGTCCAGGCATCGCATCCTTCGATGTGATGGACTGGGTTTAAAGCATGGTTCAAGCAGAATTGTGCAGCGGTTTTGCGATGACACCATGCGACGAAACAAGGACCTAAAGCGTAAGGAGCGAATCTGAATGATCGCGACACGCTTCAGGCCTGACGTTATTGCGTCACTTCGAATTAACGCAATTTTGAAACTGCTGTTGCCGCATTGCGGCACAGCCCTATGCTATCCTGAACTTAATCCTGCCGCGAGCGTTGGTGATTGATGTTGAAAGGGATGCCGACTGAATGCTGACGGGCCTGCTAAAATCAAACGGGCGCCCGGCGCCGCGCCGCAACCGTCTCATCGGTTCCCTGTTGGCCGCCCTCCTCGTCGCACCCGTTGCCGTGCAGGCGCAGGACATCTGCGAAACGCTCGAAGCACAGCTGAGACAACCGGCAGAGTCCACGCAAGTTATCGGCACCACAGCGCAGGTCCGGCAATTTGCCAATGCGCTGGCACAGCAGAACCTCGTGATCCGCCGTATCAAGAACGATCTGCGGAGCTACGGCTGTTCATCCGGTAGCGTGATTGTCTATGGAAACCCAAATGCGCAAATCTGCGGTGATATTGCGGATGCACTGGCCCAAGCGGAAGCCGAACGGGACATGATCGCTCAAGACCGCAATCGTATGCTTGCGAGCCGTCGCACCGAAGCCGCCGACCGGTGGGATCGTATCATGGCAGCGCTCGATGCAGAGGGCTGCCTGGATCGTCGGCCACCCGATTACGCATCGACGGACCCAGGCCTGGATGCCCACCCCCGCGGCTATACCGACCCCTTCAATGACGACCAAAGGGACATTGGCAATTACGGCCCGACGCCAGACATGCCGACCGAGGGCGGCTTGAGGACGCTTTGCGTGCGCACCTGCGACGGAGCCTTCTTCCCCATATCCTCCAACGCGACGCCAATGGATTTCAGTGCTCAGGCTGCCCAGTGCGAGCGGATGTGCCCTGGCACCGAGACGGAACTCTTCTACCATTCCATGGTGGGGCAAGAGAGTTCCGATATGGTCTCAGCCAAGACCGGTCAGCCTTACAAGTCGATGCCAACGGCTTTTGCCTATCGCAACGGCTCACCCTCGACGCGCTCTCCATCATGTTCCTGCAACATGGCGGCCTATCATCAGGAGATGAGGAAGCAGGAAGAGCAAGCGAGCGCGCCACAATCCTCTCCTGATCAGTCCTATTCCGGCATCACCCGGATCCCTGCCCCGAAGACGGAAAGCCCCACACCGGCGTCGCCCGAACCCGCACCGCAGGTCGAGGCCAAGGCATCCCCCGTCCCAGAAAGGGACTATGATCCGAAGAACAGCAGGGTGCGCATCGTCGGCCCGCAGTTTCTGCCGGAAGAGACAAGCCGCATCGACCTGAAAAATCCTGCCCTGAAAGGGGCACAGCCTCAGCAGGAATAAGACCGCTGCGGCACACCGATGAGGCGTGTCGCAGCGGTGGATGCGCTTAGTCTCGAAAGCGTGTCATCATCGCAAACCGCTGCACGTTTTTGCGCGGACCATGCTTTAGAACCGAGGGAACCAGGGCGGCACCAGCGGCTGGCCAGGCATCGGTTCGCGCACCGGAAGGCCGGCATCCCGCCGAAGCCGATCGCTAAGATGCGTGGCATGATTTCTCGTCTGCCGATGCTTCATTGCACCCAGAACTGCCGCCTTCAGCGTGGCCCAGGCACCAAAGCGGCGAACCAATTCTTCGACGGTTCTGGAAAGATCGCTTACACTCAAAGATTGTTGTTTAGACATAGGTCATCCGTCCCGGCGCAAGATAGCAACCAGGTCCTCTTGTGATGGAAAAAGGCGTGCGGAAACGTTCTGCGCAGCAACAGACTGCGAGGTCAAAAGACTATCGACACACCGTGATGTATAGTGAAAACGCCTGCAAAGGCATGGAAAAGCTTAGATAGCGATTCCACGTCGGTATGCGCGAAGCATCATTCCGGACAGCGCCGGAGCTACGGACATAACCATACCAGAGAGGCAAAAATGCTTAAATGTAGTCATCTAACGCCTCCTGTTTCTTGAGTTGCGGGCCCGATTTTTTTGACACATCTTCGATTCGCCTGCAAGAGGTTCAATCTCGAATTGTATCAATGAGCTTTCTTCAGTGCAAAAATGTCACAATGGACTTAGAACGTCGTGCGTTTAACCGGGCGCACAAGGACGCGTTATCTTCTTTGATCGACGCGTCCTACTTCCCCACAAGCGCTCGGCGCTCAGTGTTTCTCGATCTTCAAACCGAAGCCCTGCATCAGTCTTCTCGTGGTGAAATCCGGCTGACCTGATGTGAAGATAGCAAAGTCAAAACCCTCAGGATGCTCGGCACCCTGTAGCACCTCGACCTTGCGGCGTGCCTGCCGGGCAATCGCTTCTGCCGGATCGAGCCAGTCTACCGGCCAGGGCGCAAGCCTGCGGAACACATTCGCCATGAACGGATAATGCGTACAGGCAAGCACCACGATGTCGGTGCGCCGGCCCTGATCCTCAATGAAGCACGGCGAAATTTCGGCCAGCACGGCATCATCCGAGACGCTCTCTCCTCTGATCCAGCTTTCCGCCATGCGTGCCAGATTTTCCGAGCCGACGAGGCGCACGTGACATTGCGAGGCGAACGACTGGATGAGGTCACGCGTGTAGGCGCGCTTCACCGTACCGGGCGTCGCCAGCACAGACACGAGGCCTGAACGGGTGCGTTCCGCCGCGGGCTTGATGGCCGGCACCGTTCCGACGAAGGTCATGTCGGGAAAAGCGGCCCGCAGGTCTGCACCGGCAAGCGTGAAAGCCGTATTGCAGGCAATGATGCAGATTTCTGGCTGATAGGTGTCGAGCAATCGGGCAAACAGCGACAGTATGCGCTGACGTAACCCATCTTCTTCCCATCCGCCATAAGGGAAACCCGCATCGTCTGCGACATAGATGAAGCCACGCTCGGGCATCAAAACCCGCGCCTCGCGCAAAACCGTCAGCCCGCCGATGCCGGAATCGAAGACGAGAACCGGCTTTGAGACGGGAAGATCAGTCGTTGTCGCCAGAGCCATTCGTCGGTGTCTCCTCGCCTTCGGCGCTTTTCTCTGTCCGTTTCGGCCAGCGGCGCGGAAACGCGTCCAGCGACTTGATCACGCCGCGAAACACGCTGATCTCCTGCTCCGTAAATCCCCGTCGTGACAGAACTGCGCGCAGATTGTCGACCATTTTGGGCTTTTTTTCAGCCGGATGGAAATATCCGCGCGCATCCAGCGCCTCTTCGATCTGGTCGAAGAGGCCGAAGACCTGTTCCTTGGTGGAAGGCCGTTGCTGCACCGACTGGAACGCAGTCTCGGCAAGGTCCTCCATGCCGGATTTCATCCATTCATAAGACATCAGCAGCACAGCCTGAGCGATGTTGAGCGACGCAAACGCGGGATTGACGGGAAACGTCACGATTTCGTCGGCAAGCGCCACTTCCTCGTTCGTCAGGCCCCAGCGCTCGCGACCGAACATGACGCCGGTCGTTTCGCCTGCCTTGAACTTGGCGCGCAAGGTTTCGGTCGCGGTGACGGGCGCGCGCACCGGCTTGAAGCCGTAACGCTCACGTGCCGTCGTCGCATAGACGAAGTTCAGATCGCGAACCGCATCTTCCAGCGTTTCGTAGACCTTGGTTGCATCGATCACATGATCGGCCTTGGAGGCGGCCGCACGTGCTTTCTCGCTCGGCCAGCCATCGCGCGGATTGACCAGACGCAGCTCTGCCAGCCCGAAATTCGCCATGGCGCGTGCCACCATACCGATATTTTCACCAAGCTGAGGCTCGACCAGAATGATCGCCGGGCCTTCGGCAATGAGTTCGAGATCGCTGTTTGTACCTGCCATAGTCGCCTTCCAATTTTTTGGCTTCACTGGCACAGTTTTCCGCGCAAATCAAAGGCAAGGCGTGCGTTGCATGCGGCTTATTCGCCCTTGATGATGTTTGCCATCTCTTGCTGCACGGAATCGCGGCCCTCATCGCCAACACGATGAATGTCATTGATGACCGGCTTGCCGTCTTCTTCGATCACATCGAAATTGACCTGATCAACGGTCGCCTTCATCTCGGCCTCATCCATGCAGGCCCAGAGCTTGAACTTGACGGTGACGTCGCTCACGCCATCCTTGGGCGGCGCTGCCGAGATGTTAACGTCCTGCAGCGGGCAGCCATCCTGCGAATTGGTAACCACGTCATAACCGAAGGGGTCGCCCTTCTCGCCTGCCTCTGCCTCATAGGCGGGCTTCTTCGAGGCTTCGCGATATTGGGCGATGAACGCCTTGCTGAACAGCGTCGTCAGCAGATCTTCATCGAAAATATACTTCCAGTCATCGGCCTCGCCGGACCAGTTCTTCACCGTAATATCCATGACCTTCTTCACCGGCTCGGTGGGATCGGCGGCAAAGGCGCTGGAGGAAAGGAATAGTGCGGCAATGGCGAGCAGAACTTTCTGCATGATGACGTCCTGAAACTTCAGCTTACCCAACGTAAGCGATTCGCCTGAATCTAATCCGCGAATGTGTTTTGGCAATCCGGTAACAAGGCTTTTAGAAAGGCCAAAAAAGCTGACCGATGGCTTTGCCTCCGCCGGTCGCAATGCTATAGCGCCACGGGATATTGACCCTTATGGCGCTCGATTGGGCGCAACCGTTCTCGAAGGTGAGGAATTCATGACAAAGATCAAGGTAGCCAATCCGGTCGTCGATCTCGACGGCGACGAAATGACCCGTATCATCTGGCAGCTCATCAAGGACAAGCTGATCCTGCCATACCTCGATCTTGATATCGAATATTACGACCTTTCCGTTGAAAACCGCGACGCTACCAACGATCAGGTAACCGTTGATGCGGCACACGCCATCAAGAAGCATGGCGTCGGCATCAAGTGCGCGACCATCACACCGGACGAAGCCCGCGTGGAAGAATTCAACCTCAAGCAGATGTGGAAGAGCCCGAACGGCACGATCCGCAACATTCTGGGCGGCGTCATCTTCCGCGAGCCGATCATCTGCAAGAACGTTCCGCGCCTGGTTCCCGGCTGGACCCAGCCGATCGTTGTCGGCCGTCACGCTTTCGGCGACCAGTACAAGGCAACAGACTTCAAGTTCCCCGGCAAGGGCAAACTGACGATCAAGTTCGTTGGCGAAGATGGCCAGGTCATCGAGAAGGACGTGTTCGACGCTCCGAGCGCCGGCGTGGCTCTTGCCATGTACAACCTCGACGATTCCATCCGCGAATTCGCCCGTGCATCCATGAACTACGGCCTGATGCGCAAGTGGCCGGTTTACCTCTCCACGAAGAACACCATCCTGAAGGCCTATGACGGTCGCTTCAAGGACATCTTCGAAGAAGTCTACCAGAGCGAATTCAAGGCGCAGTTCGACGAAGCCGGTATCACTTACGAGCACCGCCTCATCGACGACATGGTCGCTTCCGCGCTGAAGTGGTCCGGCGGCTACATCTGGGCCTGCAAGAACTACGACGGCGACGTTCAGTCGGATACCGTGGCACAGGGCTTCGGCTCGCTCGGCCTGATGACCTCGGTTCTCCTGTCTCCGGATGGCCGCACGGTCGAAGCAGAAGCGGCGCACGGCACGGTGACGCGCCACTACCGTCAGCATCAGAAGGGTCAGGAAACCTCGACCAACTCCATCGCATCGATCTTCGCATGGACCCGTGGCCTCGCCCACCGCGCCAAGCTGGACGACAATGCTGAACTGGCAAAGTTCGCCACGACGCTGGAAACCGTCTGCGTCGACACCGTAGAAGCCGGCTACATGACCAAGGACCTCGCGCTCCTCATCGGTCCGGATCAGCCTTGGCTCTCCACCACCGCCTTCCTCGACAAGATCGACGAAAACCTCAAGAAGGCCATGGCTGCCTGATCGGCATCTAACCCTTTAGAGACCTTCGAAAACCCGGCCTTCGCGCCGGGTTTTCTTTTGCCCCCAATCGATGTCTTGATTAGGTCATGCTGCCGGAGCAAACTCTGCTCAACAAGGGAGAGAGACATGAGCGATCTGACATTCTACACCCATCCCATGTCACGCGGACGCATCATCCGCTGGATGCTGGAGGAAGTGGGCGCATCTTACGACACCAGAATCATCGGCTTCGACAGCGACATGAAGGCTGGCGAGTACAAGGCCATCAATCCCATGGGCAAGGTGCCCGCGATCAAACACGGTGACGTCGTCGTGACGGAATGCGCAGCCATCTGCGCCTATCTGGCCGACGCCTTTCCGGAAAAGGGTCTTGCCCCTCCGACCAACCATCGTGGCCTTTACTATCGCTGGCTCTTCTTTGCGGCCGGCCCTTTGGAAATGGGCGTCAGCAACCGCGCCATGGGTCTGGTGATTCCGGAAGACAAGTATCGCATGGCCGGATGCGGACGCTTTGAAGACCTGATGGACACCCTCGAATACGCCGTGACGCAGAACGCTTTCATTGCTGGCGACAGCTTCACCGCCGCCGACGTCTATGTGGGCTCGCATATTGGATGGGGTCTGCAATTCGGTTCGATCGAGAAGCGCAAGTCCTTCGCCGGTTATCTCGGTCGCCTCGGTCAGCGCCCGGCTTTCCTGCGCGCTCAGGAGATCGACGATTCAATCATAAAGAAAATGCAGACAGCCTGACGTCGCACGGCCTTTGGCGCATCTCATTCTATCAAAAGATGCGTCAGACAACCCCCAAAACCTACCTAGGATTGATCTAAGCCTTTGTGAACGTTGTAGAATTTTGTTGTACGCCATATAAATTATTAACTCGTTGTGTAGTAAACCATCACATTGCCATCCACCCGGCCTGCGAACGCAGTAAACGGCTGCTGCGTTTGCTCAAATGCGGTGCCTTCCTACAAGGGGCGACTGTAATGATGACTGTGCTGGGATGCATCGTCTACGAACACAACATCTGGCTCGTGCTTGTGGCAGTGCTACTCTGCGGCACCGGTTCTTGGGTGACATCCCGGCTTTTCAGTAAAACGACGACCGCGACCGGGAAGCAGCGCATCGGCTGGCAGGCGATGACGGCGCTGTCCGCTGGCGTGGCGATCTGGTGCACACATTTCGTCGCCATGCTTGGCTATGACGCAGGCGTGCCCATCGGCTTCGATTTGTCGTTGACGGTCGTTTCGCTTCTGGTCGTCCTGTTCGGCAATGCGATCGGTTTTGCCGTTGCAGTCAGCAACCGTCATCCCATCATGCCCGCCTTGGGCGGCGCAATCGTCGGTCTCGCCATTTCCACGATGCACTATACCGGTATGATGGCCTACCGCGTTCAAGGGATCGTATCCTGGGACAGGACTTACCTCGTCGCCTCGATCGTTCTTTCCGTAGGTCTTTCTTCGGCTGCGCTGCATTTTGGCATGCGCAAAGGCAGCAACGTCATGGCTGTGGTCCTGACGCTTGCAATCGCCGTTTTGCACTTCACGGGGATGACGGCGTTCAAGGTCGAACCGATGTATGTCGATGGATCCTTCTCCAACCCGGACTCGCTCTGGACTCTGGCCATCGCCATTTCCGGCATGGCTTTCGTCATCGTTACCTGCGGTCTGGTGAGCTACCTCATCGACAATGGCACACGCGCCGAGACCATAGCGCATCTTCGTCAAATGGCGTTGTACGACGCACTGACCGGCCTTCCCAATCGCGCCAATTTCAACGAGAGGCTGGAGGAAGAGATCGCGCTCGCCGATGCGCAGAAGAGCCGGCTAGCCATGATCGGCATCGATCTCAACCGGTTCAAGGAGATCAACGACACCCGTGGCCACCATGTCGGCGACGACGTATTGACCGACCTTGGTCTGCGGCTCAAGCATTTGGTTCGGGAAGACAAGGGCGAGTTCGTTGCCCGCGTTGGCGGAGACGAGTTCGCCGCTCTTTTCCGTATTCAAGACGATGAAATGGTCGGCATAAACCGGTTTCTGAAACGTCTTGAAACGGTGATGTTCACTCCGATCAATATAGACGAAGCCCAAATTGTCGCTGGCGCAAGCTTCGGTGTCGCACTCTATCCCGACGACGCAACCACCAGGGAAACGCTTGTCAGTAACGCGGACCTCGCCATGTACCGCGCCAAGTCGCAACTCACCGAAATGCGTGTCTGCTTCTATGAGGCGGGCATGGACAAGGCCGTCAAAGCAAGGCGCTGCATGGCGGCTGATTTGCGCAAAGCACTCTCCCGCGATGAACTCTCGATCCACTACCAGGTACAGACCTCCGTTTCGACTGGCGAGATCACGGGCTACGAAGCGCTGCTGCGGTGGCACCATCCTGAACGCGGTTTCATCCCGCCCTCGGATTTTATTCCGCTGGCGGAGGAAAACGGCCTTATCCTGCAACTTGGGGAGTGGGTGCTACGCACCGCATGCGCAGCCGCGGCCTCCTGGGAGCCAGCCTGCAAGATTGCTGTCAACCTCTCTGCCGTTCAGTTTGCAGCCGGCGATCTGCCCAAGCTCGTCATGAGCATCCTTCTCGAAACGGGTCTTCCCCCGCATCGACTTGAGCTTGAACTTACCGAGACCGCCATCCTGAAGGATCGCGAGCGTGCCTTTCACATGCTTCGCCAAATCAAATCCTATGGAGTTTCCATTGCGCTGGACGACTTCGGCATTGGCTATTCTTCGATAGATACGCTGCGGTCTTTCCCTTTCAGCAAGATCAAGCTCGACCGTTCCTTTATCGACGAAAGCCACAGCAGTCAGGAAGCACTGACCATCATCCGCACCGTATTGGCTCTCGGCAAGGGCCTCAGAATTCCGGTTTTGGCGGAAGGGGTGGAAACAAGGGAACAGCTCTCCCTTTTGGAATCAGAAGGATGCGGGGAAGCACAGGGCTACTTGCTCGGTCGGCCCGCGTCACTTGATCAGATCCTTGCGACGGGCCGCTTGCGCATCATCGAACGACCTCTCCCTTTGCCAAAAACGGCCATTCACGACCATTTCGGCCTATCTGACGTGGCTATTGGAAACACAGGCACAGACAGCTGAAACCCAGCGAAGGCTGGAAGACTGTCTGTTATCCCATATGATGCGGAGCTGGTTCTCGAACATCCGATGGGTTTAGAAAACCGAATTAAGACGGCGCCCCTGCGCTCTCATTCGCGGTATCGCCAAAGACTTCCTCGAAGGCCTCCCGTAGGAAGACATCGACATCGTTGATCATCACCAAGAGGCCTAGATCAACGAGGCTGGTGACGCCATATTGGGTAATACCACAGGGGACGATGCCGCCGAAGTGGGTCAGGTCGGGATCGACATTGATCGACAGGCCATGGAAGCTCACCCACTTGCGCAGGCGAATACCGAGCGCCGCAATCTTGTCCTCCGACATGGAGCCATCCGGCAGAAGCGGCTTTTCCGGCCTGCGAACCCAAACACCGACCCGATCCTCACGCCGCTCGCCCTTGACGTTCATCTTGTCGAGCGTGCGGATGATGACCTCCTCCAGTGCCGCCACATAGGCGCGCACATCCTGGCGTCGGCGCTTGAGATCAAGCATCACATAGACCACCCGCTGGCCTGGGCCATGATAGGTGTACTCCCCGCCCCGTCCGGTTGCGAAGACGGGAAAACGGTCCGGCTCGATCAGGTCGGATGAATCGGCGCTCGTGCCCGCCGTGTAAAGCGGTGGATGCTCCAGGAGCCATACAAGCTCGTCCGCTTCGCCGGCAGCGATGGCTGCGACCTCACGCTCCATCTCCTCGATCGCCTGCTCATAGGGCACCAGCCCGTCAGAGATTCGCCAACGTACGGCAGGAGAACCGGCGCTCGGGTACATCGTGGAGGTTAGATCGGTGCGTGTGAGCATGAAAATGTCCTTTCCACAGCCTTCTGGCAGAATGAAATAGAGGCTGCAAGCCCAGCGTTTGCGGGCTTCTTCCATATAAGAAGGCAAAGGCCCGTTTTTAATTTCAAAAAACTGTCACGGCGCTCTTGTGCACCCAAAATCCTTTTGCTACATGCACCCCCGTCGGCGCAAGTCGACCCTACCACGATGCGGTCGTGGCGGAATTGGTAGACGCGCAGCGTTGAGGTCGCTGTGGGGCAACCCGTGGAAGTTCGAGTCTTCTCGACCGCACCAAAAGAAAAACCCGCTTAGGCGGGTTTTTCTTTGTCTTCAGTTATCTAAGCGAATTCCCTGAAGCTCCGTGTGAGCGATTTGCGATCCGTTCAATGGATAGGGATGTTTCGCTTATCCGCCTCTTCCTTGATGATATCCTCGACCAATTCGCGTTTCAGTGACGGATTTCCCAGCAGATAATCATCGGCAATTTCAAAGATGGATTTCGGGCTTTCGGTGCGGCTGAGCGTATCGAGATCCTGCGCGATCTGCTCCCGAAGTTCTGCATAATTTTCCATGGCCTTCTCCTTTGTTAAGGAGACAATGCGGATGGCATCGCACCGGTTCCTAAAGCACGATGCGTAGATCAAAGAAGACAGAGCGTCATTTGTGCCTCCAATAGGACGCACGGATCTCCAAGCCAAAAAAAACCCTCCCGCGAGGGAGGGTCAGGTTGGAGAAGACAGCATCATGCGGGTAGCCTGTCAGCTGCCAAGCCATCGAACCGTCATAGATACATTCAGTTCCCCTGCGTCGTCACCCAGCGCACGATGATCGGACTGCAACGCGGATGCGGTTGGACGGGTACGACGCTCTGAAGCGGCCTGTGAGAGCGAAACAAAACACGTCGACGTCTCATCCTGCCCTCCACCACAAACGCACGACGACGCAATCACTCGAAAGCTACCAGTACGCTATCACGCTGTCATTATAGCGTCGTGAACCCATGACTGAAACAAAGAGGGCCGGAACCTCATCTTCGAAGTTCCGGCCCTTGAATGTCAGCAATCAAACGCAGGGCAGCTCAGCTGCTTTCCCACGACGTTGAACAAGATCAGCTCGCGAGCGACGCTGCAACTGCTTCAATGGCTTCATCAGCCTTCGATCCATCGGGGCCACCAGCCTGCGCCATGTCCGAACGTCCACCGCCACCCTTGCCGCCGAGAGCAGCCGACGCCGTACGCACCAGATCGACCGCGCTGAAACGCGATGTCAGGTCTTCGGTGACCGCTGCGACGGCACTGGCCTTTCCATCCTCGGATACGGCGATCAGCAGCACCACGCCAGAGCCCAGATTGGTCTTGGCATCGTCTGCGAGACCCTTCAAATCCTTGGCGTCGATGCCGGACATGGCCTTCGCCATGAACTTCACGCCGCCGACCTCTCTCGTATCGCCGGCCGAGCCTTCCGCCGAACCGCCGCCCATGGCGAGCTTGCGGCGAGCATCGGCCAGTTCGCGCTCCAGCTTCTTGCGCTCATCCAGCAGACCCTCGACGCGCGAGATAACATCGCCTGGCTGCACGCGCAGCGACGAGGCAAGTGTTTTCACCCGGTCATCCTGCTCTGCAAGATAGGCAAGCGCACCCGGTCCCGTGACTGCTTCAACGCGGCGCACGCCCGCACCAACGGCACTTTCGCCAAGAATACGCACGAGGCCGATCTGTCCCGTAGCGGAGACATGCGTACCGCCACAAAGTTCGACTGAATAAGGCCGGTTGGCCTTGGCGCCGTGGATACCAGTGCCCATGGAGACAACGCGCACTTCATCGCCATATTTTTCGCCAAAGAGCGCCATCGCGCCTTCTGCAATCGCATCGTCCACGCTCATCAAGCGCGTGACGACCGGCGAGTTCTGGAGAATGATCTCATTAGCCATCTCCTCGACGACCTTGAGCTCGTCCGCCGTCATCGGCTTTGGATGCGACACGTCGAAGCGCAGACGTTCCGGTGCCACAAGCGAGCCCTTCTGCGCCACATGGGTTCCGAGAACCTCGCGAAGCGCTTCGTGCAGCAGGTGGGTTGCGGAGTGGTTGGCACGCAGGCGCGATCGGCGATCATGATCGACCGTCAATTGAACGGCGTCGCCGAGCTTCACGCCGCCCTTGGCGACCTTGCCGATATGGACGAAGAGACCCTCGCCCTTCTTCTGCGTATCGGTGACCGTGACGCTGCCGTTGTCGGAGGAGATGACACCGGTGTCGCCCATCTGGCCGCCGGACTCTCCGTAGAACGGCGTCTGGTTGACGACGATCTGGACAGTCTCGCCTTCGGCTGCAGCGTCGACCGACTTGCCATCCTTGACGATCGCCTGGACCACGCCCTCGGCAGTCTCGGTGTCGTAGCCAAGGAACTCGGTCGCGCCGAACTTTTCCTTCAGCTCGAACCAGACGGTCTCGGTTGCCTTGTCGCCCGAGCCGGCCCAGTGCGAGCGGGCTTCCGCCTTCTGGCGCTCCATGGCATCAGTGAAGCCGGCAATGTCCACGCCGATTTCGCGGGCGCGCAGTGCGTCCTGCGTCAGATCGAGCGGGAAGCCATAGGTGTCGTAAAGCTTGAAGGCGGTCTCGCCGTCCAGCATGCCGCCCTTGGAAAGGTCGGACGTGGCGTCGGACAGAAGCGAAAGACCACGCTCCAGCGTCTTGCGGAAGCGGGTTTCTTCAAGCTTCAGCGTCTCGGAGATCAACGCTTCGGCGCGCACGAGTTCCGGATAGGCGCGGCCCATCTGCTGGACAAGCGTCGGCAAAAGTTTCCAGATCAACGGTTCCTTGGAGCCCAGAAGCTCGGCATGACGCATGGCGCGGCGCATGATGCGGCGCAGAACGTAACCGCGACCCTCATTAGAAGGCAGAACACCATCGGCGATCAGGAATGCCGAAGAACGCAGGTGATCGGCAATCACACGGTGGCTTGCGCGCTTCTCGCCTTCAGCCGGAACGCCGGTCGCTTCGACGGACGCCGAGATCAGCGCGCGGAAAAGGTCAGTATCGTAGTTGTCATGCTTGCCCTGCAGCAGAGCGGAGATGCGCTCAAGGCCCATGCCCGTGTCGATGGATGGACGCGGCAGGTTGATGCGCTCTTCCTTCGTCACTTGCTCATACTGCATGAAGACGAGGTTCCAGATTTCGATGAACCGGTCGCCATCCTCATCTGCAGAGCCAGGAGGTCCGCCCCAGATATGATCGCCGTGGTCGTAGAAGATTTCCGAGCAAGGACCGCAAGGACCGGTGTCGCCCATGGCCCAGAAGTTATCGCTCGTCGGAATGCGGATGATGCGATCATCGGAAAAACCGGCAATCTTCTTCCAAAGGTCGAAGGCTTCGTCATCGGTATGATAGACCGTCACCAGAAGACGGTTCTTGTCGATGCCGAACTCCTTGGTGATCAGGTTCCAGGCGTGCGTGATCGCCTCTTCCTTGAAATAGTCACCGAACGAAAAGTTGCCGAGCATTTCGAAGAAGGTGTGGTGGCGCGCGGTGTAACCGACATTGTCGAGGTCGTTATGCTTCCCGCCCGCGCGAACGCACTTTTGCGATGAAGCGGCCTTCGAATAAGGACGGCTTTCAAGACCAGTGAAGACGTTCTTGAACTGGACCATACCCGCATTGGTGAACATCAGGGTCGGATCGTTGCGCGGCACCAGCGGGCTGGATGGCACAATTTCATGGCCGTTCTTCTTGAAGTAGTCGAGGAAAGTCGACCGGATTTCATTCACACCGCTCATACGAAGTCCTTCATTGCCACGCTCACGCAGCGATAATAAAAAAGTCACAGGCTTTTATCGTCCGCCACCCTGCCTGTCCAGCCAAAGAGCGCCGGGCTCTGCCAGAATGAGGCAGCAAAATGACAAAGGCCGCGCGAAGGGATCGCACGGCCTTGGATCGATTAACGGTGGACGACGATGCCGGAGAAAGCCCGGCAGCGTTTAATCATGCGTCCGGTTCTACCCCATCCGCATCGGCTTCGGGTCCGCCGTTCTCAAGGAAGCGGTCGGCGATCAGGCCGGCATTCTGACGCAGCGCCATTTCGATTTCGTTGGCGACAGCGGGATTGTCGCGCAGGAAGGACTTGGCGTTTTCACGCCCCTGCCCCAGCCTCTGGCTGTTATAGGAGAACCAGGCACCAGACTTCTCGACGATGCCGGCCTTCACGCCGAGATCGACAAGTTCGCCCGTCTTGGAAACGCCTTCACCATACATGATGTCGAATTCGACCTGCTTGAAGGGAGGCGCCATCTTGTTCTTGACGACCTTGACGCGCGTCTGGTTACCAACAACCTCTTCCCGCTCCTTGACCGAGCCGATACGACGAATATCGAGACGAACCGAGGCGTAGAACTTCAGTGCGTTGCCGCCCGTCGTGGTTTCCGGCGAACCGAACATCACACCGATCTTCATGCGGATCTGGTTGATGAAGATCACCATGGTCTTCGACTTGGAAATGGATGCGGTCAGCTTGCGCAGCGCCTGGCTCATCAGACGGGCCTGAAGACCCGGCAGGCTGTCGCCCATCTCACCCTCGATTTCAGCACGTGGCGTCAGAGCAGCAACGGAGTCGACCACCAGCACGTCCACGGCACCGGAGCGCACCAGCGTGTCGGTAATTTCAAGCGCCTGCTCGCCCGTGTCGGGCTGCGAAATCAGAAGGTTGTGAAGATCGACGCCAAGCTTGCGGGCATAGACCGGATCAAGCGCGTGCTCGGCGTCCACAAAGGCGCAGATGCCGCCCTTCTTCTGGGCTTCTGCAATGGTCTGCAGTGCCAGGGTCGTTTTACCCGAGCTTTCCGGCCCGTAAATTTCAACGATACGCCCCTTCGGCAGACCGCCGATGCCGAGCGCAATATCAAGGCTGAGAGATCCCGTCGAAACGGTCTCGACCTCGATGACGTTTTCATTGGAACCGAGCTTCATAATCGATCCCTTGCCGAACGAACGTTCGATCTGGGAGAGCGCCGCTTCCAGTGCCTTGCTTTTATCCACCGAATTGTCCTCTACAAGACGCAAAGAATTTTGTGCCATCTGAACCACCTTTAGGTTATTGAAGCCGCACAGGCAACGAAGCAGTGTGTAGACTGTATGTACTCTTTTTGTTCTCATTCCACAACAGCGCATCAGCCCGTTGAAAACAAATAACGATAAGCCGTTCGTTCTGCTTTTGTTTTTCTTTGTTGAAGAATTTTCCACTGCCAAGGGGTCAGTTGGAAAGAGCCGAAAAACACCGAATCGGATTTGGCAGTTTGTCGCGTGAAGAAGGATTGGCCAGCGTGAAGAAAATACTCGTTCTGGGCGGCGCGCATATTGACCGGCGCGGCATGATCGAGACGGAAACGGTGCAAGGGGCAAGCAACCCCGGTTCCTGGATGGAGGAAGCCGGCGGCGGCGGTTTCAATGCGGCCCGCAACCTTTCCCGGCTGGGATTCGAGGTGAGGCTCATCGCGCCGCGTGGCGGTGACGGCAATGGTGCGGCTGTTGCCGCAGCAGCGCGAGATGCGGGGGTCGAGGATACGCCTTTCACCTTCCTGGACCGCAGTACCCCGAGTTACACGGCAATTCTGGAGCGCGACGGCAATCTGGTCATCGCCATTGCCGATATGGATCTCTACAAGCTCTTCACGCCGCGTCGCCTCAAAGTGCGCGCCGTGCGCGACGCGATCAACACCACCGATATCATTCTCTGCGATGCCAACCTGCCTGAGGATACGCTGAGCGCGATCGGCATGGCGGCGCGTGCCTGCGAAAAGCGTCTCGCGGCCATTGCCATTTCGCCAGCCAAAGTCGTGCGTATGAAGCCCGCATTGGCCGAGATCGACATGCTGTTCATGAACGAGGCGGAAGCGCGCGCGCTGACAGGCCAGAATGTCACCGAGGTGAGACAATGGCCGACTTTGCTGAGAGAGGCCGGCCTACGCGGCGGCGTCATCACCAGTGGCGCCAAACGCGTTGTCGCTTTCGACCAGAACGCTACTGCGGTGCTGACTCCGCCCCTGATCGAGGATGTGAAAGATGTGACCGGTGCGGGCGACGCCATGGCATCCGGCTACCTGTCGGCCATTGCCAGCGGCAAACCCATCACCGAAGCCTTGCGCCATGGTGCCGCCGCAGCTGCCATCACCGTCCAGTCTCCTTTTGCGACGGCCAGCGAATTGAATGCGGAGACACTTGCTGCCGCACTGGCGCTTGTGCCGCAGGCTGAAATGGTGTGAAGAGATCGCTTAATTAAACTGGAAGAGACCATGACCAAGACCACCTCCCCGCTCCTGCCGATCGTCTATTCGGAAGAAGTTGCCGCCGCCAAGCAGCGCGGCGCGCCGATCGTTGCGCTTGAATCCACGATCATCACCCACGGCATGCCCTATCCGGGCAATATCCGCATGGCTGAAGGCGTGGAGAAACTGATCCGTGATAATGGCGCGGTTCCGGCCACCATTGCCGTCATTCACGGCACGCTGCATATCGGTCTCGAAAAGGATCAGTTGGAAGCCCTGGCACAGACCAAGGATGCCATGAAGGTCTCTCGCGCCGACATCGCTTTCGCGATTGCCGAGCGTCGTACGGGTGCAACGACGGTTGCCGCCACCATGATTGCGGCTGAACATGCCGGGATCAAGGTCTTCGCGACCGGCGGAATCGGGGGCGTACACCGTGGGGCCGAAGAAAGCTTCGACATCTCGGCCGACCTGACCGAGCTTGCACGCACCGGCGTCATCGTCGTCTGCGCAGGCGCAAAGGCGATCCTCGATGTGCCGAAGACGCTCGAGGTTCTGGAAACCAACGGCGTTCCGGTCGTCACCTATGGCTCGCAAGAATTCCCGGCCTTCTGGTCGCGCGCGTCGGGCCTCAAGAGCCCGCTGACGCTCAACAGCCCGGCAGCGATCGCAAACTTCCAGACGACCCGTGAACAGTTCGGCCTCGACGGCGGCATGCTGATTGCCAACCCGGTGCCGGAGGAAGATGAAATCGGCCGTGACGAGATGGAGATCTACATCGAGCGCGCGCTTTCCGCAGCCGAAGGAGACAACATCACCGGCAAGGCGGTCACGCCCTATCTGCTGGCAAAGATTTTCGAGATCACCGAAGGCCGCAGCCTCGACACCAATATCTCGCTGGTGCGCAACAATGCCCGCCTCGCAGCCGAGATCGCCGTCGCACTCGTCTGAACACGGCCGCTTAGAGACAAAAATAGGCCCGGAAGCTGATGGCTTCCGGGCCTTCTTATTGATCGGTACGAATTTTAGTTCTGCGCGACCGGGCGCACCAGCGGCGTGATACGGCGGATGGTAACGCGACGGTTCTCCTGGTTCGGACCAAGCGTCTGGACCTTCAGGTAGCGCTCGCCATAGCCCTGCGTCGTCAGGTTTTCCGGCGGAATGCCGTACACTTCGGTCAAGACCTTGGCGACAGACTCTGCGCGTTCGTCAGAGAGCACAAGGTTGCTTTCATCCGAACCGACGGCATCGGTATGGCCTTCGATCAGGAAGGTTTCAGCCGGGTTCTTTTCAAGCACCTTGTTCATCGCATCGGCAACCTTGCGCAGCGAGCGTGCCTGGCTCATGGGAATTTCGGCACTGCCGGTCGCAAAGGTGATGGTGTCAAGGTCGATACGACGCACCATGTCACGCACACGAGCCGAGTAGCGGACCTCATCCATGGAGTAAACGCGCTGGACGGGCTCTACCGGAGGCTGTTCCAGGAAGCGATAGTAGTCGCGGTCATCGTCGGACGACGTATCGATGATATACTCGTTGACGGGAATGCGCAGACGCAGTGGCGGCAGGTCGAGACCAGGATCGCGATAGACGTATTCGCGGTCCGGTTCATCCGCCAGCTCCGGTGCGTAGAACAGCACATATTCGCGACCGCGGGCGTCGATACGGGAACGCTGAATGACGTCACCATAGCGATTGCGGATCGTCACCACCTGCGTTCCGTCGGATCGCTCGATCGTCTCGCGGTAGCGATCGTCAGGAAGGCGCTCATAGTAGGGCTTCGCGCCTTCGCTGACGAAGCGGTCGTCATCACTGCCACGCACCACGACGCGGTCACCGAACTGCAGGAACACGCGGTCGCCCATGTCGCGGTCGCGCGGCATGTCGCGAGGACGCCATTCGCGTACACCGTCGGGACGGTCGAACTGCGGACGGCGGTCGATGCGCTCACCCTGGATATTGGTGATGTTCTGAATATTGATCTGCGGCGCGGGCTGTCCGTCACGGCGTCCACCCGCCTGGGCTTCGGCATCCGAGGTCGGGACCTTGAAGTCCTGGCCCTGCTCGCGTTCACGACGACGCTGTTCGCGAAGCTGCTCGTTGCCGCTGCGATAGACTTCCTTGTCGCTGTCGAGAACGGCAGCTCCCTTGTCCACGGGCAGCACGACGGTATCAGCCGACTTGGACGGGTCCTTGGCTATCGCGCGGGCCTTGTCCAGCTGTTCCTTGGTCGTCGTAGGCGCTTCTGTCTGAGGCGTTGCGACCTGGGCTGGAACCGGCTCACCGGCTGGTGCCTGGCCAGTCGCGGCGCCGTCCAGCGGCGTTGCGGGCGCACCCGGAACAGGGGCTGGTGCAGGTTCGCCGTTTTGCGCGCGCGGCGGGCGTGGCTGCTCGGATGGCTGCTGGCCTGGGGCCGGGTTCGGCTGCTCTGTCGGTGCGGGAGCGCGACCAGGTGTCGGCGGTTCTGCAGGCACCGGTGCGGCACCCTCGGCAGGTTCTGGAGCTGCCGGACGCTTTGCAGGCTTCGCAGGCTTTTCCGGTGCAACTTCATTGGCTGCGGGTTCATTTGCAGGCTTTGCGGTCGGGGCTTCGGGCTTTGCTGCCGGCGCTTCCGGCTTCGGCGGCTGCTTGCCTTCAGCTTCAGGCTGCGCTTCGGCAGCGGGCTTGCGGCGCGGGCGCTCCTGCTGCTGCTCGGGCTCAGCCTGTGGCGCGGCTTCGGGAGCAGCGTCGCGGCGCGGACGCTCTGGACGTGGCTGGCCTTCGGCTTCAGGCTGAGCCTCTGCGGCTGGCTTGCGGCGCGGGCGTTCCTGCTGCTGCTCAGGCTCGGCCTGCGGCGCTGCCTCTGGGGCGGCTTCACGGCGTGGGCGCTCTGGGCGAGCCTCACCTTCTGGCGCTGCTTCGCGGCGTGGACGCTCCTGTGGCTGCTCGGCCTGCGGTTCAGGTGCTGCTTCGCGCTTCGGACGCTGCGGGGCTTCCTCACGCTTCTGCTCAGGCTCGCGCTTCGGCTCAGCCTGGGGCTCGCCCTGCTGCTCGCGCTGGCGGCGCTTCAACAATTCTTCTTCTGGGTTCGGCGGCGCTTCGGCCTGCGCAAGAGTGATGGCTCCGTTGCCGTTGGAAAGGGTTCCCTGTTGCTCAACCTGCGCCATCGGCGCTGCATGCGCAACGGTGGCCACAAGTGCCGGCTCGACTGCAATGGCAATCGACATCAGGGGAAAAACGACCCCGGTCATCAATTTATTCTTATTCAGCATGGCGCTTCCTCATCTGCCGTCTTCATTTGCGTCTGCCCTGCGGCATTGGGGCACAGTCTGCACATCGTGGCGCTAAACAACGCCCGGCATGCCGTCTTGTTCCAATGATGAAGATGCCGGCCTGTACCGGGAATGAACGAATAAAGGCATTTTCTGGGAGGACTGCCATGATTGAAAGAACTGGCTTATGGCAACAGCCGCCATGCCCATCACATCGCAACGACGGCGGGGATGAATCCGCCGTCGTCCAGCGCAAATTTCAAGCCGTTCTTCCCCGCGCTGACGGCGCAGGTTCAACCGGTTGGTCATCTGGGACGCCAAACTGTACGTTGCGCTTTTCATATCCGAACCCCGCCAGCAGGGCGACCGCGCAGGCAACGACAACGGCAACGCTGAACAGCGCCAGAGCGTAGTCCCCCTGCCAGTGGGCGGCCAGCGTCGTCTGCAGGGTTGCGTTGCCGGAGGCCAGCAGGTTTCCAAGCTGGTAGGCAAAGCCTGGGAATGTGCCACGCACTTCGTCCGGCGAGAGTTCGTTCAGGTGAACAGGGATAACGCCCCATGCACCCTGGACGAAGAACTGCAGCACGAAAGCACCGATAGCAAGCAGGACGGCGCCGGGAGCATAAACCCAGAACCAGGCGGCCGGAATGGCCAGAAGCGAGGCAATCACAATTGCCTTCCGGCGGCCAATTCGTTGCGACAGAGCGCCGAAGAACAGACCACCGCAAATCGCCCCAATGTTGTAAACGATCGCAATGGCGCCTGTCGTGTGGCTGTCATAGCCCCGCTGCGTTTCCAGGAAGGTTGGGTAGATATCCTGCGTGCCGTGGCTGAGGAAATTGAACGCCGTCATCAGGATAACAGTCCAGATGAAGAGTGGAATATTCTTCTTCAAGACAGTCAGGAACGGTTGCTGAGGTCTGCTCTTGCGTTGGAGGAATGCGGGGGATTCCTCGACGCTGCGCCGGATATAGAGAACGATCAGCGCGGGCAGAGCGCCGACGAAGAACATGCCTCTCCAGCCGATGATCGGGTAGAGCAGAAAGAAGACGATCGACGCCAGCAAATAGCCAGCCGGGTAGCCCGCCTGGAGCAGGCCGGAAACGAAGCCACGTGCTTGTGGCGGCACCGTTTCCATGGTCAGTGAAGCCCCGACACCCCACTCGCCGCCCATGGCGATGCCATAGAGCAGACGCAGGACGATGAACATCGTAAGCCCGGTCGAGAAGCCGGAGAGAAGTTCAAGGGCCGAATAAAGAAGGACGTCGACCATGAGCGTGATGCGGCGACCGTAACGGTCGGATGCAAGGCCAAAGATCAGCGCGCCGATCGGACGCATGGCAAGCGTCAGGAAAATTGCGATCGAGACCGCAGGGATGCTTGTATTGAACTCCTTCGCGATATCCTTGATGACAAAAACAAGGATGAAGAAATCGAAGGCGTCGAGAGTCCAGCCGAGGAAGCTGGCGATGACAGTGTTGCGCTGCGCAGGTGTCAGCGCCCGAATGCTGTGTGTGATACCCATGAAAATTCCTCCTGGAGGTGGAGGCGGAGGCCGAAAATCGGGAACCGTCGTCTGAAAAAAATGAATTATCGCCTGAAATTATAAGGCTTCCTTACTACGCATAAGCGCCATATTTTGTTCCCTGGATTTCGAGCAGGTGGCAGCGATTCAAATCGATTTATTGAGGAGGCTGTCGCAGCGCAAAACAATGATGTTGCATTTTTTTTGCAACGGGATGAGTATCCCGGCAAGCATCCGCAACCGGCCTCGACCGCGCGCGGAATGCCAAAATCTTCACGCACGCAGAACATAAATGAGGCGTGCGTCGTATCGCCGAAAGAGAGGATCTAAATGCTGAACCCCACCCGTCTGTTTGCTGCAGCTTCCATTGCAGCCTTGTCGCTGTTTGCTGGCTCCGCCATGGCGCAGGACAAGATCGTCATCGGCACGGAAGGCGCCTACCCGCCATTCAACGTTCTGGAGGCTGACGGAAAGCTGACCGGCTTCGATATCGATATCGCCAAGGCGCTCTGCGAACAGATGAAGGCCGAATGCACCTTCGTCACCAATGACTGGGACGGTATCATTCCAGCCCTTCAGGCGAAGAAATTCGACGCCATCGTTGCCTCCATGTCGATCACGCCTGAGCGCCTTGAAAAGGTGGACTTCTCCGAGAAGTACTACAACACGCCTCCGGCGATCGCCGTACCAAAGGACTCGCCGATCAAGTCCGTTGAGGACCTGAAGGGCAAGACAATCGGCGCGCAGGGCTCCACCACGCACGCCAACTATGCTGAAAAGCACTTGGCTGATTCCGAGCTGAAGCTCTATCCGACAGCTGACGAGTACAAGCTCGACATCACCAATGGCCGCATTGATGGCGTCATCGACGATATCGTGGTTCTGTCGCAGTGGGTGAAGTCGGACGCTGGCGCATGCTGCAAGATTCTGACGGCTATGCCTGTCGATGAACAGATCAACGGCAAGGGCGCAGGCATTGCCGTTCGCAAGGGCGACAAGGCTCTCGCCGATAAGTTCAGTGCGGCGATCAAGGCCATCCGCGCCAATGGCAAGTACAAAGAGATCAACGACAAGTACTTCGATTTCGACGTCTACGGCCAGTAAGCCTGTTTCTCATGTTGAAATATCGTGGCGGGAGGGTTGCCCTTCCGCCATTTTTGTTTGAGAACACCTTCATAAAACAAATATGAAAGCGGCGCAGACCGCGGGGGAAGTTGGCATGAGCGGAGTGTTTTCCGCCATAGGTTCGTTCTGGACCTATCTCACATATCTGTTCGACCCGTTCTGTGGTCCGGTCGGTATCTTCTCACTCTTTGGTAACGGCACCCTGCTCGCCTGCGGCGATGGCTGGGGCGACGAAATTGCCTTCGGCGTGAAAGTGACGATTTCCGTGGCCCTCGCCACGCTTCCCGTCGGGCTGTTCCTGGGTTTCCTGATCGCGCTAGCCGCGCAGTCGCAGGAAAAATCCCTCCGGCTCGCGGTCGGCATCTACACCACGATCTTCCGTGGTCTACCCGAGCTCCTGACCCTCTTCATCGTCTATTACGGCATGCAGATCCTGCTCCAGACGATCGGCGGTTATCTCGGCTTTACCGGCCCCATCGAGATCAACGCCTTCGTTGCGGGCATGATTGCGCTTTCAGTCGTCTTCTCGTCCTACTCGTCCGAAGTGCTGCTGTCTGCGTTTCGCGCCATTCCCAAGGGGCAATATGAGGCGGGTGATGCGCTTGGCCTGTCGCGCGGCCGCACCATGGTTCTCATCATCATCCCGCAGCTCGTGCGTATCGCTCTTCCCGGCATGACCAATCTTTGGGTCATTCTGTTGAAGGACACGTCCTACGTCTCGATCATTGGGTTGGCGGATATCGTGCGCCAGACCGGTATCGCCGCACGGGTGACCAAGGATGCGTTTCTGTTTTACGGCATTGCCTGCCTGCTCTACCTCATTCTCGCTCTCATTTCCTCGATCGGCATTGGCTATATCGACCGCTGGGCGCGCCGCTCGGAGGTGCAGAGATGAGCCATATCGACAATTTGATTGAGGCAAGACCCGCACCACCCGCTCCTGCGCGGCGGTTCTCATTCGCGCGGATCGCCGGCTATGTCATCGTCACTCTCTGGGCCATGCTGTTCGTCGGTCTGGTGCTTTCGCTGATCCTGGACTGGGACGCGGATAAGATCGCGCGCTATGGCTGGCGCTATATCGATGGATTGTGGACGACGGTCAGCCTCGTCGGCCTTGCTTTGATCCTTGGCGCTGTCCTGTCTGCTCCGATTGCTTTCGCCCGCATGTCGAAGAATAGGATCGTAAGCGCCATTGCGTTCGCCTATGTCTATCTCTTTCGCAGCACGCCACTTCTGGCGCAGCTTTTCCTCATCTATTACGGCCTCGGTGGCTTTCGTACCGAGCTTGAGGCCGTCGGCCTGTGGTGGTTCTTCCGCGACGCGTGGTATTGCGGGCTTCTTTCACTGACGCTGAACACCGCCGCCTACCAGGCCGAGATCCTGCGCGGCGCAGTCCAAAGCGTTCCACGAGGCCAGCACGAGGGCGCCGCATCGCTTGGCATTTCCAAGCCGGTGACATTCTGGAAGGTCGTTCTGCCGCAGGCATTGATCGTGGCGCTTCGCCCCTACGGCAACGAAATCATTCTGATGATTAAAGGCTCGGCGGTCGTTTCCATCGTCACCGTCTTCGACCTGATGGGGCAGACCCGATACGCCTATTCCCGCACATTCGACTTCCAGGCCTATCTCTGGGCGGCGATCTTCTACCTCTCGATGGTGGAAATCCTGCGCCATGTCTGGGCAGGCGTGGAAGCGCGGTTGACACGCCACCTGAAGCGATGAGAGATTGGCAGCACTCATAAAGCTAGGATGCTAACACTCTGAGAAATATAAATAATTTGTGACATCTCGGTTTCTTGGCAAGCTTTGATTAACCATGTCATGTTCCCATTGTCGATGACACCTCGGTGTGTCGGCGATCAATAGAATGGGAGCAGCCACATGAACCAAGACATGGAAATGATGCTGAAAGGCTATGGTCTCACCACAGCCGAAATCCTTTATCGCATGCCGGATCATCCTTCCGTGCTTCAGAGCTATCTCTGGCAGAACTATGACCTCGCACCCGACTTTCCGGAAATGCACGGCTTCCTGAAATTCTGGCAGGGAAAGCTGGACGGCCCACTGCACTCGGTGCGCTACGTCCACCGAAAGCTGATATCGGCCCAGGAATGGCGCTCGTTGAAGGGCGAATTCATCCTGCACTGACATAAATGTCTGCACGGATGCGCCTTCGGCTTCAAATCGAACGATGAAACAAAACATTGCGCGCAAAAGCGTTGCGGCTTAATCAGGCTTCCAACGAAGCGGAGCCTGATGAACGCCATGACCAAGAACGCCAAGATCGATGAAGAGGCTCTTGCAGAAGCCTATAACCGCGCGCTTGCGCTCGAAAAGGCCGGCGATATCGACGCCGCGGTGAAGGCTTACGAAGAGGTTCTCGCGATCGATCCCGAAGATCATGGCGGTGCCGCCGTGCGCATCGCATCGATGGGACGAGGCGAAGCGCCGCCTAAGGCACCGGACGCCTATGTCGAAACGCTCTTCGATCAGCACGCGGAAGCCTTTGAAGGCATTCTCGTCGAACAGCTTGGCTACGCCGTTCCGATGATGGTGCGCCAGCGTTTACAGACGCTTGAACTCGGTCCCTTCAAGCGCATGCTGGATCTTGGTTGCGGCACCGGTCTCACGGGCGAAGCGCTTCGCGACATGGCCGACGACATCACCGGCATAGACATCTCCGAGAACATGGTCGAAATCGCCCATGAAAAGGATGTCTACGAGACGCTCTACGTCGCCGAAGTCGAGGATTTCCTCGAAGACAATGACGACGATGCTTTCGATCTGATCACCGCAACCGACGTGCTGCCCTATCTCGGCGCCCTCGAACCGCTGTTCTTCGGTGCCGCAGAAAACATGGTGAAAGGCGGCATCTTCGTCTTTTCGTCAGAGACCCTCCCCAACGATAAAATGGCTGACAGACCCTACATCGTCGGCGCGCATCAGCGCTTTGCCCATGCGGAAACCTATGTGCGCGAACGTCTGGCCGCGACGGGCTTTGATGTGATCGAGGTCACCGACATCAACGTGCGCATGCAGGATGGCGAGCCGACACCCGGCCATCTGGTGATCGCGAAGTTCAAGGGCTGAGCGTGGCTCTAATCATTCCCGCGATCAGCGCGGGAATGAGCTATCCGTTGAAACGGCTGATCACTCTTCGCCGGACTTCGGATTGTCCAGGATCATGTAATCGAGCGGCAGTTCGGTCGTATACTTGATCTGCTCCATGGCAAATACCGATGACACATCGCGGATTTCGATCTTGGCAATCATCCGCTTGTAGAAGGCATCATAAGCAGCAATATCCGGTACGACGACGCGCAGCAGATAATCCACGTCACCGCTCATACGGTAGAATTCGACCACTTCCGGAAACTCGGAAACAACCTCCGAAAAGCGCTTCAGCCACTCGATCGAGTGAGACGCGGTGCGAATGGAAACGAAGACCGTGACCTTGGTATTGACCTTCGCCGCATCCAGAATCGCCACGCGACGACGAATGACGCCATCCTCTTCCATCTTCTGGATACGCCGCCAACAGGGCGTCGTGGAAAGCCCGACCTTCTTTGCAAGGTCGGCAACAGCCAGCGTGGAATCCTCTTGCAGAATACGCAGAATTTTACGGTCGAGACGGTCCAATCTTCTCTCCTACGGAATTATTTTCCTCTATTTACACTAAAAAAAACGAAGAAAAAGAAATTTGTTTCATCGCGTGAGAATTTCCACATGCTGACGGAGGGTCGGCAGTATCTCCTGCTCGAACCAAGGGTTCTTTCGCAACCAGGAGGTATTGCGCCAGCTTGGATGCGGTAGGGGCAGCACGGGAATGCCCGTATTGCTTTGCAGATAGTTTCGCCAGTTCTGCACGGTTTCCGTCATGCTTTTCTTGCGGCGGCCGCCAAGATGATAGGCTTGCGCATATTGGCCAATCGCCAGCACAAGCTCGATCTGCGGCATGGCGGACATCGCCTCATCGCGCCAGCGCGGTGCGCATTCCCGCCGGGGCGGCAGGTCGCTGCCGCGCTCGTCATATCCGGGAAAGCAAAAGCCCATCGGCACGATGGCGAACCGATCGGCATCGTAAAACATCTCCCGATCGACATTCAGCCACGTGCGCAGTCGGTCGCCAGAGGCATCATTGAATGGCAGACCGCTTTCATGCACACGAAGTCCGGGCGCCTGCCCGGCAATCAAGATTTTAGCCTTGGCCGAGATGACAGCGACCGGTCTGGGCTCATGCGGCAGCCGGTCGCCTTCGCCCTTCAGCGGCGTGTCCCGACAGATCCGACATCGCGCAATACTGTCGCGCAGCGTCTCGATCAATGCCTCTTGGATATCCCCCTGCTTCTCCACAGTCACGCTCATGTCACCAGCCGAAGGCATGGCGCAGCACCGTCAAAGGCCCTGCCCGCGGCGCATCGGCTTCCATTGTCTTCTGCTCCTGTCGCCAGTCCCTGGGGTTTTCGAATGCTCCACTCCAGAGGCCAAGCTTTTCCTCTCGCGCATTGTCCTCCTCCTTGGCGTAGAGGAAATATTCCGTGGTCACAGCCAGACCTTCAGAGACGATGAGGCTGCCGAGGTCTGCACCATTCACAGAACAGCGAACGAGAAAACGGGAATACCGATCTTTGCTACCGCCGGTACACTCGACCTCGCCTGTCTCGAGAACCTCTCTGACGAAATCCTTAGCCGCGTGTCCACATGCCCAGGTTCCATCACCCGTTCCGCAATCCTGACGAAGCTCAGGCGCATCGATCCCGATCAACCGATAACGGGAAGCACCGAGCGCAAGCGTATCTCCGTCAATCGCGACGAAGCTACCGGAGAACTGCCGATCATTCAGACCATCGACCTTCGCCATGATCAAGGCACCCAGAACGATCAGCAAAAGCAGAATGATTCCGTCCTTCACCGGAGAAAATCTCCTGCCTGACTTTCGTCTCATATCCCAACAAACCCTTTGCAGAAATGGCAAACAAATCCTTTCGCGGCAGCATCTTCTTAAGACTTTACCGGTAACGTGCAAACATCTCGCATCGGTTTCGTTCAGTAGATGAGTAAAAGCGCCAGCAACATAGCCGACAAGAACATCGTCGATCGGTCTCGCACGCGGCGTAATAAAGCAGTGTTCGATGCCGTGAAGTCGACGCGCGAGCGGCTGCAATATGGCGGTGTCGGCACTGTGGCCTTCGAATGCGAAATGCTGCAGATGCATATCGCAGAGACGCTGTACGGCGCAACCATCATGCCGCTCTTCATCCTGCTGGCAACCGGCATCGGCGTCTACATTACCCGCGACATCGAGATCGTCGGCTGGACCCTTCTGGCGCTGAGCGGCCACGCCCTCGCGCTGATCTTTGCGCGCAAGGCGCAAAAGCAGACTATCACACCCGCAAACGTCAACCGCTGGGTCAGCACGTTCCTTGCCGTGCAGATCATCATCGGCCTGATCTGGGCGCTTTTTGCCGGCTACCCGATGGGTGCCAAGGACGCGGCCTTGCCGATGTTCTACAAAGGCGCCACGCTGCTCATTGCGCTCTCCATCACCGCCATGTCCAACTTCATGTTGCGGCGGGCGATCTTGATGACTTTTCTTCCGGTGCTGATGGCGCTTGGCATCAATGCCGCCACCTCGCAGGATCCGATGGCAATCGGCATGGCGCTGATGTTCTTCATGGCCATGCTGTTTTGCCATTACATCACCAGGCGTCTGCACAATTCGAGCATCAAGCTTCTGTCCTTCCAGTCGGAAAAGGACGACCTGATCGCCGAACTGGAAGTGGCAAAGTCCATGTCGGACGAGGCAAGGCGCCGGGCGGAGGAAGCCAATCTCGCAAAGTCCCGCTTTCTGGCATCCATGTCGCACGAACTGCGCACACCGCTCAACGCCATTCTCGGTTTTTCCGAAGTCATGGCATCGGAAATCCTCGGGCCGCTCAACAACCCGCTCTACAAGGAATATTCGGGCGATATTCACCGCTCCGGCCAGCACTTGCTTGATCTGATCAACGAAATCCTTGATCTCTCCCGTATCGAGGCAGGCCGGTACGAGTTGCAGGAAGAGGCCGTCTCTCTCCTAGAGATCGCCGAAGACTGCGTTGGCATGATACAGCTGCGCGCACGCGGCAAGAATATCCGCATCGTCCAGCAGTTCGAGCGCAGCCTGCCGAGCGTCTGGGCAGATGAAAAGGCGCTCCGCCAGGTGATCCTCAATCTCCTATCCAACGCCGTCAAATTCACCCCACAGGGCGGCGAGATTTCGATAAAGGCCGGTTGGACCGCGCGTGGCGGCCAGTACGTTTCTATCAAGGACAACGGTCCTGGCATTCCGGAAGAAGAAATTCCAGTGGTGCTCTCTGCCTTCGGCCAGGGATCGATTGCCATAAAGAGTGCAGAACAAGGCACAGGTCTCGGCCTGCCGATCGTTCAGGCCATTCTCTCCAAACATGATGGTCAGTTCGTGCTGAAATCGAAACTGCGCGAGGGGACCGAAACAATCGCGATCCTGCCGGCCAAGCGCATCCTGCAAACCGTGCCTGCGGTTGAAGACGTGCAGGCGGTGCAGCCACGCAAGCGGTCTTTTGCCTGAATCAGATCGCGCTGACGCTGAAGAACACCGTTGAAATCAACGAGTAGAGAATAAAGCCGCCATTGGCGAGCAGAAGGCAGAAGACCGCAAAGGAGCCCAGATCCTTGGCGTTGCGGGCAGCGCTGGAAAACTCCGGCGAAACGCGATCGACGATTTCCTCGATTGCCGTATTCAGCGCTTCCACACAAAAAAGCAGCAGCATCAGCAGGATGAAGATCAGATCGTGCACCAGAGGTGCGTTGATGGCTGCCAGGAAAACAAGTCCGGCACCCAAGGCAATCACTTCATGACGAAACGCCGCCTCTTGCCAGAGGCGCTGAAGCCCTTGCAGCGAGTAGCGTGCAGCGGCAAGCAGATGGCGAAAGCCGGTTTCCTTGCGGAAAACTGGCTCTGACACTGGGCTCTTGGGAAGGTTGTCCATCATCGCCTCAATGGTGAGCAGCACCGGTATCGACGCCGGCCTGTGCGAAGGTCGCCATGCCGGAGTGGCATGCAGCAGCGGCCTTGACGATACCGGCTGCAAGTGCAGCACCGGTTCCCTCACCAAGACGCATGCCAAGTGCCAAAAGCGGCGTTTTGCCCAGCCGCTCCACCGCCGCCATGTGGCCCGGCTCGCCGGACACATGGCCGATCAGGCAGTGATCGAGAGCCGCAGGGTTTGCGGCTTTCAGCAGAGCGGCAGCCGCGGTTGCCACATAGCCGTCAATCAGGACAGGTATCTTCTCCACACGGGCTGCGAGGATCGCGCCGGCCATGGCGGCGATTTCGCGACCGCCCAGTCTGCGCATAATTTCCAGCGGGTCGGAGAGATGATCCTTGTGGAACTCCACGGCCGCCTTCACAGCGGCGATCTTGCGCTCCATGACGTCACCTTGAGAGCCCGTGCCAGGACCGGTCCACTCTTCAGCCGTGCCGCCATAAAGCGCCAGATTGATGGCGGCAGCAATCGTCGTGTTGCCGATGCCCATTTCCCCGATGCAGAGCAGATCGGTGCCGCCTGCGATCGCTTCCATACCGAAGGCCATGGTGGCGGCGCAATCCCGCTCGGAGAGTGCTGCCTCGCAGGTGATGTCACCGGTCGGGTAATCGAGGGCAAGGTCGAAAATCTTGAGGCCGAGATCGTGGGTCACGCAGATCTGGTTGATCGCAGCACCGCCTGCCGCGAAGTTCTCCACCATCTGCTGCGTCACGGAGGACGGATAAGGCGTCACACCGTTGCGGGTCACACCATGGTTGCCGGCAAAGATCGCGACGAGCGGACGATTGACTGCAGGTGCGCGACCCGACCAGGCGGCAAGCCACATTGCAATCTCTTCCAGACGACCCAGCGAGCCGGCAGGCTTGGTCAACTGCGCATTGCGCTCCTTGGCGGCAACCAGCGCATAGGTATCCGGACCCGGCAGATCACGCAAAAGAACACGAAAATCGTCGAAAGGCAGGCCGCTCACGCTCATGGTATCGATCTTTCTCTCATGCCGAAGACTTGTGTTTTCCGGCAAATCGGTCTTTGTTGCGCCTCTCATAATCGGGGACGGGCAGAGGGACAACCTCTAAAGCATGTGGCGCAAACCGAGGACGCGGTTTTGCCATACTATTGCGCTCGTCGACAGCGCAACATTGGCCTTTCGAAATGCGGGAGAGCGGATTGATCCTGGATGGTTTTCTGACGCGGGTCATGCACGCACTCAGCTTTCTCAGTCGCGTCCCTGTCCATGACAGCTTCTTTCAAGGTCGCAAGGTAGACATGCTGGCCGCCACCCGTGTCTTCCCCATGGCCGGGCTGCTGATCGCCCTGCCATCCGCCATTCTCGTCTCCATTCTCCATCACGCGCACGCCGACCCGTTGCTGACCGCGGCATTGGCCTTGGCTGTCGCCACTGCTCTCACAGGCGCCTTGCATGAGGACGGGCTGGCAGACACCGCGGATGGTTTTGGCGGCGGGGCGGACAAGGAACGGTCCCTCACCATCATGAAGGACAGCCGCATCGGAAGTTATGGCGCCATCGCGCTGATCCTTTCCTTCATGGTCAGAGTTGCAGCCATCGCCATCCTGATCCGCGAACTCCCCGGGCTGGCAAGCGCGGCCTCTCTGATCGCCGTGGCAAGCTTCAGCCGTGCCATTATGGTGTGGCACTGGCATGGTCTTCCACCTGCCCGCCAAGCTGGCGTCGCAGCCTCCCTTGGCCAGCCAGGAACGACCGATCGAAACCACGCTCTTGCCTACGGCATCGTCATCGCCTGCATGGTGCTGTTTTTGTCATACGCTGTAGTTGCCGCAATCGTCGCGATCGCCGCCTCTTTCGCGGCCGCGCACCTGTTCAAACGTCTGTGTCTCCGCAAGATCGACGGGCACACCGGCGATACGATTGGCGCAACACAGCAAATCACCGAGATCGTGATGCTGGTCGCTCTTGCTCTCCTCGCCTGAAGAACAGATATGAAAACGATGGAAACACCTTGCATTCACGTCTGCCAGCTCAGCCCTGAAGGTCTTTGCACCGGTTGCCACCGGACAATCGCTGAAATCACTGGCTGGAGCGGCTTTACCGTCGCTGAAAGGCACAGGATCATGAGTGAGTTACCCAGACGCAGGACGGCGAAGGCGACAGGAATGGAGAGTGCATGAACAGGCTGACTTTGGTTCTTCTCATCCTTGGCATCGGCCTGGCACTTCTCTTGATCAACAACAGCAGCGGACAGACCTTCGGCATCGACAACGATCGATTCGCCAGCGCGCTCTATCTGACGCCGATTGCCGTTCTGCTAGCGGCCGGCATTTTGGCGGGCAGTCGCGGCAACCTGCCCACGGTGCTCCGACAACTGGCCATCTGGCTCGTCATCATCTTGGGGCTCGCCGCAGGCTATCTTTACCGGGGAGATCTGCAGCGTTTCGGCGACAGGCTGATGGCAGGCCTCGTTCCCGGTCGCGCCGTGGTGACGACGACATCCGACGGTGTCCAGGAAGTTATCCTCAGCAAATCCATGGGCGGCCATTTCGAGGCGGATGCCACGATCAACGGCGTCTCTGTCCATATGCTGGTGGATACCGGTGCAAGCTCCGTCGTCCTTTCCAATGCCGACGCCGAGGCAGTCGGCATCAATCCGGACAATCTGAATTATACCGTCTCGGTGACGACCGCCAATGGACGGACATCGGCAGCCCCCGTGCGTCTGTCGGAGATCGCGGTCGGTCCGATTGTTCGGCGCAATGTCCCTGCGCTTGTCGCGCAGAAGGGCCAGCTGGATCAAAGCCTGCTTGGCATGACCTTCCTATCGACACTCGGATCGTTGCAAATGCAGACAGACCAGCTGACGCTCAGGGATCGGTAAGAACGGTCAGTTGCGCAGCTTGTAGCCCGTCCTGAACATCCAGCTGACGATGGCAAGGCATACGGTCAAAAACCCGATGATCATCACAATGCTGATCAGCGGATTGACGTCGGCGATCTCGTAGAAGCTCCAGCGAAAGCCACTGATCAGATAGAGCACCGGATTGAAATGGCTGACCGTCTGCCAGAAGGGCGGCAGCATGTTGATCGAGTAGAAACTGCCGCCGAGGAAGGTCAAGGGCGGAACAACCAGCATCGGAATGAGGTTGAGCTGCTCGAAATTCGACGCCCACATACCGATGATGAAGCCGAACAGGCTGAAGCTGACGGCCGTCAGCACGAAGAACAGGACCATCATGAACGGATGGGCAATCGAGATATCGACGAAGAAAGACGCCGTGATCAAGATAATTGTACCGATCATCAGACCTTTGGTGGCCGCCGCTCCGACATAGCCTGCCAATATCTCCGTCATCGAGATCGGGGCGGAGAGAATTTCATACACGGTGCCGGTGAATTTCGGGAAATAGATGCCGAAGGAGCCATTGCTGACGCACTGCGTCAGCAGCGTCAGCATGATAAGGCCAGGCGTGATGAAAGCTCCATAGGAAACGCCCTCGACCTCCTGGATGCGCGATCCGATCGCGGTGCCGAAGACGATGAAATAGAGCGATGTCGAGATGACCGGCGAGATCACGCTTTGCAAAAGCGTGCGGCGCGTGCGTGCCATTTCGAACAGGTAGATGGACTTGATGGCTTCAAAATTCATTTCTGTCCTCCTACCAATGCAACGAAAATATCCTCGAGCGAGCTTTGTCGTGTCGAAATATCCTTGAAATGAATGCCCTCACCGGCAAGCGCTGACAAAAGCTCGGCGATCCGTCCCTGCTCTCCATTGCCGTCATACTCATAGGTCAGACAGGTACCGTCTTCCGAAAGTTGCAGATGGAAAGGCGACAGGCTTTCGGGAAGCGTGGTGACCGGCGTCGTCAATTCCAGCGAAAGCTGCTTGCGGCCCAGCTTGCGCATCAGCGCAGTCTTTTCTTCCACCAACAGAAGTTCGCCGCCATTGATCACCCCGACACGATCGGCGATTTCCTCGGCCTCTTCGATGTAATGGGTGGTCAGAATGATGGTGACGCCAGCGGACCGCAGCTCTTCGACAACCTTCCACATGTCACGCCGCAGCGCCACATCCACACCAGCCGTCGGCTCGTCGAGAAACAGAACCTTCGGCTCATGCGCCAGCGCCTTGGCGATCAGCACGCGGCGCTTCATGCCGCCGGAAAGCTCACGCAGCATATTGTCCTTCTTGTCCCACAGCGACAGGGATTTCAGAACGCGCTCGATCAGTTGAGGGTCTTTACGATAGCCATGCAATCCGCGGGAAAACGACACCGTGTTCCACACCGTCTCGAACTGGTCGGTCGTCAATTCCTGTGGCACGAGCCCGATCAAAGCGCGTGTCTTGCGAAAATCCTTGACGACATCACTGCCGCCGACGAGCACGCTGCCCTCGCCCGGATTGACGAGACCGCAGATGATCGAAATCAACGTCGTCTTGCCAGCACCATTGGGGCCTAACAGCGCGAGGATTTCGCCCTCGTAGATATCAAGGGTGACGCCTTTCAGCGCCTGAAAGCCGTTGGCGTAAGATTTCGTCAGATTGCGGATGGAAACGATGGGTTTGCGGGAAGGCGTCATGAATGATCTTTCGGCACGTTCTTGAACTGCTCATATAAAGCATTTCCAGCAAAAGTGTTGTCCGTTTTGCATCCGGAAAAGGATCAAGACAAAAAGTCAGCTGGAGAGAGCGGAAACACCACACGCTGGTTGCAGTTCCGCAAATTTCACCAACTGCTTCACCTTCTTGGCGCCCCTGTCATGAATATGTGATGGTGATGTCGTAGAAATTGGCGTGACGGGTACCGGACTGTTCACCACATGGCGCCCGTCCGGTTTTCAGCACCGCTCGACATTTTGAGACATACGGCAGTCATATTGAAAAACATTATTTTGGGCAGAGGCTACCCCCGCACTCTGCCCTGTTTTTTTGGCTCTGTTTTTTGGGCAGTCGACATCCACCAGCCGATCGAGGAGCAAGGCCATCAATCGCAGTGGCGATAACCGGACTTGCGTGTGCGCAGATCGAAGTGAAAGTGGTTCCAGTGGTTGGGGTCGCTTCCCGGTCCGAGCACGGTGGAGAAGTACTTGCAGCTGTCGGAGCGAACGGCCTTCAGCAAGCCTTTCTCACGGAAAGCAAAGAAGCTCTTCTTGCGAACGTCGATTTCCTTGCCGTTCTTCAGCGTGATCGTTCCAATATCGATGGCGTTACCGCGCGCATGCTCAGACCAGGGGTTGCTCGCCCTCGAATTCATCTTGCGGCAGGAGTAACCACCCATCGGCGTGATACGGCCGACGCCGGAAAAGTAACGGAAGCGAGAAGACGGCACGAGTTCGAACTTCACCCATTTGGCGAAGGCGAGTGTCACCTGGCAGTTCAGCTTCACAGCCGGGCGGATCGCAACGCCACTATCGAGACCGCTAAGCTCTATCGGGTAATCGATACCGCAGGTCGGGCCATCGGCAATGCGCGCGACATCGCGGAAGGCGACACCCAATCGGCGAAGCTCTGTGCGACAGGCCACTTCGGAGGGCGGCATCATGCCGGGCGGCTGCGACATACGTCGCTCCTGCGCCGGATTGTCCGGCATCAGCATCGCCACCTCTTCCACGGGCTGCGCCTGACGCTGACCGCTTGGCGGCGGCGGAATGAGGCGGGATTGATTGGCGAGACGACGCGGCGCTGGCGGTGGCTGAGAAGCGGCACTGTCGGGAGCGGACACCTCCATATCCTGCTCCTCCGCAAGGCTCCGCCCCGGCGCCACGCCCAGTCCTGCATCCATGTTCACGCCCTCGTCACCCTCCGCCATCTGCGACGGCATGTGGGCTGACTGCGGCTGAACGGGCGCAAGGCGGCTCGCCTGCGCATCGAGCGTCGAGTAGCCCTGCCCGCCGGAGGCCAAGAGCGGATCACGCGAGACCGGCGCCTCCGGCAGCGGCTGCGACAGGGCGGACTGGTCGTTGAAAGGAAGATCCTGGCTGACAGGTGCGGGTGGCGCACTGTAGTTCTGCCGGCTGGAGGAGCGAATGGAACTGACCCGTGTCGCGCCATCGACCTCAGCGGGGGGCACCAGCCCCTCCGCTGAGCACGACACGATCACCGCCGACATTGTCATCAACGCCGCAAGACGACGCGGAAGGGAAACATACGCCATACCAGAACCTGTACCTTCAGCGACCGCAACACGCGGCGATCAGATCAAATCCTAAAGAAATCTGGTAAACGAACCCTTTGTGCTGACGCAAAGAAAGTGACCGGCAAAGGCTTGTATGTTCTGAAACGAAACAGCAGGCTCCCGAAAACCGCACAGTCGTAGCTGCGACCGAAGCGTTGCATCCACATGCGAAAACGAAAAGGGCGCCGCAAGCGACGCCCCTCTATCGGTATGGAAGCGAGAATCAAGCCGCCCGCGACATCGAGCCTCCAGCAGAAAAGCTTCCAAGCTGGAACCGCGCCAGCAGCGAATGCAGCTTGCGGCTCTCTTCTGCCAGCGTTTCGCTCGCCGCTGTGGTTTCCTCCACCATTGCGGCATTCTGCTGGGTCATCTGGTCCATATGGTTGACGGAAGTGTTGATCTCCTGCAGTCCCGTCGCCTGCTCACGCGCAGCCGTGGCAATCGAGTTCACGTGGCCGTCGACACGGTTGACCAGCGAGACGATCTCCTCCAGCGCCTCCCCGGTGGAACGAACGAGCGTCACACCACCACTCACCTGCTCTGCCGAGCTGTTGATCAGCGTCTTGATTTCCTTTGCAGCATTGGCGGAACGCTGAGCAAGTTCTCGAACCTCCTGCGCCACGACGGCAAAGCCACGACCCGCCTCACCGGCACGTGCGGCTTCGACACCAGCGTTCAAGGCGAGCAGGTTTGTCTGGAAGGCGATTTCATCGATGACGACGATGATCTGGCCGATCTTGCGGGAGGACTCCTCGATCCGGTTCATGGCCTCCACTGCGCTGCGGACGATATCGCCGGAGCGACCCGCACTTTGCTTCGTTTCCGTCACCATCTGCCGCGCCTCGTTTGCGCGCTCGGAGGCTGTGCGAACCGTTGCCGTGATCTCATCGAGTGCAGCTGCCGTCTCTTCCAACGCCGCTGCCTGCTGTTCGGTACGGCGGGAAAGATTACCCGTCGCCTCGCTGATATCGGAGGCGCTGGCGTTGACGACATCGCTGCTGCGCGAGATCGTTGCAATCACGTCCCGAAGGACACCAACAGCGCTGTTGAAGTCGGCGCGCAGCTTGTCATATTCAGCACCCACCTGCCCCACCTGAACGGTAAGATCGCCGCGCCCGAGGTTTTCCATAGCCTGGCCAAGCGAGTCCATAGCCTGGGTCTGGCGCTCGGAGGCGGAACGAAGCACGTCCTCGCTTTCCCGGCGCGTATTCTCGATTGCCTTCTGCTGCTCGGCTTCGCGAAGCTGCAACTGGCTGCGCTCATTGACGGAGTTGCGAAGAACGAGCAGCGTCTTGGCCATGGCGCCGATCTCGTTGCGACGTTCGACGAACGGCACCTCGGCCTCGGCGTTTCCATCCGCGATGCTGGACATGCTCGTCTTCAGCTTGCCGATCGGGCCTGAAACGCTGCGCACGACCGCGGTGGCGACAGCAAGAACGACGAGGGCGCTGATCAGGCAAATGCCGACATAGAGGGTTGCCTCGCGCCAGAACATGGCGTTCAGATCGTCAACATAGACACCTGTGCCGACGATCCAGCCCCAGGGCGCAAAGCCTTCGACATAAGAAAACTTGCCCACGGGATCAGGCGCGCCGGGCTTCGGCCACTGATAATCGACAAAGCCCTTCCCGCTTGCCTTCACGGTATTGACGAACTCGACAAAGAGGAACTTGCCGTTCGGATCCTTGTTTTTTGTCAGATCGACACCGTTCAGCTCCGGCTTCACCGGATGCATGACCATTTTCGGACCCATGTCGTTGATCCAGAAATAGCCGTTGCCATTGTCATAGCGCATCGCCGCAATCGAAGCCTTCGCCTGTTGCTGAGCGACCTCCCGGGTCAGCGTCCCGCTCTGTTCCAGACGATAATATTGATCGAGAATGCCGACAGCCGAATGCGTCAACGCTTCCAGCCCGGCCTTGCGCTCCCTCTCCATCCCGCCATAGCCACCGAACAGGCTTGACGTCAGCGCCGCCGCCAGTATCGCCAGAAACAATGCGACCAGCGCATAAAGCCGCGTGGAAATGGTCAGATGTTTCATACGTCAAATTCCCCCCGAATGTGATCAATTATTGTTAATCTTAAAAAATTGACAAAAACATAAAGTGCACGCAATGGTAGGTGGAAATATAATTTGGAAGGTAACGGCTCAGACAACACATTTGAGATATCGGCGTATTGTTTTTAGTTCGCAGTATCGTGGGGAGTTTGTCTCCTGCAAGCCTAAAAAAAGTTCGCACAGACTACACATCAAGTAATTTCGAATTAAGAAATCAGAATCATGATCTCTGCGCCGAATAAAACGACGAGATCGATATGCCAAAACCTAATTTTCGCTACACCCACTACGATCTCAAGGAGATCCGTACTGGTACCATTATTGAAGTATCTCTCAACGCGGTCGCCAACGTACGCTTGATGACGGCCGGAAATTTCCAAAGATTCACAGAGCTTCTGGATTTCAAATATGTCGGCGGCGTTGCGCGAAAATCACCGCTGCGTCTGGCGATCCCCGAAACCGGCCATTGGCATGTCATCATTGATGGTGAAGGCCACAATGGCTTGGCGGAATCATCTGTGAAGATGCTGCCGGCAAACCCGGCCGCCGCCCAGCGCAAGAGCGCCTGATCAACCGTCCAGCAGGAATGAGAAGCGAAGCGCAGACAGCCAGCCCTAAAGCTGGTTTTGCGCTTCAGCGAGGGTTGCGTTCCCGTCTCAGCTTAGACCACCAATCCAGGCGCTTGCGAATGTCGCGTTCAAAACCCCGGTCGGGCGGATCGTAGAAGGTAGTGCGCCCCATCTTTTCCGGGAAGTAATCCTGGCCTGAGAAGGCATCTGGTTCGTCGTGATCATAGCGATAGCCATCACCATAACCCTCGCCCTTCATCAGCTTGGTCGGCGCATTGAGAATATGCTTGGGAGGCAGGAGCGATCCGTTCTCCTTGGCGGCCCGCATCGCACTCTTGTAGGCTGTGTAGACCGCATTGGATTTCGGCGCCGTCGCCAGATAGACGCATGCCTGCGCCAGCGCCAGTTCCCCTTCCGGCGAGCCGAGATAATCATAGGCATCTTTCGCCGCATTGCAGATGACCAGTGCCTGCGGGTCGGCAAGCCCGATATCCTCGACTGCCATACGCACCAGGCGTCTGCCGAGATAAAGCGGATCTTCGCCCGCATCGAGCATCCGAGCCAGATAATAAAGCGCTGCATCGGGATCGGAGCCGCGCACCGACTTATGTAGCGCCGAGATCAGATTATAATGCCCGTCCTGGCCCTTGTCATAAACCGGCGCCCGACGCTGCACGATGCGGGTCAGCGCTTCCGTATCGAACACCTCGCCTTCGCGCGCCGCACGCCAGACTTCCTCGGCGAGCGTCAGCACGGCGCGACCGTCACCATCGGCCATGCGCAGCAGTGAGAGCTGCGCGTCTTCGTCGAGCGGCAGCGGCTTGGCTTCCGCCTCCTCGGCGCGCTTCAAGAGCTCCATCAGACTTACTTCGTCATGCGGCTTGAAGGTCAGAACGCGGGCACGCGACAGCAAAGCGGCATTCAGTTCGAAGGACGGGTTCTCGGTCGTCGCGCCCACGAGGATGATGGTTCCATCTTCCATCACCGGCAAAAAGCTGTCCTGCTGAGCCCGGTTGAAGCGATGGATTTCGTCGACGAAGAGCAGCGTTTGCCGCCCATTCATCCGCCGCGTCCTCGCAGCCTCGAACACCTTCTTCAGGTCGGCCACGCCGGAGAAGATTGCAGAAATCTGCTCGAAGGCGAGACCTGCTTCACCCGAAAGCAGCCGCGCGACGGTCGTTTTGCCCGTGCCCGGCGGCCCCCAGAAGATCATCGAGCCCAGCGAGCCGCTTTCGATCATGCGGCGCAGAACACCCTCTTCGCCCGTCAGATGCGGCTGACCTGTGACCTGTGCGATCGTAGTCGGCCGCAGCCTGTCTGCCAGAGGCCGCCGGTTGGCGACCTCCGCTGGAACCTGAGGTGCAAAGAGGTCTCCGCTCATCGCAGGAACTGCCGCAGGCGCTGACCATCGCGAATGATCTCAAGACGCCAGAAGCCCGGATCGTCATGCAGCGCTTCCTCCATCTGGGCGCTGGAGGTGATATCGGCGCCGTTCAACGACACGATGATATCCTTTGGCTGGAAGCCGACGCGCGAAGCGGGCGAACCGCGCGCGACATCGACGATCACGACACCGGAGGGTGTTCCGACCATACGCAACTCATCGGCAAGCTTCGGCGAAAGATTGGCAACCGTCGCGCCGGCAAATGGATTGCGACCCTCCAGCAGGCGCTCGTCACGCGGTGCCGTTTCCGGCGCAGTATCGAGCGAGATGGTGACGGTCTTTTCCTTGCCCTTGTCGATCAGTGCGATCTTGGCGGATTTGCCGATACCTGCCGTCGTCAGGCGATAACCCAGCGCATCCGGATGCTCCACCTCGATGCCATTTACGGCAGTGACCACCTGGCCAGGCTCGATGCCCGCCTTTTCCGCAGGACCACCCTTCACAACGCTGACGACGAGTGCGCCGCGCGCGCGCTTTAGCCCAAGAGCTTCCGCGACTTCGGAGGTAACCGGATCGAATGTTGCACCGACATACGGCCGCTGAAAACTCTTGTCGCCCTTTTCAGCCGCGGCCAGGAACACCTTGACCAGGTTCGCAGGGATGGCAAAGCCGATACCGTTGGAGCCACCGCCGCGCGAGAAGATCGCCGTATTGATGCCGATCAGCTCGCCGTTCATGTTCATCAGTGCGCCACCGGAGTTGCCGGGATTGATCGAGGCATCCGTCTGGATGAAGAAGCCGAAATCGCCTTGCGTCACCTGATTGCGCGCCAAGGCTGAGACGATACCGCTGGTGACGGTCTGGCCCACACCGAACGGGTTACCGATGGCAAGCACCAGATCACCCACTTCCGTGGCATCTGAATTGCCGAGCGGCAGCACGGGGAACTGTTCCTTTGCATCGATCTGCAATACGGCGAGATCGACACGGTCGTCCTTCAGGAGAACCTTGGAGGAAAACTCACGGCCATCGGCCAACGCGACCTTGATGTCGTCGGCGCCTTCGATGACGTGGTTGTTCGTCACCACCAGGCCACTGGCCGAAACGATAACGCCGGAGCCCAGCGAAGATTGCTTTTCCGTGCGGTTCGGCAATTGCTGGCCGAAGAATTGTTCGAAGAACGGGTCGCCGGCAAAGGGCGAGGCGCGGCGCTGGACGATACGCTCGGCATAAACGTTCACCACGGCACCGGATGTGCGCTTGACCAGCGGAGCAAAGGACAGCTGCATCTCCATGCGGCTGGCCGGCACCGCTTTAGCGTCCTGCGCCTGCGCACCCAAGGGCGCAAGAAGCAACGCAGCAAGAAAGCCGTGGGCCATGAATTTCAACACGCGCTGCATGTGATTCCTCATCTTCATCAATAGGATGCAGTTATAGCGTCTCAGCCTATAAATCAAAGGGCGGCAATATCATGACGCACGGCTTTACAAGCGAGCGCTTTACTTTCTTTGGAACTGGTTTCGATGTCTGAGAATTGAACCGCCAAGATATGATGAAAGATGAGACAGAAAAATGCAGTTTCGAAAACACGCTCTGGCCCTGTTTATTGTTTGCGCCTCCTATTCGCATGGATCGCCCGTCGGAGCCGCGAGCTTCGATTGCAGCAAGACTGATCTCGCGGCAGATGAGAAGACCATCTGCGAGAACCGCGCCCTGAATGATCAGGACGTGAAAATGGCCACCACCTTCGACATCCTCACTCAGCTCATGGCCATGGGGTCTCGTGATGCACTGAAAACCGAACAGAGCGAATGGCTGAAGCGTCGCCAGACCTGTGAAGCGGATGTCGCCTGCCTTACCAAGGCTTATGACGAGCGCATGGTTAAACTTGGCGAAGCATTCCAGAGCATCAACCGCCCACTCTAACTCGCCGCGATGATATTCGTCATCAAACCTTGCAACGCATCCCGGTAACCCGTGCGCGCCGAGGGCGCATCTTCTCGGGACGTCATGACCACAGAGAGCTTTTTCGACGGCACGATATAGAGCATCTGTCCGCCATAGCCCCAGGCGTAGAATACGTTCTCTCCCGCCATCTCCTTGATGAACCAGCAATAGCCATAACCGTCTCCATTGAACACCGAGTTCGTTCGCTGCGTCCAGGACTGGTCGATCCATGATTGCGAGAGGATGCGCTCGCCATCGGCGGTAACGCCACCACGCCTATACAATTCTCCGAAAGCCAAGAGCGAACGCGCCGTCATCGCCATCTGGTTACCGCCCAGATAAATGCCCTGCGGATCACGTTCCCAGCTGCCGATGGCAAACCCATCGAGCGGTTTGAACCAGTCTCGGGCAAGCGCCAGCGTCGGGCGGCCGGAGGCTTTCGTCAAAATGGCCGAGAGGAGATGCGTTGACGCCGTCGAATAGAGCATGCCACCACCCGGCTCGCCATCGAAGCCCGAGCCGAGGGCTGTGCGTACCCAGTTTCGGCTCGCGACCCAGCGCCCGTAATTTGGACCAGACATGCGTGCGAGACCAGACTGCATCGAAAGCAGATTGCCGATCGTAACACGTTCCAGTCGCGGATCGGAGTTCGCGGGAAAGTCGGCTCTCAGCACGGAGGCGATAGGCTGATCGGTACCCTCTAAAATCTTGCGATCGATTGCCATGCCAACAAGGGCAGAGACGATCGACTTGGACGCGGACTTGATATTGGTCGATCCGTTGAGCGATGAACCATTATAGGCGCGCGAGGCGACTTCCTCGCCATCGAGGCTGACGATCACCGCCTTCAGCGTCTGGAGAGAACCCGCCCCTTCCAGGATGGGATCGAATTCGGCGCTTGTGCCTGACGATTGCGCGCGAACCGCTGTGGCGAAAGGCAGGGAGGCGAGGAGTGCGAGTGCTGTGCGACGTTTCATGTCTACCTAGGTAAGCGCTGCCACGATCAAAGGAAGCAGCATCACCACCTTGTGACTCGCAAAGCGTCGATGGCGAAAATGATTCTGGAAACAATGCGTTTCAGCACTTTCCTGAATCAAAATCTCAACGCCCTGATTCATTTTTTGAAGAAACACGAACGTTATTCCTCATAGATCATCTTCCGGGTCATTCCACCATCCAGCACCAGAACCTGACCCGTCATGAAGCCGGCACCCGCTAGATAGAGCACAGCGTCAGCAATATCCTTCGGCCTGCCAACGCGCCCTACCGGATGCTGCGCATGGTCCTTTTTGCGAAGATCAGTTTCATCGGTCACCCAACCCGGCGCGATCGCATTGACGCGGATCTTTGGCCCGAGACTGACAGCCAGCGCATGGGTGAAGGCAACAAGCCCACCCTTGGACGCGGCATAGGCCTCGGTTTCCGGTTCGGACATGAAGGCGCGCGTCGAGACCATATTAACGATGCTCGCACCCTCGCCCATCAGCGGCACGGCGGACCTTGTCATCAGGAAGGCGCCCGTCAAATGGCTATCGGTGACCTTGCGCCAGTCGGCAAGCGACAGCTCATGGATCGGCCCATTAACCGGGCTTGCAATACCGGCGTTGTTGACGAGCAGTTCAAGCCCTTTCCAACCAAGCTGATCGAAGGCGGCAAGCACTGAGGTCTCATTTCCCACGTCACACAGAATGTTGCGCGCCGCTGTCTTGGTGTCCTTGATATCGAAGCACGCAACGGTCCAGCCGTCGTCCAACAAAGCCTCGATAATTCCCGTTCCGATCAAGCCACCGCCGCCGGTCACAACTGCCCGCTTCATGATTTTCTCCCTAGCAATTCATGCGGCAACGTTTCCGATTGCCGGGTTGTTCCGATGCTGAAACAAGGGTTGCGTCGACGAACGTCTCGCGCATGATGAGGTCGATGAACAAGGTTCGAGACGGCTGTTGGTGAATTCGGCTATTGGCTCGGCCGCAGCGCTTGGGGCAAAGGCTTTGCCACGGAGGCAGCACGTCTTGTCATCAACCATGCTTTCGAGTGCCTAGAGATCGACACGCTTCATGCCAGCCCGATCGCGGACAACAAAGCATCTCGCCATCTGCTGGAGAAGCTGGGGTTTGAAAGGAACGGCGTCGCCAGAGCCTTTTGCTGTCAGCGTAGCAAGGTCGTGCCCCTTATCCGTTACAAGCTTGAGCGGCTGACATGGGAAAACGCTCAAAGCCGCGACCGAAGATGGAGGCGAAGTCTCAGCCCTTATCCAGAATCCGCATGGTGATCGGGACCTGATTCAATTTCATAACCAAACCTCCCAATCCGTTGAAGGAAATGAAAAAACGCCCGCGTCAGGGCGTTTTCCATTTTTACAAGATCATGCTGAGACCGGGAGAAAACTCACTCCGGCAAAATGCGCACCGCACCCTTATCCGCGCTGGATGCAAAGGCGGCATAGGCCTTCAGCGCGGTGGTAACGTTGCGCTTGCGGAATTCCGCCGGCTTCCAGCCAAGCTGATCCTGCTCCGCGCGACGGGCCGCAAGTTCGGCGTCCGAAACCTTGAGGTTGATCGTGCGGTTGGGGATGTCGATCTCGATGAGATCGCCCTGACGCACGAGGCCGATGGCGCCGCCCTGGGCCGCTTCCGGAGAGGCGTGACCGATGGAGAGGCCCGACGTGCCGCCGGAGAAACGACCATCGGTGATCAACGCGCAGGCTTTGCCCAGACCCTTGGATTTCAGATAGCTCGTCGGATAGAGCATTTCCTGCATGCCGGGGCCGCCCTTCGGGCCTTCATAACGGATGACGACGACATCGCCCGCCTTGACCTCGTTGGAGAGAATGCCCTTCACCGCAGCGTCCTGGCTTTCATAGACAACAGCGCTGCCATTGAACTTCAAGATGCTTTCGTCCACGCCCGCGGTCTTTACGATGCAGCCATCCAGCGCGATGTTGCCGTAAAGAACGGCAAGGCCGCCGTCCTTCGAGAAGGGCTTTTCGACTGAGCGGATAACGCCGTTTTCGCTGTCGGTATCGAGATCGTCCCAGCGCGAAGACTGGCTGAAGGCAACCTGGGTGGGCACGCCACCAGGCGCCGCCTTGAAGAACTCGCGCACCGTTTCGGAATTGGTGCGGGTAATATCCCAGCGGTCGATAGCGTCACCCAGCGTGGGCTCATGAACAGTATGGCAATCGCGATTGATGAGGCCGCCACGGTCGAGTTCACCCAGAATACGCATGATGCCGCCGGCGCGGTGCACGTCTTCCATATGCACGTCCTGCTTGGCAGGCGCGACCTTGGAAAGGCAAGGGACCTTGCGCGAAAGCCGGTCGATGTCTTCCATCGTAAATTCGATTCCACCTTCATGCGCCGCTGCCAGAATATGCAGAACCGTATTGGTGGAACCGCCCATGGCGATATCGAGCGACATGGCGTTCTCGAATGCGGCCTTGGAAGCGATGGTGCGCGGCAGCACGGTCTCGTCATCCTGCTCGTAATAGCGACGTGCCAGATCGACGATCAGGTGACCGGCTTCAACGAAGAGACGCTTGCGATCGGAGTGGGTCGCGAGCGTCGAGCCGTTGCCGGGCAGAGAAAGACCAAGCGCCTCCGTCAAGCAGTTCATCGAGTTGGCCGTGAACATGCCCGAGCACGAACCGCAGGTCGGACAGGCCGAGCGCTCGATGATCTTCACGTCTTCATCGGAAACCTTGTCATCGGCAGCAGCAACCATGGCATCGACCAGATCGAGCGCAACGGTCTTGCCATGCAGAACGACCTTACCGGCTTCCATCGGGCCGCCGGAGACGAAGACGGCAGGAATGTTGAGACGCATCGCGGCATTCAGCATGCCGGGCGTGATCTTGTCGCAGTTGGAGATGCAAACCATGGCATCGGCGCAATGCGCATTGACCATATATTCGACGGAGTCCGCGATGATCTCGCGCGACGGTAGCGAATAGAGCATGCCATCGTGACCCATGGCGATACCATCATCCACGGCGATCGTATTGAATTCCTTGGCAACGCCGCCCGCCGCCTCGATCTCGCGCGCGACGAGCTGGCCGAGATCCTTCAGGTGAACGTGACCAGGCACGAACTGCGTGAAGGAGTTCACCACCGCAATGATCGGCTTACCGAAATCGCCATCCTTCATACCGGTGGCGCGCCAAAGGCCACGCGCACCCGCCATGTTGCGGCCATGGGTTGTCGTTCTGGAGCGATAGACAGGCATCTCGTTATTCCTCGGTTCTCTCAAACTCGCGGGCATATCTCCCAGGCACATCAACGCGCCCTGCCCGCTTAAAATCTGACGCGTCTTCTACTCCATTCGCAAACTCCTGTCACTGTCACCTTGCGGCAAAACAGTACGGTGCGGTACGGTACGCCAATTCATTTGTTTCTCACCTGTACTGAGGGTGATACGATGCGTGACACGCATAGGTGCCAGTTGACGCGACTGTCTGTGAGGACGATCCAAGGTTGGAGATTTCAATGATCGTAATGCTTCTGCGGACACTCAGAATAGCGCCAGCATCGTTGTTGGCATTGACCTGCATGTCCCAGGCAGCCGAAGTAAAAGTCCAACAGGTTCGGGTAGCAGTTCTCCTTGACGCGTCCAAGGAGCCGCTCATCGCGACAGCAGCCTGCGAAAGCGGCAGGAACTGCGCCATCATTTCGGAACCAAAGCTCGGCATTACGGTGGGTATCGAGTTAGGTCAGGCAAACGGTATCTACCCAAACACACTGACCGTTGCCTGCGCCTCGCCCTGCTCGTTCCATACAGGTCAAGCGCGTATCACCTTTAGGGGCCAGGAAACCTTCAATCTTTTCGAGGGCGAGTCGCCGAGCGTCATGCACTATCTCGTCCAGCGCCCAAGGAAAAAAATCGGCGAAATCTCCGTCATTACAGTACCCAGCGAACCAATCCTTCGTCCACCTATCTGACCAGAATGTAGAACTTGTTTTACAAAGAAGGGCGCTCGCTCGTCATAGCAGACGAACATATTGCACCACGCTTTCACTTTCGCGCGATTAAGTGAACCGACGCCTGTTGTTTGCCGTAAACCAGGATCATATCATATGGACTTGCCTCATCATGCACGTCCGGTGCAGCACCTGTTTCTCAGGAGATTTCGATGCCCGTCTATCGCCCACCCCGTATCGCCTCCAGCGAAATCACGCCGCGCGATGTTTATCTCTCCAGGCGTCGCTTTCTCGGCACGGCGGCGGGGCTCGCGGCCATCGGGCTGACGGGTCGCGAAGCGGTCGCGGCGCCACTGACGGCAAAGCCGGGCGCCTATAAGCTGGATGAGCAACTGACGCCGCTTGATGCCGTCACCAGCTACAACAACTTCTATGAATTCGGCGTCGGCAAATCCGACCCGAAAGAAAACTCCGGAAAGTTCAAACCGACGCCCTGGACCGTGAAGGTCGACGGTCTCGTCGGCAAGCCGAGAGAGTTCGGGCTTGAAGAGTTGATGAAGTTCGATCTTGAGGAGCGCCCTTACCGCATGCGCTGCGTCGAAGGCTGGTCGATGGCGATCCCATGGATCGGCTTTCCGCTGGCAAGCCTTCTCGACAAGGTAGAGCCACTCGGCAGTGCGAAATTTGTCTCCTTCGAGACCGTCGTTCGCCCCGATGAGATGCCGGGTCAAAGCGGGCTTTTCCAGCCGCTCAACTGGCCCTATGTCGAAGGCCTGCGCCTCGACGAGGCCCGTCATCCACTGACGATCCTGGCTGTCGGCCTCTATGGCGAGACCCTACCGAACCAGAACGGCGCGCCGATCCGCCTCGTGGTTCCTTGGAAATACGGCTTCAAGGGCATCAAGTCGATCGTCCGCATTTCGCTGGTCGAGAAACAGCCCGAAACCACGTGGAAAAACTCCAACGCGCGGGAATACGGCTTCTATTCCAACGTCAATCCTAACGTCGATCATCCCCGCTGGAGCCAGGCCACGGAGCAGCGCATCGGCGAAGGCGGCTTCTTCAGCGTCAAGAACCGGCCGACGCTGATGTTCAACGGCTATGAAGACGTTGCTAGCCTCTATACCGGCCTGGACTTGAAGGCGAATTATTGACATGGCATTCGCCCTGCCCCTGCCTTCCTTGCCCAAACGCTACCAGCCCGCCGCCATCTGGGCACTCTACATCCTCGGCCTCTGTCCCGGCCTGTGGTATTTTTACCTGGCCGCGACAGGTGGGCTTGGATTTAATCCCGTCAAGGATTTCGAGCATCTGCTGGGCATCTGGGCTCTGCGCTTCCTCTGCCTTGGGCTGCTGGTGACCCCACTGCGCGATCTGTTCAACATCAACCTGATTGCCTATCGACGCGCCCTCGGCCTCTTGGCCTTCTATTATGTGCTGGCGCATTTTGCGGTCTATTTGACGCTCGATCGCGGTCTGGTCTTCAGCTCCATCATCGGCGATGTTCTGAGACGCCCCTACATCATGTTCGGCATGGCGGGACTGGCAATGCTTCTGCCCCTGGCATTGACCTCGAACCGCTGGTCGATCCGCAACCTCGGCTCGCGATGGAACACGCTCCATAAGCTCGCCTATCCGGTGCTCATCGTCGCCGTTCTTCACTTCGTTCTGGCGCGCAAGAGCCTGACGCTGGAACCGGCCTTCTACATCACCCTCACGATCCTGCTCCTCGGCTATCGCCTGATCCGGCCAACCATCATGGCGCGGCGCAGAGCCCGCAGAGCCGCTACCGCTTCGCGACCTGCAGCGTGATCGCGGCAGCCATTCCGATACCGGCGAAATAGCAAAGGATATTCCACGGCGAGAACACGCGGCCGAGCAGCAAGGTGCCGGTCGCCGTGTCGCGGAATGTATCCAGCGCCGGGAAATGCACCAATCTCAACAACTCCACAGCGATAGCGAAGCAGCACGTGGCGGCGATGATGAAAAGCTGCGTCCTGTGGTTCACGAATAGCAGCGCCGCCAGAAGATAGACCATCGCGCCCCACAACACCGAACCGCCATATTTGACGATGAGGAATGGCAGTCCGATCATGTATCCGTAACGACGCAGCGCCAGTCCCGCCAGAATGACGAGGATGAGGCCTGACAGGATCAGCACTCGGGACGCATAAAATTTGCCGCTATCGATCATCATCATCCTGCCTTACGTCGATTCCCTCACCCATTTCGCGACGCCGGTAAACAGGAGCATAGACCTTGGTATCCGATACAATGTTCCCGGCAACCCGTCTGTCATTCCTGGATCATTATCTTTGTGACGCGCGGCCTTGGGGAGGCTTGAGCGGCATCAGGCGCTTTGCCGTTGAATTCCTCTACTTCGGTATCAAGAATGCCAGAGCCTGCCTATTTGCCGGGCTGTTCTTCCTGTCCATCTTTCTGGTGCCGCGTGCCGGCCTCTTCGGTCTGCCGCGCTACGACGTTCTTCTCGTCATTGCGTTGACGATCCAGATCTTCATGATCTGGAGCAAGCTCGAGACGCTCGATGAGGCGAAAGCGATCTTCCTGTTTCACATCGTCGGCTTCGCGCTGGAATTGTTCAAGACATCCGGCGCCATCCAGTCATGGTCCTACCAAGACTTCGCTTACAGCAAAGTCTTAGGTGTGCCTCTGTTTTCCGGCTTTATGTACGCGGCCGTCGGCAGCTACATCATTCAAGCGTGGCGGCTATTCGATTTGAGAATTCGCCATCATCCGCCTTACTGGATGGCAACGCTGATCGCGCTTGCGATCTACGCCAACTTCTTCACCCATCACTATATTGGCGACTATCGCTGGTACATCGCCGCCTGCGCGCTGGGCCTTTATGCCCGCACCACAGTGACCTACCGCCCTTATGACAGGGATCGGGAGATGCCACTGCTTCTTTCCTTCATCCTCATCGGCTTCTTCGTTTGGCTGGCGGAAAACATCTCTACCTTCTTTGCCATCTGGAGCTACCCCAACCAACTCGGCGCATGGTCCGCAGTGAGCCTCGGCAAATGGAGTTCGTGGTCGCTGCTCGTCATCATGACTTTCACCATCGTCTGCCATTTGAAGCATATCAAACACAGAATCTTCATCCCGGAGTAGAGGCAGACTACAAACACACCTAAAGGTTTTGTTTCACTCCGAAAAATCGTACGAGAAACCATAATTTACAGACCTTCAGATGAGGCCTATCTTCAAGTCTTATGCCGGATACGGCCGCCGACATGACGTCGTGAAGATCTGCGTGATGACCACGAAACGTTCTGCCTCTCTTGAAAGGAACCGGCGTTGCGTATTGGTATCTTCATTCTTCTGGCAAGCCTGTCCAGCGCTCCGGCTTTAGCCGCCTCCACCGCCAAGCCTGGCCCCTCCCAGACGGATTACATGTTCCAGTGTGGAGCGACCTTCATCATCAACGCCCACGCGTTGCAGGATGGTCCAAAATCCGCCAAGGCGAGAGCGCAGGCGCAGGCTTACGAAAGCAGGTTCAACAGACTCGCTGCGATGGCGGAAGCGTCTTTCGAAGAGAACAGAATGTCGAAGTCGGAAGCCCGGACCTACCTGCAGAAGCACGTCGACACGATGTCCGCGATCTTTGCCAAAGACCCCGACTCCATGAAGCGCTTCGTCACCCTTTGCGACGCGCGTTTCCCAGAAAAACAGTAGGCCGGTCAAAGCCTCTCATGGACGGACGCCGGGGTATCTCGCAATGGCGTCATGCGCACAACGAAGGTGCGCTGCATGAGCAACAGCCACAGGTGTTTGCTGCGTTATCCCCTAGCAGCAACGAGCAAAACTGATAGCGAGAGGCGTCAGACTACACCCGCCGACGTCGCTTGACCGTCTGGCCCGAGAAAACCACGCACCGAAAACATTGATCGGCATTTTCGACTACTATTGGGCAAGAAAGCCGCGACGCTTCAAAGTGTCCCTGCACTAGCTTGTGTCGGCCGATACAAACCGCGTTGGTGTCACAGTGCTGGCCACACCGCGACTTGAGACATCAATGCATGAACCAGGAGGTTCTGACAGCATCGGCCCGAAAATCGAAATCGATTCTCGCAAAGCACGATGCGTAGATCAAAGAAGATGAAGCATCCTCTGTGCGTTCAATAGAGACGCACGGCGCGCTAGACATTTCGACACCGGTCATCCAACCGCTTCCCCATCGTGCCGGACCGCTTCACCCGCCCGACCATGCAAGAAGGCAAAGAAGCCGGGTGATCGCTCACCCGGCTTCTCAAGTCTTGATGCTTAAGCGCGAGGCTTATGCAGCTTCGGCAGCAGCCGTCTCAGCAGCAACGCGAGCCTTGTCGGCTGCGCCCTTGGCGTCGACGTCGCGCTCGACGAATTCAACGACAGCCATAGCCGCGTTGTCGCCCTGACGGAAGCCAGCCTTCATGATGCGGATGTAGCCGCCGTTACGGTTTGCGTAACGAGCTGCAATCGCGTCGAAGAGCTTACGGACAGCGTCCTGGTCCTTGATCTGCGAGATGGCCTGACGACGAGCGTGCAGGTCACCACGCTTGCCGAGCGTGACCAGCTTTTCTACGATCGGGCGAATTTCCTTCGCCTTCGGCAGAGTGGTGACGATCTGCTCATGGGTGATGAGCGAAGCAGCCATGTTGGCAAACATTGCCTTGCGGTGGCTGGCGGTTCTATTGAGCTTGCGGCCTGAATTTCCGTGGCGCATTGCTATTCTCCTTTAGTGCAGGTTCCCTATCCGGTCCTGCCGTTTCCTGGCACATGCAGACGACTGGTCTGCTGTTTGACGGGGAAAGGCAGTCTTTGAGGGCCTGCCTTTTCTTTGTTAGTACTGGTCTTCGTAACGCTTAGCGAGATCTTCGATGTTCTCTGGTGGCCATGCGGGCACTTCCATGCCGAGATGCAGACCCATGGAAGCGAGAACTTCCTTGATTTCGTTGAGCGACTTGCGACCGAAGTTCGGCGTGCGAAGCATTTCGGCTTCGGTCTTCTGGATCAGGTCGCCGATATAGACGATGTTGTCGTTCTTCAGGCAGTTTGCCGAACGAACGGACAGCTCGAGCTCGTCGACCTTCTTGAGAAGTGCCGGGTTGAACGCCAGTTCCGTAACCGATTCTTCTTCTGCTTCCTTCTGCGGCTCGTCGAAGTTGACGAACACGCCAAGTTGGTCCTGAAGAATACGAGCGGCGAAGGCAACGGCGTCTTCGCCGGAAACCGAACCGTTGGTCTCAATCGTCATGATCAGCTTGTCATAGTCGAGAACCTGACCTTCACGGGTGTTTTCCACCTTGTAGGACACTTTCTTGACCGGAGAATAAAGGCTGTCCACAGGGATGAGGCCGATCGGGGCATCTTCCGCGCGGTTACGCTCTGCAGGCACATAGCCCTTGCCGTTGTTGACGGTGAATTCCATGCGGATTTCAGCGCCATCGTCGAGCGTGCAGATAACATGGTCGGGGTTCAGGATCTCGATGTCGCCAACCGTCTGGATATCGCCAGCGGTAACGGCACCAGGGCCCTGCTTGCGCACGACCATGCGCTTGGAGTCATCGCCGTCCATCTTGATGGCGATTTCCTTGATGTTGAGCACGATATCCGTCACATCTTCCCGAACGCCGGGGATGGAGGAGAACTCGTGCAGGACGCCGTCGATCTGCACGGCAGTAACAGCGGCGCCACGCAGAGACGACAGGAGCACGCGACGCAGCGCGTTGCCGAGCGTCAGACCGAAACCACGCTCCAGCGGCTCAGCAACAAGCGTTGCCTTGGTGCGGCTGGAGGACGTGAACTCGACCTTGTTCGGCTTGATCAGTTCCTGCCAATTCTTTTGAATCATCTTTAAACCTTCCGTTCGCCGCCACCATCCAATCGTGGCGGACCGAGCATGATCACCGAGAGGAACCGCAAAGGTTCATCGGAGGGTTTCAAGCGTAAGCACACCGGCCACGCCGGCAACCACACGCCGATTACGCGAAAATTCCGCCAGACCGATGGAAAGGCGGAACCTCCAGACAGAACGCGTTAGACGCGGCGCTTCTTGCGCGGGCGGCAACCGTTGTGCGGGATCGGCGTCACGTCGCGGATGGAAGTGATGAGGAAACCGGCAGCCTGCAGAGCGCGAAGTGCGGACTCACGACCCGAACCCGGACCGCAAACCTCGACCTCAAGCGACTTCATGCCATGTTCCTGAGCCTTCTTGGCGCAATCTTCAGCAGCGATCTGGGCAGCGAACGGGGTCGACTTACGCGAACCCTTGAAGCCCTTGGCACCGGCAGACGACCAGGCAATCGCGTTGCCCTGTGCGTCGGTGATGGTGATCATCGTGTTGTTGAAGGTCGAGTTGACGTGCGCTACACCCGACGTGATATTTTTGCGTTCGCGACGGCGTACGCGTGCGGCTTCCTTGGCCATGATAGTCCTTTCATTGATCTCTTCACCGCCGTAACACCAGCGGCTACACCGGCGCGCCACCCGCTTGCGAGCATTGCGCCAAACTCAGAAAGGCTGGCGCGGTTCGCACCAGCCTCCTCTTCCGCATAAACGGAAAATTACTTCTTCTTGCCCGCGATGGCCTTCGCTGGACCCTTACGGGTACGAGCGTTGGTGTGCGTGCGCTGACCGCGAACCGGAAGGCCACGGCGGTGGCGCAGGCCACGGTAGCAACCGAGGTCCATGAGGCGCTTGATGTTCATCGCGGTTTCGCGACGAAGATCGCCTTCGACCTGGTAATCGCGGTCGATGGTTTCGCGGATCTGAAGGACTTCAGCGTCCGTCAGCTGATGAACGCGCTTATCGGCCGAGAGACCAACCTTGTTCATGATTTCCTGCGCGAATTTCGGACCGATCCCGTGAATATAGGTCAAAGCGATAACAACGCGCTTAGCCGTCGGGATGTTGACGCCAGCGATACGTGCCACGTCTATTCTCCTTGCGTTCCAGTTGCCATCCGGCAAGTGGTGCTTCCATTTGAGCGGCACGATGCTGCCGCCAGTTCAAATTCCTGTTCGTCACAAGTCAAAACGACCGAACCCGGACTTTCCTTCCCTAAAGGAAAATCCGCGCCAGTCGCTTGGGTTGTCGCGAGTTGGCGCGGTGTTTAACGGAATCGGTTGAAAAAAGCAACCGGCCCCGCCAAGATTCTTTAGATCCGTGCAGCAGAGGCCGCCGGGCTGTTGTCTTTTTCCAAGGCGCCAGCGATTGCGGCAGTCACCGCATCCACATCGGCCATCCCGTCCAGCACGACGAGCTCGCCCTGCTCACGGTAGTATTCGGAGAGCGGCGCTGTCTTCTCACGATACTCGGAGAGGCGCTTGCGGAAGGCTTCCGGATTGTCGTCCGAGCGAACGGTTCCGCCAGCAGCGATCGTCTCAGCCACACGATTTTCGATTCGACGCACAAGCGCCTCTTCGTCGACCTTGAGCTCGATGACCGCATCCAGCTGAATGTTCTTCTGCTGAAGATTCTCGCTCAGAGCCTTGGCCTGCGGTACCGTCCGCGGGTAGCCATCGAGAATGAAGCCGTTCGCACAGTCAGCCTGCTCGATCCGTTCGGACACGATCTGGTTGACGATATCGTCCGACACGAGACCACCGGCATCCATCACCGCCTTGGCGCGCTTGCCGATGTCCGTTCCAGCAGTCACAGCCGCACGCAGCATATCGCCGGTGGAAAGCTGCGGAATGCCGTACTTGTCCGTCAGACGCTTGGCCTGTGTTCCCTTGCCTGCACCTGGCGGTCCCAAAAATATCAGTCTCATCGTCCCCTCTTTCCTCCACGCAGTTTCGATTTCTTGATCAGCCCCTCATATTGCTGAGCAATCAGGTGGCCCTGGATTTGCGCAACAGTATCCAGAGTTACACTGACTACGATCAAAAGCGAAGTACCACCAAGGGCTAACGGTATGCCTGTACGGGCAATAAGTGTCTCAGGAAGGATACAGACGAAGACAAGATAAATCGCGCCGACAACCGTGATGCGTGTCAACACATAGTCAATGTACTCTGCGGTGCGCTCGCCGGGACGAATGCCGGGAATGAAGCCGCCATGCTTCTTCAGATTATCCGCCGTGTCCTTTGGATTGAACACGATCGCCGTATAGAAGAAGGCAAAGAACGCAATCAGCAGGCCGTAGAACAGCATGAAGAGCGGCTGGCCATGCTGGAGAGACGCAATGATCGTCGTCGCCCAGGAAGGAAGGTTCGTGCTGTTGGTAAAGCCTGCAGCCGTTGCCGGCAGGAGCAGCAGCGAGGACGCGAAGATCGCAGGGATAACACCCGCAGTGTTCAGCTTCAGCGGCAGGTGCGAGGTGTCGCCCTGGAACATGCGGTTGCCGACCTGACGCTTCGGATACTGGATCAGAAGACGGCGCTGGGCGCGTTCGACGAAGACGATCAGCGCGATCACCAGGATGGCGACGATGACGACAGTGAGAATCAGCGTCGTGGACAGCGCTCCTGTGCGGCCAAGCTCCAGCGTACCGGCCAGAGCCTTCGGCAGACCAGCAGCGATACCCGCAAAGATAATTAGCGAAATACCGTTGCCGATACCGCGCGAGGTGATCTGCTCGCCAAGCCACATCAGGAACATCGTGCCGCCAAGCAGCGTGAGGACGGTGGAGACGCGGAAGAACAGACCTGGGTCGACAACGAGGCCAGCACCGCTCTCGAGCCCGACGGAAATGCCGTAGGCCTGCAGCGTACCCAGCAGCACAGTGCCGTAGCGGGTGTACTGGTTGATGATCTTGCGGCCTGCTTCGCCTTCCTTTTTCAAGGATTCCAGCGACGGCACGACCGATGTCATCAGCTGAACGATGATCGAAGCGGAGATGTAAGGCATGATGCCGAGCGCGAAGATCGCCATGCGCTCGACAGCGCCGCCCGCAAACATGTTGAAGAGACCGAGAATGCCGTTCGCCTGACCGCGAAATGCCTGGGCATAGGCTTCCGGGTTCAGACCGGGAAGCGGAATATGCGTGCCGAGGCGATAGACGAGAAGTGCGGCAAGGGTAAACCAGAGGCGCTTTTTCAGATCTTCAGCCTTGGCGAAGGTCGAAAAATTCAGGTTTGAGGCCAGTTGTTCCGCTGCTGAAGCCATAAATTTCTCCGCATGACCCTATCCAGCAGCACGGTGAACGGCGTCTCCGGCAGGGTCCATAAAGATACTGGTTCAAAAACCGGGCTTCGGACGGAAAGCGACTGTAACGTCGCAATCATGCCTCACCCTTGTTTTCGTATGTCCTATCCCCTCCCCCTACCGAGTTCAAGGTCAAAGGGAGTTCAAGGACTGTGAGGCACTCACTTGCGCTGCACGCTGCGGCATTTTGAGCGCGAGACATGCGAGATCGCAATGAGTCGCTGCGCATTTCCGTCAAATCGATTAGATTTTCAAAGACTTACGTAGCGTAAAGAGAAACGCCCGGGGCGAAACACCCCGGGCGTTCAGAGATCATATATTACTCGGAAGCTTCCGGCGCAACAACGAGAAGCTTGATGGACCCACCAGCCTTCTCGATTTTTTCAAGCGCAGGCTTGGAAGCGCCGGCGACTTCGAAAGCCACCTTTGCCGTTAGCTCGCCGTCGGCCAGGATACGCACGCCGTCTTTCGGACGACGGATCACGCCAGCAGCCTTGAGAGCAGCGGCATCAACCGTTGCCTTGGCGTCGAGCTTGCCAGCATCGATCGCAGCCTGAACGCGGCCGAGCGAAACGGTCACGTATTCGGAAGCGAAGATGTTGGTGAAGCCGCGCTTCGGCAGACGACGGTAGATTGGCATCTGACCGCCTTCGAAGCCGTTGATGGCAACGCCCGAACGAGCCTTCTGACCCTTGACGCCGCGACCACCGGTCTTGCCCTTGCCGGAGCCGATACCGCGACCTACGCGGATACGGTCTTTGGTGGCGCCTTCGTTGTCTCTGATTTCATTGAGTTTCATGATAGGTTCCTCCGTCTCACTTCTCGTCTACGACGCGAACGAGATGCTGGACCGCACGAATCATGCCACGAACAGAAGGCGTATCTTCCAGCGTGCGCTGACGGTGCATCTTGTTAAGACCCAGGCCGATCAGCGTCTGACGCTGGATCTCCGGGCGGCGGTTTGGGCTGCCGATCTGTTCGACCGTAACAGTCTTCTTGGCTTCAGTAGTGTTCTTGGCCATGATCCAGATCCTTACTCTTCAGAAGCGACGCCGGATGCGACGCGACGTGACTGAAGGGTTGCATACTTGAGACCACGCTGAGCAGCGATGTCCTTCGGATGAACCTGATGCTTCAGGGCGTCAAACGTTGCACGGACCATGTTGTACGGGTTCGAAGAGCCCGTAGACTTGGCAACAACGTCGTGAACGCCGAGCGTTTCGAAAACAGCGCGCATTGGACCACCGGCGATGATACCGGTACCAGCCTTGGCGGAGCGCAACAGAACCTTGCCGGCGCCGTGGCGACCGTTAACGTCGTGGTGCAGCGTACGGCCATCGCGCAGCGGAACGAAGATCAGATCGCGCTTGGCAGCTTCAGTTGCCTTGCGGATTGCTTCTGGAACTTCACGAGCCTTGCCGTGACCAAAGCCAACGCGGCCCTTCTGGTCGCCGACGACGACGAGAGCTGCGAAGCCGAAACGACGGCCACCCTTAACAACCTTAGCAACGCGGTTGATCGCGACCAGCTTGTCGACGAATTCGCTATCGCGCTCTTCGCGGTTCTGGCGATCGTCGCGAGAACCTCTTTTTTCCTGTGCCATTGTCCTTTTCCTTTTTCTTTTCCGGTATCGAACGGCAAACGAAAGTAGGCCCTCCGGCTCCATTGCTGAAGTCCGGTTGGCCCGGTGAAAATCCACCCGGTGCGACATGCGCCCGGGTGGATAAAGTCTTAGAAGTTCAGACCGCCTTCGCGGGCAGCATCTGCCAGGGCCTTGACGCGACCGTGATAGATGAATGCGCCACGGTCGAATACGACATCCTTGACGCCAGCCTTGCCAGCGCGCTCGGCAACCAGCTTGCCAACGACGGCAGCAGCCGCAACGTCAGCGCCGGTCTTCAGCGACGAGCGCAGATCGGCTTCGAGCGTGGAGGCAGACGCGAGCGTCTTGCCTGCAACATCATCGATGATCTGAGCGTAGATGTTCTTCGACGAGCGATGAACCGACAGGCGCGGGCGACCGTTAGCAACCGCCTTGAGCTGGCGGCGTACACGGTTCGCACGACGTGCAAGTGCTTCTTTCCTGCTAGCCATTTCGCGAGTTCCTTACTTCTTCTTGCCTTCTTTGCGGACGATCCGTTCTTCAGCGTACTTGACGCCTTTGCCCTTGTAGGGCTCGGGACCACGGTATTCGCGGATTTCCGCGGCAACCTGACCGACCTGCTGCTTGTTGATGCCGGAAACGATGATTTCCGTCGGCTTCGGCACGGCGATGGTGATACCCTGCGGCGGCTCGTAGACAACGTCATGCGAGAAACCGAGAGCCAGCTGCAGGTTCTTGCCCTGCATGGCGGCACGGTAACCGACGCCGTTGATTTCGAGCTTGCGCTCGTAGCCATCCTTGACACCCTTAAAGATGTTCTCGATCATCGTGCGGGACATGCCCCACTTGGAACGAGCTTCCTTGGTGTTGTTGGACGGCTGTACCGAAACGCCGTTGTCTTCCAGCTTGAGCTGGATATCGTCATTTGCGACGAAGAACAGTTCGCCCTTTGGACCCTTGGCAGTAATCTTCTGGCCTTCAACGTTGGCCGTCACACCTGCGGGAACCTGAACGGGCTTTTTACCGATACGAGACATATTTCTATCCTGTCTGTCCGTTACGGAGATCCTTACTCGGCCTTAGAAGACCGAGCAGAGAACCTCGCCACCAACGTTCTGTTCGCGAGCCTGGTGATCGGCCATCACACCCTTCGGGGTCGAAAGGATGGTGATGCCGAGGCCGTTCGCGACCTGCGGAATGGACTTAACCGAGACATAAACTCGGCGGCCCGGCTTGGATACGCGGCCGATCTCACGGATCACCGACGCACCTTCGTAGTACTTCAGCTCGATGGTGAATTCGGACTTGCCGTTTTCAAAATCGACCTTGGAATAACCGCGGATGTAGCCTTCAGCCTGCAGCACGTCGAGAACGCGTGCGCGGAGGCTGGAAGCAGGTGTGCTAACCGAAGACTTGCGACGGGAAGCACCATTGCGGATGCGGGTGAGCATATCACCCAAAGGATCAGTCATGGTCATGTGCCCGTCTCCTTACCAGCTCGACTTGACAATGCCCGGCACCTTGCCGGAATTGCCCAGCTCACGAAGCGCGATACGCGACATCTTGAGCTTGCGATAGAACGCGCGCGGACGGCCCGTTACTTCGCAGCGGTTGCGGATACGCGTCTTCGAGCCGTCACGCGGCAGCGAAGCGAGCTTCAGAGTTGCCTGGAACCGCTCTTCGATCGGAAGGGACTGGTTCATGACGATGGCCTTGAGGGCGGCACGCTTGCCGGCCTGGGAGGCAACTGTCTTGCGGCGGCGCTTGTTCTTTTCAACTGCGCTTGTTTTCGCCATATCGGAGTTCCTTTTCTACGCTCGTCGTTACGGTTACTGACGGAACGGGAAGTTGAACTCTGTCAAAAGAGCCCGTGCTTCGTCGTCGGTCGGCGCCGTCGTGCAAACGATGATGTCCATGCCCCACATCTGATCAACCTTGTCGTAGTTGATTTCTGGGAACACAATGTGTTCCTTGATGCCCATGGCGAAGTTGCCACGGCCGTCAAAGCTCTTCGGGTTCAGGCCCCGGAAGTCGCGAACGCGCGGAAGCGCGATGTTGACCAGACGATCAAGGAATTCGTACATGCGTGCGCCGCGAAGAGTAACCTTCGCACCGATTGGCATGCCTTCGCGAACCTTGAAGCCAGCAATCGAGTTGCGGGCGCGGGTCACGACCGGCTTCTGACCTGCAATAGCAGCCAGATCGCCTGCAGCAACCGTGGGCTTCTTGGAGTCGGCAGTCGCCTCACCCACACCCATGTTGATCACGATCTTGTCCAGCTTGGGGATCATCATGACGTTAGCGTAGGAGAACTTCTCCTGCATGGCGCCGCGGATACGGTTTACGTATTCCGTCTTGAGACGCGGTTCGTACTTGGTCTCAGCCATCGATGACTTCTCCCGAACGCTTGGCCACACGGACCTTCTTGCCTTCTACAACCTTGAAGCCAACGCGAGTCGGCTTGCCATCCTTATCGGCGATGGCAATGTTGGAGATGTGCAAGGATGCTTCCTTGTTGATAATGCCGGCTTCCTGGCTCTGGGTCTGGCGCTGGTGACGCTTCACCATGTTGACGCCACGCACAACAGCACGGTCTTCCTTCGGCATTACCTGGATTACTTCGCCGGTACGGCCCTTGTCCTTACCGGTCAATACGACAACCTTGTCGCCTTTACGAATCTTCTGCATCGCTCGTGCTCCTTACAGTACTTCTGGAGCCAGCGAGATGATCTTCATGTGGTTCTTGCCGCGAAGCTCGCGAGGAACCGGTCCGAAGATACGGGTGCCGATCGGCTCTTTCTTGTTGTCGATAAGAACAGCTGCGTTGTTATCGAAACGGATGACGCTGCCGTCGGCGCGGCGGATGTCCTTGGCGGTACGCACAACAACCGCCTTCATCACGTCGCCCTTCTTGACGCGGCCGCGCGGAATAGCTTCCTTGATGGAAACGACGATAATGTCGCCCACGGAAGCGTACTTGCGCTTGGAGCCGCCCAGCACCTTGATGCACATGACACGACGTGCGCCGGAATTATCCGCCACGTCGAGGTTTGTTTGCATCTGAATCATGTCAGGTCGCCTTCTTGTTGTTACCGGACCGGTTGGGCATACATCATGGATGCTGCCCCCTGTTCCAGCTTATGAAATCTCTGTCTTTGCGCGGAAGAAATCTTGCCAGGGTGGTTTCCCAAAGGGACCTTCCGTGCGCATCAAAGCAAAAGACGCTCGGGTTACGAGCGTCCTTGCGCTGCTTCATACAGATTTTCGCGCCAAGTGCAAGACACCTGGCGCGATTCCGTTGAAATTAAGCGTGAGCGGCAACCACCGTCCAGCGCTTATCCTTGGAGATCGGTGCGCATTCCTCAATGGAAACCACATCGCCGACCTTGTATTGGTTGTTTTCGTCGTGCGCCTTGTACTTCTTAGAACGACGAACGGTCTTCTGCAGCAAGGGGTGAGCGAATCGGCGCTCAACACGGACTACGACAGTCTTCTCGTTCTTGTCGGATACAACGACGCCCTGGAGAATGCGTTTAGGCATAGTATTCTTCCTTAGGCCTTGGCTTCTGCGGCCTTTTGGGCAGCAATGGTTTTGATCCGGGCGATGTCCTTACGGACTTCGTTGATGCGCGAGGACTTTTCCAGCTGGCCGGTGGCCTTCTGGAAACGCAGGTTGAACTGTTCCTTTTTCAGGTCAGCCAACTTGTCCTTGAGCTGGTCGGCGCTGAGGCCGCGAATATCTTCGGCTTTCATTTGCCTTGCTCCTTACTCTGCGATGCGCTGTACGAAGCGCGTCTTGACCGAGAGCTTGGCAGCGCCGAGACGAAGCGCCTCGCGGGCGATCTCCTCGGAAACACCGTCGATCTCGAACATCATACGACCAGGCTTGACCTTGCATGCCCAGTAATCAACCGAACCCTTGCCCTTACCCATACGAACTTCGGTCGGCTTAGCCGTAACCGGAGTATCGGGGAATACACGGATCCAAACGCGACCTGCGCGCTTCATGTAACGCGTGATCGCGCGGCGGGCCGCTTCGATCTCGCGTGCATTCACGCGGTTCGGTTCCTGCGACTTCAAGCCGAATTCACCGAATGCCAGGTCAAAGCCGCCCTTGGCAACGCCCTTGATGCGTCCCTTGAACTGCTTGCGGTACTTTGTACGCTTTGGCTGCAACATTTTCTTACTTCTCCGAGCTTATCTTTCGCCAGCGTCAATCAAGCGTTTTCGCGACGACGATCGTTGCGATCGCCACGCTCACGGCTTGCAGGACCCTGAGCATCGCCTTCGAGCGCACGACGCTCGGAAGCCATAGGATCGTGCTCAAGGATTTCGCCCTTGAAGATCCAGACCTTGATGCCGCAGATGCCGAATGCGGTTTCGGCTTCAGCCGTACCGTAGTCGATGTCTGCACGCAGCGTGTGAAGCGGAACGCGGCCTTCGCGGTACCATTCGGTACGAGCGATTTCCGCGCCGCCGAGACGGCCTGCGCAGGTGATCTTGATGCCTTCTGCGCCAAGGCGCAGAGCGGACTGTACGGCGCGCTTCATGGCGCGACGGAAAGCCACGCGGCGTTCCAGCTGCTGGGCAATCGACTGTGCAACGAGCGTTGCGTCGACTTCCGGCTTGCGCACTTCAACGATGTTGAGGTGCGTTTCGGAGCTGGTCATCTCGGAGATCTTCTTGCGAAGCTTCTCGATGTCAGCGCCCTTCTTGCCGATGATGAGGCCCGGACGAGCGGAGTGGATCGTAACGCGGCACTTCTTGTGTGGGCGCTCGATAACGACCTTTGCAATACCGGCCTGCTTCAGTTCCTTCACGAGGTAGGCACGGATAGCGAGGTCTTCATGCAGGAGGTTGCCGTACTCGGAAGTGTCAGCGTACCAACGGCTGTCCCACGTACGGTTGATGCCCAGGCGGAAGCCGATTGGATTGATTTTCTGACCCATTATGCGGCCTCCCCTTTTTCCTCGGCTTCACGAACAACGATCGTGAGGTGCGAGAACGGCTTTTCGATGCGCGATGCACGACCACGGCCACGAGCGTGGAAACGCTTCATGGTGATGGACTTGCCAACATAGGCCTCGGCGACGACGAGAGCGTCGACGTCGAGGTCATGGTTGTTTTCGGCGTTTGCGATAGCCGATTCCAGCGTCTTCTTGACGGTGGAAGCGATACGCTTGCGCGAGAACTCGAGCTCGGCGAGAGCGCGATCAACCTTCTTGCCACGGATAAGAGCGGCAACCAGGTTCAGTTTCTGGGGGCTGACGCGAAGCGTACGGGCAACGGCCTGAGCCTCGTTGTCCTTCAGCCGGCGTTCGGTCTTAGCCTTCGCCATGATTACTTCCTCTTTGCCTTCTTGTCCGCGCCATGACCGTAATAGGTCCGGGTCGGAGAGAATTCACCGAACTTGTGACCGACCATGTCTTCGTTGACAGAGACGGGCACATGCTTGCTGCCGTTGTAAACGCCGAAGGTCAGACCAACGAACTGCGGCAGGATCGTGGAGCGACGGCTCCAGATCTTGATTACTTCACTGCGTCCGCCTGCGCGCACCTTCTCAGCCTTAGCGAGAAGATAGCCGTCAACAAACGGACCTTTCCATACTGAACGAGCCACTTGAGACTTCCTCTCTTACTTCTTGCGCTGATGGCGCGAACGCATGATGAACTTGTCAGTCGACTTGTTCGAGCGGGTACGCTTGCCCTTGGTAGGCTTGCCCCATGGCGTCACAGGATGACGACCACCGGACGTGCGACCTTCACCACCACCGTGCGGGTGGTCGACCGGGTTCATGACAACGCCGCGAACATGCGGACGCTTGCCGCGCCAACGCGAACGACCGGCCTTGCCATCGTTGATGTTGCCGTGGTCAGCGTTGGAAACAGCGCCGATCGATGCGAGGCAGGAGCCGTGCACCAGACGCTGTTCACCGGAGTTGAGACGCAGGATCGCCATACCGGCATCGCGGCCCACGAGCTGTGCATAGGTACCGGCGGAGCGAGCGATCTGGCCGCCCTTGCCCGGCTTCATCTCGACGTTGTGGATGATCGAGCCGACCGGAATGAACTGCAGCGGCATGGTGTTGCCGGGCTTTACGTCCACTGCCTTGTCGGAGGCGATCACCTTGTCACCGGCAGCGAGACGCTGTGGCGCGAGAATGTAAGCCTGTTCGCCGTCCGTGTATGTCACGAGCGCGATGAATGCGGTGCGGTTAGGGTCATATTCCAGACGTTCAACCGTACCTTCAACGTCGAACTTACGACGCTTGAAGTCAACCAGACGGTAGGTCCGCTTGTGACCGCCGCCCTGGAAACGAACGGTGATCCGGCCCTGGTTGTTACGGCCACCCTTCGAGCTGAGGCCCTGTGTAAGAGCCTTTACCGGCTTGCCCTTGTAGAGCGAAGCGCGGTCCACAATAACCAGCTGACGCTGGCTAGGTGTGGTCGGATTGAAACTTTTCAATGCCATTGTATTTGTTCCCTTTTGGGTCTTTGCCCGCTTGGGCCTAACCTTTAGAGTCCGGTGGACACGTCGATGGATTGACCTTCAGCAAGTGTCACGATCGCCTTCTTGACGTCCTTCTGCTTGCCAGCGAATCCACGGAAACGGCGCGTCTTACCCTTGCGGATAAGCGTGTTCACACCCGTGACCTTGACGCCGAAGAGAGCTTCCACGGCAGCCTTGATTTCAGGCTTGGAAGCGTCCTTGGCGACGTTGAATACGACCTGGTTCTGTTCGGATACCAGCGTCGACTTTTCCGTGATCGAGGGAGATACGATCACATCGTAGTGGCGAAGATCCGTCATTTGAACCGCTCCTCCAGAGCCTCTACAGCAGCCTTGGAAAGCACGAGCTTGCCACGGCGCAGGATGTCGTAAACATTGATGCCCTGTACCGGCAGAACGTCCACATTCGGGATGTTCTGAGCCGCGAGCTTGAAGTTGCCATCAAGTTCTGCGCCGCCGATAACGAGAGCGTTGGTCAGGCCGAGCGAAGCGAAGTTGCCCAGCAGAGCCTTTGTCTTTGCGTCCGATGCAATCAGCTGATCGACGATGATCAGTTCTTCGGCCTTTGCCTTTGCAGACAGGGCGAGACGCAGGCCGAGCGCGCGAACCTTCTTAGGAAGGTCGTGAGCGTGGCTGCGAACGACTGGGCCGTGGGCCTTGCCGCCGCCGCGGAACTGCGGTGCGCGAGCCGAATGGTGACGAGCGCGGCCCGTACCCTTCTGCTTGTACATCTTTGCACCCGTGCGGGAAACTTCCGAACGGTTCTTGGTCTTGTGCGTGCCCTGCTGCTTCTTAGCAAGCTGCCAGCGCACAACGCGGGCCAGGATGTCCTGGCGTGGATCGAGGCCGAAGATTGCGTCCGACAGGGCTACCTTGCCGGCGTCTTTTCCCTCGAGGGTTGTGACGTTCAATTCCATGATAAGGCTCCCTTACTTCGCAGCCGACTTGACGGCGTCGCGGACGATGATCCAGGAACCCTTGGAACCGGGAACGGCGCCCTTCACGAGGATCAAACCGCGATCCTCATCGGTCGAAACCACTTCCAGATTCTGGGTGGTGACGCGGGTCTGGCCCATATGACCAGCCATGCGCTTACCCTTCCACACGCGACCAGGATCCTGGTTGGAACCCGTCGAACCGTGCGCACGGTGAGAGATCGAGTTACCGTGCGATGCGCGGCCACCACCGAAGTTGTGACGCTTCATCGAACCGGCAAAACCCTTACCGATCGTTGTTCCGGTGACGTCGACCAGTTGGCCGGCTTGAAAATGATTTGCGGTCAGTGTTGCACCGACGTCGATCAGGTTCTCGCTGGAGACCTTGAATTCGACGAGCTTTGCTTTCGGCTCGACATTGGCAGCAGCAAAATGGCCGCGAAGCGCCTTTGTCGTGTTCTTGACCTTGGACTGGCCGGCACCGAGCTGAACTGCGGTATAGCCATTCTTGTCTTCCGTACGCTGGGCAACGACTTGTACGTTGTCCATACGCAGGACCGTTACGGGAATATGCTCACCAGCGTCGTTGTAGACGCGGGTCATTCCCACTTTCTGTGCAATCACACCTGAACGCATTGGTTCAATCCTCTTGCGAGCCTTGAAGGGAAAACCCTTGCTCGGCCTTTGTTAGGGAGTTCCCTTCGACATCTCACGATGTTTCCGGTCTCCGGATTGGAAGACGTTGGATTGCTCCACGTACCTTCCTTGTTATATCGGCCCTTACTTTCGCAAGGTCAGGCCGAGGTCTTAGAGCTTGATTTCCACGTCAACGCCAGCAGCGAGGTCGAGCTTCATCAGCGCGTCAACAGTCTGCGGGGTGGGGTCAACGATGTCGAGAAGACGCTTGTGCGTCCGCATTTCGAACTGCTCACGGCTCTTCTTGTCCACGTGGGGAGAGCGGTTGACAGTAAATTTTTCAATGCGGGTAGGCAGCGGAACCGGGCCGCGAACGCTGGCGCCGGTGCGCTTGGCGGTCGACACGATTTCACGGGTGGAGGCATCGAGGATCCGGTGGTCAAACGCCTTGAGGCGGATACGGATATTCTGGCCGTTCATTCGTCTTGTCCTTGTTCTTTATTATTGATTTCCGCACGCGGAAATACATGAACCTAGTTAATCGTGGCGCCGCAGATTTTCAAAAATCGAGAGGAATGCGAAGGGCGCACCCCAATCATTTCAGTAGTCTGTATTGCGAAATCACCCGGCTTCGCAACGCATTGCGAATCCAGCGGTGAACGTGAGTGCGCGTTTACGCGCTTTCACCGAAATTTTCAAGCACTAAAAGTGCAGCGCCGATACGCTTTTTCATCAAACAACTGACGGCGGTGTGTTTGCACCGCCGTCAATTAGAATTTCAGACGTCGAGATTCCCCGACAATCAAGGCAACGATGCCGACGCTACCTGCAGATCGCGCTTGCCCGCCATCTGCAATCTTAAGTGCCGTCGGCAAGCTTACGGCATCGTCGGTCGTCGATTACTCGATGATCGAGGCAACGATGCCGGCGCCGACGGTACGGCCGCCTTCGCGGATAGCGAAGCGCAGCTTTTCTTCCATCGCGATCGGAACGATC
>NZ_JAQZSF010000031.1:0-212 GCF_028674915.1 Agrobacterium sp. CNPSo 3708
TTCGTTCCCATTGTTCATGCTCATCGAATAAAACTCGATCGCATCACGTGTTCATATCAAATAGAGCCAAAAGCTCTCCAGCTTCTCGATACAACAGCATGAGCCAAAAGCTCGTGCCAGTTGCGTTTTGCCGACCTGGTGGTTATCGCGGGGCGGCTGCACCCGTTCCCATTCCGAACACGGCCGTGAAACGCCCCAGCGCCAATGGTACT
>NZ_JAQZSF010000032.1:0-201 GCF_028674915.1 Agrobacterium sp. CNPSo 3708
GGTCTGGAAACGAACGTAGCCGCCGAACTTCAGGCAGGTTTCCGTACCAGGAATGTAGAAGAAGCCTGCGCCGAAAGCGTCGCAAACGCGAACGTATTCCAGTGGCTCAGGCTCAGCAGCAACGATCGCGTCAGCGGCCTTTGCGCCAGATACTGCTGCAAGAGCTGCAGCGGAGCCAATGAGAAGGCTCTTGATGTTCAT